>JBCBGY010000199.1:0-7884 GCA_038526275.1 Pseudomonadota bacterium | reverse complement strand
ATCCGGATCGACGGAGAGGTGAAGGCGCGGGATGAATCGTTGGTGAATCCCAAAATCCCAACAGGCGAGATTGAGGTCTTTGTCCGGGATCTGGAAGTGCTGGGTGCGGCGGAAGAATTGCCGTTGATGGTCTTCGGCGATCAGGAATATCCGGAAGAGACCCGCCTGCGCTATCGCTATCTCGACTTGCGGCGGGAAAAGCTGCAAAAAAACATGACGTTGCGAAGCGATGTTATCGCTTCAATCCGGCGTCGGATGTGGGATATCGGCTTTCGCGAATATCAGACGCCGGTGATCACCGCTTCCAGCCCCGAAGGCGCGCGCGACTTTCTGGTGCCCTCGCGCCTCCATCCCGGCAAGTTCTACGCGCTGCCGCAGGCGCCGCAGCAGTTCAAGCAGCTGATCATGATGTCGGGCTACGACAAATATTTCCAGATCGCGCCCTGTTTCCGGGATGAAGACCCAAGGGCAGACCGCTCGCCGACGGACTTTTACCAGCTGGATCTGGAAATGAGCTTCGTCGAGCAACAGGATGTTTTCAATACGATTCAACCGGTTTTGACCGGGTTGTTCGAAGAGTTCGGTGGTGGCCGTGCGGTCGATACTGAATGGCCCCAGATCAGCTACCGCGACGCGGCCCTTTGGTACGGCACGGATAAGCCCGACCTGCGCAACCCTATTAAAATGCAAGTGGTCAGTGACCACTTCCGCGATTCTGGCTTTGCGATCTTCGCAAAGCTGTTGGAGCAGGACGGCACCGAGATCCGCGCCATCCCCGCGCCCAAGGGTGGCAGCCGGAAGTTCTGCGACCGGATGAACGCTTTTGCCCAGAAAGAGGGTCTGCCCGGCATGGGGTACATCTTCTGGCGGGAGGGATCCGACGGGATGGAAGCTGCGGGACCGCTGGCCAAGAACATCGGCCCGGAACGGACGGAGGCGATCCGCCAGCAGTTGGGGCTTGGCGTCGGGGATGCGGCCTTCTTTCTGGGTGGCAAACCTGCGACCTTCCAGACGGTGGCGGGCAAGGCGCGTGTCACCATCGGCGAGGAGCTTGGTCTGACCGATACTGAACGCTTTGCCTTTGCCTGGATCGTCGATTTCCCGATCTATGAGAAAGATGACGAAACGGGCGAGATCGACTTTGAGCATAACCCGTTTTCCATGCCCCAGGGCGGGATGGCGGCGCTGGAAGGCGACCCGCTGAAGGTCTTGGGCTACCAGTATGACCTGGCCTGCAACGGCTATGAACTGATCAGCGGCGCGATCCGAAACCACCGGCCCGAGATCATGCTGAAGGCGTTTGAGATTGCGGGCTACGGTGAGGACGACGTCAAAAGCCGGTTTGGCGGACTGTTCAATGCTTTCAAGTTCGGTGCGCCCCCGCATGGCGGCTGCGCGGCGGGGATCGACCGGATCGTGATGCTGCTTGCGGACGAGGTGAACATTCGCGAGGTCATCATGTTCCCGATGAACCAGCGGGCCGAGGATCTGATGATGGGGGCACCATCAGAGCCAACGAACGAGCAATTGCGCGACCTTTCTTTGCGGGTTGTGGAGCCCGAAAGCTAAGTGAACCGCGACCTGAATGCCGCGCTGCCGGGCTGGCTGCCCCCGCCTTGGCCGGGTCCTGAAGTTCTGGACGGGCGTTACACCCGTCTGGAGCGATTAAAACTCGCCCATGCAGAAGATCTGTTTGCGGCGAACTCTGCCGATGACGGAATTTGGGACTGGCTGTTCTATGAGCCGTTCCAGACCCTTGAAGAGTATCGCACATGGGTGGCCGGTGCAGCCTCCAAGGGCGAAAGCGTATATTACGTGATCCGATCTGAGACTGGACAGTGGACCGGAGTGGCCAGTTTCATGCGGATCAATCCCGCGGCAGGGTCGATCGAGATCGGCGACATTTGCTTTTCTCCCGCGCTCCAACGGAGCCGCGCCGCAACCGAAGCCCTGACCCTTATGATTGGGTGGGCGTTTGAGGCGGGCTACCGGCGGCTCGAATGGAAATGCAATGCGCTCAACCTGCCGTCGCGCCGGGCTGCTCAACGCCTTGGCCTTTCCTTCGAAGGCGTTTTTCGTCAGGCCATGATCGTCAAGGGGCGGAACCGTGATACGGCCTGGTTCGCTGCCATCGACGCTGAATGGCCGCAGCTGAAAGAGGCCTATGCCGCATGGCTGGACCCAGGCAATTTCGACGCGTCTGGCGTTCAGCGGACATCTCTTGGCAACCTGACGCGACCGGCGATTGCGACGGTAGATCCGCATCAATAGCCCATCCGCTGCTTATTGGCCTAAATATTCCCGCCGGTGGCTCCACCGGATGAGACACGCTGACCTTTTCAGATGGGGCCGCTCGCGGCGAGCCGGTCTCCCACAAGGCCTGAAATCCGGGCAATGGCGTCCCCCGAAGGCTGACCATTGGCCCGAACATCCGAAAGGTCCTGCGCGGCCTTGGCCAAAGGGGCATCGGTTGCCGTGGTGGCGAGGCTCGCCAGGAACTGCGCGACATAGTCCAGAATGTCCTCATTTGCTGAGCCGGACAGGATATTGGCGATGTGGGCCAGATCGTCGCGCATGGCCAGGGGATCGGGGCTCACGGTTTCACGCGAAATCTCTCTCGGGCCGCTCGGACGCGCGGTTTGCGGCAAATGGTCCAGGATTGCCTGCTGGAAGGTTCCCAGACTGTTGATAGGCTTTGTCAGGAACCCATCGGCACCGGCTTCCAAGGCGCCATCCGCCATGGTCGGATCACCGCTTGTGGCCAGGATCACCGGCACCCGGCTGATCGTCGCAGCAAGCTCCTCGATCAAATCCCGGCCAGACCCGTCTGGCAGACCTAAATCGATGATAATGGCTGTTGGCCGGTACGTGCCCAAATGCCGGCGTGCAGAAGCCAAACAATCGGCCCGGCGGATCCGCGCCCCACTGCGCAGGCACAAAAGCCGCATCGCTTCGCACGCAAACCGGCTGTCTTCCACCACCAAAACAGTTGTGCCCAAAAGAGGCCGGTCGGTGGTGGGGCGGCGTAGCGGCATCAACTGTGCCAAATCGTCAGACATCTTCGCCTCCAAATTCAAACCTGGCCGTACTAAGCCGAAAACTCCCTAATGGCCGGTAAATGGCCGACTTGCTTTGGTGTTGCCCCGGCGGCATAAGGGCCGCGTTCATTTCCCGAAAAGGAGCCTGCCATGATCGGTCGTTTGAACCATGTGGCCATCGCTGTGCCTGACCTAGAGGCTGCGGCGGCCCAATATCGGGAGGCCCTGGGGGCCAAAGTTGGCGATCCGCAAGACGAACCGGACCACGGCGTAACCGTGGTTTTCATCGAGCTTCCGAACACCAAGATCGAACTCCTCTATCCTTTGGGTGAGAAGAGCCCGATTGCCAGTTTCCTTGAGAAAAACCCGTCCGGCGGTATCCACCATGTCTGTTACGAGGTCGAAGATATCCTGTCGGCCCGCGACCATTTGGCCGGGCAGGGCGCCAGGGTGTTGGGCGGAGGCGAGCCCAAGATTGGCGCCCACGGCAAACCTGTCTTGTTTCTGCACCCGAAGGATTTCAACGGCACGCTGATCGAATTGGAACAGGTCTGATGGCCATCACATCCGCACTTGTTTTGTTTGCGGTCATTTGGTTCATGACCCTTTTCATCGTTCTGCCGATTGTCACTCGCACGCAACGGGATGAAGGTGCGGTTCTCAAAGGCACCCATGCCTCCGCCCCGGCCGACTTCAAACCGGGTCGCACGGCGCGAATCGTGACGATGATCACGATCCCGGTTTGGATTGCCGTCTACACAATCATCGTCACAGGCACGATCACGGTGGATGACTTCGACTTGCTCAAACGGTTTGGACCGGGCTCTGGCGCTGTAACCGATGGAACAGGTGGGTAAAGGTCGCCACCCCCAACACGGGCACAACCAGATTGATCAACGGCACCGATAAGGGCGCGGCCATGAGGATCCCGGCGATCCAGACCGTCAGCCAGTTCTGTTTCCGATCAGCATTGGCGCCGTCGCGACCCAATCGGCGCATGGCCACCATTTGATAATATTCACGGCCCAGAAGGAAACCGTTGATCGCCCAAAAGATGAATATGGCCACCGGCAGGAAGACCAGGGCCAGTGCAACCGCAATCAGGTTCATTACGATCAGTACGCCAAAAAAGCCGATGCTGTCGCGCACGGTGTCGCCAATGGGAACGGGTGTCACGGACGGAAGATGAGGGTAGTGCCGGTCTTCCACCGCGTCAGCAACCTCTTCCAGGAAGAACCCGGTGAAAAGAGACGCGACCGGCACCATCAGGAAAACCGAAGCCAAAAGCATGATCCCAACGAATGCCCAGGAGACGAGGTTGTCCACCCATTTGATGGTGATTCCGGCCAAGGTGAATTGGTCGGGCAAAAGCCAACCCAGGCCCCAGAGCGTTGCAACAGTGACCGCCGCAAGCAAAAGGATGGTCAGCCCAACGCCTTTGGCCATGACGCCCAGAAAGCGGCGGTCGCCCAACTGTCCCAGCGCCTTTAGAAAATCGTTAAGGATCACGCGCTAACCCATTCGGTTATCTGCGAAATATCAGGTCTTGGGCGCTCTGGCGGAGTTTGGTTTGCGGTGCCGATATGGATCAGACCGGCTATGGTTTCCGTGTCAGAAAGGCCCAGCCCTTCGGACACAAAGGTGCGGTCATGGCTTGCCCATCCCGAAAGCCAGTTCGCGCCCCAACCGGCAGCCAGCGCGGCATTGAGCAAGGCCAAACAGACCGCGCCTGCGGACAAGACCTGCTCGACCTGTGGGATTTTCTCGCTGGGTTTGGGCGAGGAAATCACCGCGACGCAAAGGGGGGCCGACGCAAATGTATTGCGCATCTTTTCAATGGCTTCCGCGTCTTGCCCCAAGGCAGCGCCACGCGTGACGACCAAATCGGCCAGGCGCGCCATGGCGGGTGCTTCCAGGACGATAAATCGCCAGGGTTCCAACTTGCCATGATCAGGCGTGCGGGCCGCAGCGGTCAGCAGAGTGATCAATTCTTCCCGGTTCGGGACCGGTGGGGCCAACAGTTTTGCCGGGCGGGACCTCCGGGTCAGCAGGAAATCGAGCACGGGGCTGGTGTCGGACATCGGTAATCCTTTGTTCATCCTTGGCCATGTCGGGTGTCGGGCCTTAGGGATCAAGGGCCGCAGCCAGTTCTTGGGCGACATCGTCGAGCCAAGCGTCGAGCATTGCATCAAAGCGAGGCCCCGGTTGCCGGGCCTCAAACGTGGCAGCAAGAGGATCCGCCGCACGGTGCGCGCTGCCTGACATTTCCTCCAGCACGGCATGGCCGCAGAAGGGCACGTACATCTCGGAATAGCCGCCCTCGTGAACCATCACCAAACGACCATCGCACAGCTGGTCGGCCGCATCTTGTACCATCCGCGTCATCTGGCGAAACGTTTCAGCGGTGGCGAGCATTCGGCTCAGCGGATCGACTGCGCCCGCATCAAACCCGCAAGCGACGATGATCAATTCTGGTTTGAATTCGTTCAGGGCCGGCAGAACCAGCCGGTTCATGGCTTTCAGGTAACCCTTATGGCCGGTCCCCGGCGGCAGCGGTATGTTCAGATTGGTGCCAAGACCTGCGCCGCGCCCTCGGGCATTGGCGTCGCCCGTATCCAGCGGATAGTTGCGTTCTTGGTGCAGCGAGATCGCCAATGTGTCGGCGCGGTCATAGTACACGGCCTCGGTGCCGTTGCCATGATGCACGTCCCAATCGATGATCGCAGCGCGGTCGACCAAGCCCGCCGCGCGGGCCGCCTCCAGCCCTATGGCGATATTGGCCAGCAGGCAAAAGCCATTGGGCCAATCCGGCAGACAATGGTGCCCCGGCGGGCGTGACAGAGCGTAGGCATTGCGGTGGTGGCCCTTCAGGACCGCAGCTGTCGCCGCCTTTGCGAGACCCGCCGAAAGCGCCGCGATTTCAAAACCGCCGGGTCCAAAGGGCGTGCGCAGGCCAAGTTCGCCGCCGCCCGCATCGGACATTTCCTTGAAACCGGTCAGGTAGGCTTTCGCATGGACCCGCTGCAGATCCTCCCCGGTCGCCGCATCGGCGCCGTCCATGGCAAGATCACCCGCTAAGCCACTGACCCGCATCATGTTGAGCAGCCGACGCTTGGTTTCCGGGTTCTCTGGCAAACCGGCGGGAAGGGGTTGCACCAATCCGCCCACCGGCACCGTCAGGGCATAGTCACCACCACCATGCCAAAAGCAGCGTTCGTCCCAGTAGAAGCCTGTTTGCATTGCTCTATCCCACCTTATCGCGATCGTTGCATGTTGGGCTGATGCGAGTCGAGCCGAATGGCGGCTTCACCGTTGGATCCGGTTCACATGACCCATTTTTCGCCCGGCGCGCGTTTCGGCTTTGCCGTAAAGGTGAATGGCTGTGTCGGGCTGTGTTGCGAGGTTTGGAATGCGGTCAAGGTCATCGCCGATCAGGTTTTCCATCACAACATCGGCATGCCTTTGGCCGTCGCCCAGGGGCCAGCCCGTGATTGCGCGGATATGTTGTTCGAACTGGTCGATGGCGCAGCCATTTTGCGTCCAGTGGCCCGAATTGTGCACCCGAGGGGCGATTTCATTCACCAGCAGGGTCTGTGGCGTGACGAAAAGCTCCACGCCCATCACACCAACATAGTCCAGCTGATTCAAGATTTTAGCGGCGATAATTACTGCATCGCTTCGCTGGGCTGGTCGGATCTTGGCAGGCACCGTGGTCGTGCGCAAAATCCCGGCGCGGTGGATGTTTTCGCCCGGGTCAAAGCATGCCACCGACCCGTCGAGACTTCTGGCCGCGATAACGGAAATCTCTGTCGAGAAATCGACGAACCCTTCCAGTATAGAAGGAGCCCCGGCCATGGATGCCCAGGCCTCTGCCAGATCGGTGTCTTCGTTGATGCGGACCTGGCCCTTGCCGTCATATCCCAGACGGCGGGTTTTCAGGATGGCCGGGCGACCGACTTGCTGAATCGCGGCGTTCAGATCGTCCAGCCCCTCGACAGGCTGAAAAGGGGCAGTGGCCAGGCCAAGCCGGTTCAGCATCTGTTTTTCGACCAACCGGTCCTGGCTGGCCTCCAACGCCGCCACCCCAGGGCGAAGCGGGCGATGGGCCGCGATGGTTTCTGCGGCCTTAAGGGGGATGTTCTCGAATTCCAACGTGACCACGTCGACGCCATTCGCGAACGCCTTTAGCGCCTCAACATCATCATATCCCGCCATGACATGCCGGGCGGCAACCTGGGCGGCGGGCGCATTGCCGGGCTCGAAGATGTGACAGACATATCCCAGCCGGGCGGCGGCAACCGACAGCATGCGGCCAAGCTGCCCACCGCCAAGAATGCCGATTGTGCTTCCGGGGGGCAAAGGATCAGTCACGGGGCTGGCTCTTCGGGTTGATCCGGAATCGAGGCGGAAAGATCTGCGCGCCATTTTTCCAACCGTTCTGCGAGGCCGGAATCCTCCACTGCGAGGATGCTCGCCGCCATAAGGCCAGCATTCACAGCACCGGCTTCACCGATGGCCATGGTCGCCACGGGAAATCCGCGCGGCATCTGGACGATGGAATACAGGCTGTCGACGCCGTGCAGCGCTTTGGTCTGGACTGGCACGCCAACGACAGGCAGCCGTGTTTTGGAAGCCATCATTCCAGGCAGATGGGCCGCGCCCCCGGCACCCGCGATGATGACCTTGAGCCCGCGCTCGACGGCCGAGCGACCGTAATCCCACAGGCGATCCGGCGTGCGATGAGCAGAGACGATGCGCGCTTCATGGCTCACCCCCAGTTCGGTCAGAATCTCAGCGGCCTTGGACATTGTCGGCCAGTCCGATTGACTGCCCATAATGATCCCAA
>JBCBGY010000198.1:0-7885 GCA_038526275.1 Pseudomonadota bacterium | reverse complement strand
TTTGATGGTGGCAAGGCCGCTATCAATGGCCGAAATAAAGGGCAGGCCAGGCGTAGCTGCGGTCTTCGCGACCACCTCTAGGTCGCAGGTAAAGTCATCAAAGCGGGTCATGTGCCGCCAAGTGACCGCATCGATTGCAGCCACATCTGCCCGCCCTTCCACCACCGTCTTGGCTGATCGCCAATGCCCGCCTGTTTCGACCCTGGATGAAAATGTAATGCCGTGCATTGCGGCCTCCGATAGCGGCCCGTGATAGCCCGATTGACTGTGCATATCGTTGAACGCGAAAGCCGTGCCATCGAGATCACTCAGCCCTTCAAACCCCCGCCCCTTTCGCACGACAAAGACCGAGTAATAGTAACCCGGCGGGCAATCGCTCAGCCCATAATCCGGAGTGCCAATCAAATGTACCTTATCCCTTAGCCGCGCGCGGTAGGGAAAACCGCAGGTTTGGCTGAACAGCATTTTGGGATCTTCCCAGAACGCGTAGCCCAAACCATCGGGGGTCAGCGCCTGTGGTGCGTCAATGCCATCGCCTTTGAGCGCTTCCTTTATTGCCGTCCAAAGGGCCGCATTGGCCTTGTCCAATTCGGGTCGCGCATACATCGGCAAGCTCGCAAGCAAACCCATGCTCATTCCTGTATTTTCCGGCAGTTTGAAGGAGGCATGGGGTACAAAATCGGCTGGTTGTCCGTCGCGGCGTTGGCTATAATGATCGTATCAATTTCCGTTACGCAATACGATCCGCGCCGGTGCTTTCCGGATCTATTGGCGACGCGGTTAGCCTCGCCTCCGCCGCACCTCCGAAAGAAGGCAATAGACATGATCAGACCCTATGACCGGCTGACGCGTTTGGCACTGAACCTTGCCGATCCGTATGCTTGGTGGGACGGACGTGCACCGGCGAAACATGTCTGGCCGTATCTGAAAGCGCACCTTCAACCGTTGCGCCTGGTTCTTGTGTTGAGCCTGGCCTTCACGGTGGTCAGTGCCAGCATCGAAGTCTGGTTGATTGGCTATGCCGGTCGACTGATCGACATGTTGGCGGAAACCGCTCCTTCAGAGATCTGGCAGGCCCATCGCTGGAACCTACTGGGCGCCTGTCTCATGCTAGTCTTGTTGCGGCCCCTGGCCCAGTTTGCCCGGCTTTCGGTGAACGAGATTGGTCTGGGGTGCAATGCCGCCAACCTGTTTCGCAGGCGCGCCCATGACCATTTGATCAAACAGTCGGTCGGCTGGTTTCAGGAAGACCTCGCCGGGCGAACCGCCTCCCGCCTGGTTTTGATGGGCAATTACGCCTCGGACGTAATCTATCAATCGTTGAACGCCGTCGCGTTTGGCTTCGTCTATATGGTTGGTATCGTTGTCTTTATGGCAAGCACCGATATTCGCCTCGCGATCCCCTTGTTTACCTGGTTGGCGGTGTATGTCGGGCTGATGGTAATGGTCATCCCCCGTATCGTGCGTGCGATGGAGAACTTCATGGCCAGCAAATCTGCCTTGCTGGGCAAGGTCGTTGATGTCTTTTCCAACTTTGACACGATAAGCCTTTTCGCGCGGCGTTCCGATGTGGATGCGGATCATCGCCAGTCGCTGGATGAAACGCGGGTCAAGCTGTTCTATGCCCGCCAGATCAGCGTGGGTCTTAGATCCGTCACTGTCCTGCTGGAAGGGATGATCATCGTCGGCTTTGTTGGCTACGGCATTTGGCTTTGGTCCCGGGGCTTTGCCACGATCGGCCTGGTCAGCGCCGCACTTGCTTTGTCGCTTCGGATCACAACGATGGCCGACTGGGTGATGGAGTCGATCTGGCGGATTTTCGAACAGGTCGGGTCGGTCCGGGAAGCGCTGCAAACCCTCAGCCAACCGCTGACCATTCCGCATGATGCCAGGGCGCCGAAGCTGTCTTTGACGCGCGGAGAGATCGTTGTGGAAGATGTGCACCACCATTACGGTCGATCCAGCGGTGGGCTGAATGGTGTGACACTAAAGATCAAACCCGGTGAGAAAGTCGGGCTCGTCGGGCCGTCCGGCGCAGGCAAGTCGACCTTGGTCAATCTGATCCTGCGATTTTATGATGCGGAGCGTGGCCGGATCTTCATTGATGGGCAAGACATCCGTCACGTTGACCCGGAAAGCCTGCGCGAAGTGATCGGAATGGTCAGCCAACAGGCCGCCCTGCTCAATCGATCAGTCCGAGACAATATCGCGCTCGGTCATGAGGATGTGACTCAGGCCCAGATTGAGGATGCGGCACGGGAAGCCCAAGCACATGATTTCATTTGCGATTTGCAGGATAGCAAGAACCGAAGCGGCTATGATGCGCTCGTGGGTGAACGCGGGGTGAAACTTTCAGGCGGTCAACGGCAGCGCATCGCCTTGGCGCGGGTCGTCTTGAAAGAAGCCCCTATTCTGATCCTGGACGAAGCGACAAGTGCGCTGGATAGCGAGGTGGAGGCCGAGATCCAGACATCCCTGACCGAGGTCATGCGGCAGAAAACCGTCATCGCCATTGCGCACCGCTTGTCGACCATTGCCGCGATGGACCGGATCGTCGTGTTGGATCAGGGCCGGATCGTGGAGCAAGGCACGCACCAGGACCTGCTGGCCGCAAACAAGCTTTATGCGACGCTTTGGAACCACCAATCCGGTGGGTTCATCGCAAGTGGGACAGATGTGTAGCGAAAGCGTCTGCACGAGCGACCCGTTCATTTAATTTATCAATCGATCATTTTAATGTGTCACAGATCCCACCGGCTGATATAAGCGACCTGGGTGGCAACAGTTTGGGTTGCGTGTGGCGGAGACGGATCAAAAAGAGCTGAGCGAAAGCGAACCAGTAAAGCGGCGCCGCAAGGCGCCGGAAGATCGGGTGCGGGACATCGTTGATGCAGCGGCGGACCATTTTGCCGAAGTGGGGTTTGCAGGCGGGACGCGAGACATTGCCAAGCGTTTGGGTGTCACTCAGCCGCTGCTCTATCGCTATTTTCCCGACAAGGACGGCCTGATCGAAGCGGTTTACAAATCCGTCTATTTGGAAAGTTGGAAACCGGAATGGGACGCGGGGCTACAAGATCGTGCAATTCCGGTGCGACGCCGTTTCGAAGATTTTTACCGCGACTACATTGAGGAAAACTTCAATCCACGGTGGTTGCGCATTTCGTACTTTGCAGGTCTTCGAGATGCTAAGGTGAACCAGTGGTATAATCACTTGGTCGAGGAGCTGATCCTAAAGCAACTCGTCCGGGAACATCGCAATGAACTTGGGTTGGGAGACGAGGCATATGTCTCACCCGAGGAGATGGAACCAACCTGGCAAATGCATGGCGGACTGCTGCATTTCGGCTGGCGCCGCCACGTGCTGGACCTTCCGACTGCAAGCGATACCGGACAGGTCATAGGCGATGCCCTGGATATGTATTTTGCGATTGCCCCCAAGGTCTATGCCCGTGCAGCGCCAAAGGATGTTGATAACGGCCATGAGTGAAACTGATTACGACAGCCCACAGGCATGAGCTACGCCATTAGCAAAAGCAACACAGAACGGATGATCCAATGAGCCAAAAGCTGACACCCGATACACAGGCCCCTGATCTGAAACTACCGCTCGTCGGTGGCGGTACATATGACCTGGCAGCAGAAACGCCAGAGACCTTCGCCATGGTTCTGTTCTATCGCGGCTACCATTGCCCGGTTTGCAAGAACTACCTCAACTCACTTCTTGAGGTTTTGGAGGAGTACAAGGCCGCGGGCTTTACCGTGGTTGCGGTTTCGATGAATGATGAAGCCTTGGCCACCAAATCGGTTGAGGAATGGGGTTTGGGCGATCTTCGCGTGGCGCATTCGCTAAGCGTCGATCAAGCCAAGGATTGGGGGCTTTGGATTTCCAAGGCGTTCAAAGATGTAGAAGCCGACATCTTCACCGAGCCTGGCCTGTTCTGGGTGCGCCCCGACGGCAAGCTCTACTTGGTCGACATTTCGAACATGCCCTGGGCGCGGCCTGACTTGAAGATGCTTCTGTCGAAAGTCGGTTACGCTTTGGAGAACAACTACCCGGCGCGCGGGACATACGCCGCCTAAGCTCTATTAATTCTCGCAGACCCTCACGCCGCCCTGTCCATCAGGGCGGTTTTTCTTACCCACTTTCCTGATGGACGCCACCGTAACTTGTGATGGGGACCAATGGCGACCCCGTTGCATTATCTCCCTACTTGGCGCTGGACGACGAAGAAACGGCCAGGGCCTCGGGAAAAGTGGGAGGACCCGAATGATTAAAAGGACATTGACCGCCGCAGCCGCGATACTGGCCTTGGGTGCGCCAGCGTACGCGCAAGCCGATCTGAAGGCCGCCATCGTTGCGGCGATGGGCGAAGCCATTGAAGATCCGGCATATGCAGACGTTCTGGCAAAGTACGGGCTGAACGTGCCGGACCTGACTGACAAAACACTGGTGAATTCCTCGGACTACGCTTACCCGGATGTGCGAGACGGGACGCTGCTGGATCACGTGATGAAGGCCGAAAGCCTGCGTCTGGGATGGATCGCCGTTGGTGCGCCCTGGTCCGTTCCTGGCCCCGATCCTGCGGAACCTGTTGGGCTTTCCATCGACTACTGGGAGATCGTGCAGGCCAAGCTCAACGCACATTACGGAACGAACATTGCGCTGGATTGGGTCGAGTTCACGGAAGAGACCGGGAACAACAATATGTATCGCTGGTTGTCGACGGCCGCGGATGTGAATTGCACAGCCGATGGTCGCAATGTGGACGGCTGCTATGACGTGATTGGCGGCGCCTATGCAATCAACAAGCGGCGAAAGAGCATCTCGGACATCACCCCGGCTTACTTTCCTTTAAACATGTCGGTTGTGCGGACGAACGTCCCTATGGATGACGGGGTTGCTGACCTCGACACAGCCGAAAAAATCCGTGAGGCGATGGCCGATCCAGACGTTAACATCGTTTTGGCCGGCCTGCCGGATACGGGCGAAGATACCATTCTCACGAACTTCAGTGAAGAGATGGGCGGAACCTTTACCCATGCGGACCGGACCCCAGGATCAAACGTTCTGGAATTCGCTCAGAATTCGAAGGATGCGCACTTTGTTCTGGGGACCAATGTGCGGTTGTCTTCGACGCGGTTCAAAGATCCTGATCTATGCGCGGACTGTGCCTTTATCCCTAATCTTCTGGTCTTTGGAGGAGTCGGTTTCGCCACCGCCTTGCCAGAGTAGAAAGCGCGCGGTTCGGTACGCTTGGCGGCGCAATGCTGCGCCGCCACAAGGTCGACAATCGATCAGACTAGTTGCCCAGCTTATGACGGGCATCAGCAATCATTTTTGGCGGTCCTTCAGGCTGGCGGTACAGTAACGGCGGACCGATAGGGAGGCCCCACCATGTCACAAAGACTGACCGGCATTAGCCACGAGGACGCAACCGGCACCGCAAAGCTCGTTCTGGAAGGGTCTGATCGATTTCTGGGGCGAACGGCGAACTTGCAGCGGATCCTGGCAAAGCACAGCCCAAACCTTGCTCGCTGGTTCGGGGGCCTCGTGGCCGCTGTTCGGCAGCCTGACCTTGGGGCTTCAAGCGATGCGCGATATCGTGGGCTGGCCTGCATCAAGACCTCCATGACAAATGCCTGCAATTATTGCACCGTTCACACGTCGGTCTTCGGGCAAGGGCTTGGGTTTTCAGAAGAAGAACTCGAAGCAATGAAAGACGATAGCTACAAGACCAACCCATTGTTCGATGCACGCGACCGCGCCGCCATTGCCTGGTCCGAAGCGATGACCAACAATACAGCGCAGCGGGACAATCAGGTCTGGGACGATATGAAGGCCAACTTCAGCGACACGGAGATTGTCGAAATCTCGATGGCCTCTGCGATGTTCAACATGATCAATCGTTTGAACGACAGTTTTCGCACGGATCTGGAGTCGCTGGAACATAATCAAAAGCAGTGGGATGCTGTGAACGGGCCGACGGTGGATGAGATTGAGGCTTTCGCGCGCCGGTTCGCAGAGCTGGGTGCAGCAGAACGGGCCGCACAAGATCTCAAGGCCTCATAAGGCAACATAGTTCAACCCCCATTGGGAGGGCCTTCGTGGTCGATAGATATGGTCCGCGCGGTGTTATTGCGCTGCATGTCCCGCTGCAGAATTCGAACATGCAGCCGGAATACGAAATGATGCGCCCCGAGGGGATAAACAACCAAGTTTATCGCATTGATCTCGGAAACGCTGACAAAGTTTCCGAGGCGACGGCTGCCGTAATTAAGGGCTCGCTAGGTTGCTGGCCCGATATAGTTGTTGTCGGCAATTCCATCGAAATGCGCGATTGGTCGATCGAACGCCAGACCCGACACCGTGACATTCTGCAGCGAGAGATCGGTGACATTCCACTTGTGCTGGGCGGCGATGCAACCGTCGCGGCGCTACGCACACTCAATGCCAAGCGCCTTTCGGTTTTATCCCCTATGCACCAGCGTTACTCAAACAGCGTGAAAGCCTTTTATGAAGGCATGGGGTTCCATGTGGTCTGTGACCACTGTTTGGGGGTCCAGTTGCCGCAAGACATCATCAAAGTTCCAGACCAGGCAATTTTCGATGCGTTTGAGAAAATGGATCGCCCCGATGTCGAAGTCCTGCTTCATGTCGGAGGAGCGTTGAGTGTTGTCCCGTTGATAGAACGCTTGGAAGAAAAGCACGGTAAACCCGTCGTTTCCGTCAATGCCGCGACCTATTGGACAGCGCTACGTAAATTGGGCGTATCAGAAAAGATCGAAGGCTTCGGTCGGCTATTTGCAGTGTGATGCCGTCTTATTCGCGCATGCCTGTAATTAGGGTTCGCACGGCGAATTCGATCCGCTCCATAGCAATATCACCTTCCGACAGGGACAGCGTCACAAAACCATGCATTGTAGCCCAGAGCGTTTTTGCGGCATGATCCACCATGGTTGACCCGCAGTAGGCTGGAGCAGCCTCGGCAACTGCAGACCTCAACAGTTCCAGTGCGTTGGAGGCTGCTTTTGAATATGCCTTGTCTTGACCATCGACCATGTCCCATCGAATCATGACGGCTGCATGACCGGGATAGCTCGCGCCCATGCGAACGTATGTCTGGCAAAGAACAACGACACGGGCAATCGGGTCGCTTACCGCGGCCATGGCTTCGGTCTGTTGAGCGGTTAGCTTTTCGAAACCACAGGTGGCGACTGCGGTTAGCAAGCCTCTGGCTCCTCCGAAATGGTGCGAGGGAGTGGCCACTCCGACGCCCGCACGTCGTGCGACTTCCCGCAAGCTGAATCCGTCGGCTCCTTTCTCTTCAAGCAGTCGAGCAGCTTCCTCCGTCAGTACCGTGGGCAAGTTGCCATGATGGTATGACTCCCTTTGGGCTTTGGCGGATTTCGCGTCGCGGACCATGACGCCAAGGATACAGAAATTCTCGGTTGACACAATCCGAACAGTGTTCGTATCGTTTATTCGAACGCTGTTCGGATTCGACATGCGTGGTTAATGATGGGAGGTGGTGAGCCCACAAGCCCAAGAGATACCTCCGTGATCGAGGCTGAGATCCGACGGAAACTGGAGAATGTCATGAGACGATCCCTTCAAATTACAATGCTGATTGTCGCCGCAGTGCCCTTAGTTCTCGGAACTCTGAATTTGATTTCTGGTGCGACGGCATTTGTCACTGACGATCAGGTGAACGCCAATCTCGACAATATGCTGCGGTTCTATGCCGTTTGGTTCATGGGAGCGTTTTTTCTGACAGTCTGGTGTGTCCGCAACCTCGACATCGCCGGGCCGGTGATGCTGATCATGTTCAGCACCATGGCGCTTGGCGGCGTGGCACGGCTTTTTTCCATCACGCAGGTTGGTTTG
>JBCBGY010000197.1:0-7965 GCA_038526275.1 Pseudomonadota bacterium | reverse complement strand
CGCCATCCAGGACCGGTCGTAGCTGAAATCAGTTTGTTCGACCATTGTGAGCCCATTTCGACGAATGCTGCACCGTAAGCGAACGACCGGTTCTTCCACGATATCAATTTCTTCAAACTTTCTTCTGCTTGGTGTCGATTGGCGCCGTTCTCGTCCGTCGTGTGGGTGAAGAGGCAAAAGAAGCCCTTCTCAAACACACACGAGAGGACAGACCTATGAACTTCAAGAAAATCGCCACCTACTCAGCTTGCGGCGTCGCAACTCTGGCCTTGGCCACCTTGGCTTTGCCGCGCCACGTCAGCATTGAGCGCACCGCGTTGATAGATGCGGCACCTGAAGCCGTGATTGAACTGGCTGCGTCCAATACAGGCTACCAAGCGTTCAACCCTTACAAGGATCTCGATCCTAATCTTCATGTCGAATTGTTTGGACCGACCTCTGGCGTGGGATCTGGCTTTTCATTCGAAAGTCAGGACGGCGCAGGCCAACAAACGGTGGCTTCTGTTACCGCAGATCAGGTCGTCTTTGACATCGACCTGGGCGCGTTTGGCCAGCCGACGCAGGCAATTTCTGCCGTCGCTGTCGATGGCGGAGCGCAAGTGACCTGGAGCATGGATATGGACCTCGGCATGAACCCTGTCTTCCGCGTTATAGGGCTTTTCATGGATGGCATGATCGGACCGAACTTTGAGCTTGGTCTTGCCAACATCGCCGACGTCGCGGCTTAATCTGAACAACCAGCAAGGAAATCAAAACAATGCGTTACACATTTCTTCTTTACTCCGATCCTGCGATGGCCGCCAACATGACCGAAGAGGATTGGGCCAAGTCCAAGGAAGTCTACGGCCAGTATATTGGTGCACTGCAAGAGGCCGGAGTCTTCATCGACACCGATTGGTTGCACCCGGCTGACACCGCAACGACCATCACGTTGGCAGGCGGCGAAAAGCGGGTTCAGGATGGCCCCTTCGCAGAAACCAAAGAGACGCTGGGCGGTTTCTTCGCCATTGAGGTCGACAACCTGGACGAAGCGATGACCTGGGCAGAGAAATGCCCGCATGTCCACTATGGCAAGCTGGAGATCCGCGCCTCTGCCATGGGCAGCGTGTGAGCGGCATCGACGCAAAGGCACGGGCGGACGACGTCGCCCGCGCCGCCTACGGCAAATTGATCGCGATGCTGGCAAGCCGATCTGGCGACATCATCGCGGCCGAAGACGCGCTTGCCGATGCCTTTGTGGCCGCTCTGAAAACCTGGCCCGAACGCGGCATTCCGGACAAACCCGAGGCTTGGCTTCTGACTGTCGCCAAGAACAAACGCACCGATCAGGCGCGCAGGGATGCCCGTTTGGTCATCACAGACGAGGCAAATGACATGGCCGACGCACAGGCATTCGAGACCGGGGCATTCGAACCCGATGAGGCGCAACTGGACGAAAGGCTGAAGCTGCTTTTTGTTTGCGCGCACCCCGCAATCGATGAAAGCATCCGCACGCCCTTGATGCTTCAGACCATTCTTGGCCTCGAGGCCGAGCAAATCGCAAAGGCGTTTTTGGTGTCACCTTCCGCCATGGCACAACGCCTGGTGCGCGCAAAGAAAAAGATCAAATCGGCAGGCGTTCCCTTCGTTGTGCCAGAACCGGAGGCGTATCCTGAAAGAATGGAGGCCGTTCTAGAGGCCGTCTACGGTGCCTACGCCGTTGACTGGCTGGAAGGTGACGGAGATCTTAGCCACGAAGCATTCTTTCTGGCGAACATTCTCGCAGAACTGGACCCGGAAGCCCTGGGGCTTACGGCTCTGATCGGATTTATCGAAGCGCGGCGCGATGCTCGCGTCCATGACGGCGTTTTGGTGCCCGTTCCCGAACAGGATATCGATCTTTGGGACACGTCGTTGATCGACCGATCCGCACGCATGCTGACGCAAGCCTCATTGAAAGGCCACCCGGGTCGGTTTCAGCTTGAGGCTGCGATCCAATCGGTGCATGCCGCGCGATCCGTGACCGGTCAGACCGACTGGCGTGCACTGTCGCAGCTCTATCAAGGGCTCATGCAAGCCTACCCCTCAATCGGTGCGGCGGTCAGCCGTGCCGCTGTTGTGGCCGAGGACGCCGGACCAGCCGAAGGGCTGCGGATGCTGGACCTAATCCAAGACGACGCGGTGCATCAGTACCAACCCTTCTATGCAGTTCAGGCGCATTGCCTGTCAGAGCTTGGTCGGACGGCAGAGGCCGCCGAAGCCTACAGTGCAGCGCTCACTTTGTGCGCGGATGGACCTTCCGAAAGGTGGCTTGCGAAAAAACTCGCAGACCTGCGAAAAAAAATGTCGTGAGATGTCGATTGGCGGCGTCGGTCTTCGTCGTGTGGGCAGAAGGGAAAGAAATTCTTCTGCACCAGAGAAAAGGACCAGACCAATGACCATCATTTACACAGTCGCCGCCGTCATCTTTGCCGTCGCTCTGATCGCACTGCTCTTGCCACGCAAAGTTGTCGTGACCCGTGAGGCAGATGTGTCCATGCCCCCCCAAGAGGTCATCGCCCGTGTCGCCAGCACCGAAGGCTTCCAGACGTTCAACCCCTACCGCAGCACCGATCCTGACCTGAAAATCACACCATTTGGTCCAACCGAAGGCGTTGGCTCCGGTTTCCGTTTTGAAGGCAAGGAAGGTAAGGGCACCCAGACCGTGACGAACGTCACAGCGACAAGCGTCACACACCTCATCGACCTCGGCGCAATGGGTAAACCGATGCAGACAATCAGCGCAGAGCCGACAGACACAGGGTGCCGCGTTGTTTGGACCGTGACCTCGGACATGGGCTTCAACCCGGTCTTCCGCGTCTTCGGCCTGTTCATGGATCGCATGCTCGGCAAAACCTACGAACTTGGCCTCAAAAACATCAAGGCGCTCGCCTGAGCGCTTTCAAATCCAGACGAAGAGCAGGCCGTAGGCCTGCCTTCTTGTCGATGAAATACCCTCCAATTCACTTTTTAAGCCCCAAAATTGAACAGCAGTTTTACCGGAGCAGACCTTGGTGCTGATGCAGCGAAATGATGTCTCGTCCGCACACCAACGGTTCGAAGTTAGCTCGATTTTGCACCGACAGCGAAAGTCCGGAATGGCGGGCCGCACCGCAGAGGCGCGATGCCAGGGTAAACGGCAGGAATGGGCCGTTCTCAACAATCCGTGGGGCCTGGTGACCGTAAATGCTGCGTTGCCTCCGAAGCCCGCTCTGAGCCCAACCCTTCCAAATGCTGCAACGAGCCCGGATGGTTCAAGAGTGCCGGTTACCGACTATTGCGGGCTTTGGTGTATCGCTTTCGGATCGTTCGCCGCACTTGGTAGCTTGCCGAGTTGAAGGCTGCAGACTGCGCATTCGCCGCAGTCAACGTGTTCAATTCTCGTCTGTTGTCACGATTTCCGCTACCAATTGCCTGAACCACGACGACACCGATGACCGGTCCGCGCCCTTTCCCCAAATGAGTTTTGACTGGACAGTCGGCACGTCAAAAGGAAGGTCAAACATCTTGACGGGTAGTTCTTTGTCCGCCTTTGCGGCGAGACGACGTGGCAAGACAGCTATCACGTTGGTTTCAATAACAAGTGGGGGTATTGCCGCAAAACTCGACACGGTAACAGCGACGTTACGCGAGCGGCCCTGCTTTTCAAGCACAATGTCAATAACGCCATTGTCGCCGGAGCGTGTCGATAGCCCGGCGTGTTTCTCCGCTAGGAAGTCATCCATTGTGACCGGCCCTTGCACAATCGGATGGTCGAACCTAGCGATCCCGGCAAAGGTTTCATCGCAAAGCACCTGATAGTAAAATCGCTTTGGCACGACGCGCGCAACACAGAGGGCTAGCTCGGCGCGATCTGCGTCCAAGTCCTCGGCGAAGTCTCCGCCAAACATGGCACGCGTCTTCAAACGAATGCCTGGTGCCCTGCGTTCCAGCGCGCGCACGACATTCGGTACCACGGTGAGCTCAATCAGATCATGGGTTAGCAGAGTGATTTCACCTTTGTAGCTTTGCGGGTCGAACTGTCTCCCAACATTGATGGCCTCCTCGGCCGCCAAAATTGCGGCCCTAACATGCTCCGCGGCGTCTAAGGCGATGGGAGTCGGTGACATGCCCTTTGGTGTGCGCACAAATAGCTCGTCATCAAAGAGGGCACGAAGCCTGGTGAGTACATTGCTCATCGACGATTGAGCGAGGCCAATACGCTTTCCGGCTTCGGTCACGCTGCGTTCCGACATGAGTGCATCAAATGCAACTAGCAGGTTGAGGTCAGTATTTCGAACATTCTTCATACCAATAAAGTTTATGCAAATAATCAATTGGATCAATGCTCCAACATGCCGATATTTTGACGAGGTCTGACCCACGGCAAGGAGGTACTGATGATTCCCGAATCTCGAATGGCCAAATCCGCTACCGCAAAGACAATGGCTTGCTTGGTGTTGGCCTTGTCCGCTGCAGCGCCTGCCTTCGCAGACGACAGCACCCAGGCTTGGGAGGAATTCTCATACGAACCGTATCCGCTTGCACGGATCTCTGACGATGTGGGCCGATATCCAGAGGCGATTCCACAAACCCTGAGGGTCAGCCAGCATGGCGAGATTGAGCATCTTGGTTTGGGTGTCTTCGGCACCCACTGGTTCGTCGAAGCAGACGGGCCGGTTTGGCATTTTGTAACGGCGGGCGATCCGTCAGACGAGGTCGTCTTGATGGTGCATGGCTATCCTGACACCTGGTGGGCGAATTCAGAAGTGATGGCGCTCTTGGCTGACGAATATTACGTCATTGCTGTTGACGTGTTGGGGTACGGACAATCGGACAAGGGTTCGGAGATCGACGTTAGCTATGCCGGAGCGGCAGCGAGCCTTGCCACGCTTTTGGACAAAATTGGCGTCACTGATTTCAACCTGATCAGCCACGATCGAGGGACTATTGTTAGCGAAAATCTATTGACTATCGACGGCGTCAGTGAGCGTGTCTCGGCTTATGTGCGGATGCAGCAGTCCTTCGATCAACCCCACGGACTGCCCCGCCCACCCCACGAAGCCATGGCGTCAGTGGAGTTTCAGAGCCAGGAAAACCTCGCCAGCACAGCGTATTCCAGCAACTACGGTTCGGTGCATTTCCCCGAGCGCTTTCTTCAACGCCTCGACTGGGAATTTGGCTTTCCGGGCACGCCTGAGGCTGCGGCACGCACCTTCCAAGGCACGAGCTTTGATATTGAGCTGGAATTCCGCATGGAAAATGTCATCCCCGAGATGACGATGCCTGTGCTTCTCATCCAAGGTGATGATGATCCGGGCCAAAGGGCCGAGGAATACATGACGTCTGCCGATCTTCTTCCTGATGCCCGTGTGGCTATCGTAGGAGCAAACCATTTCCTGCATGCGGAAGATCCGCACATGGTAGCCGATCTGGCGCGAGAACTTTTTGAGAACGGCAATCAGAACCGACCAGAGATGGTCTTTTCCCACCCAGTGGCGTTTCAGTTTCCGGCCAAAAACTGATCTGCTTTACATCTACGAAGGCGCAACACCCGGCGGCGCAGCCTTTGAAAGGTGCTTCTTAATATGAACGATCGATATGTTCGAAGTGCCAACATGGACTACGTCTCGCTCGCGCTGCGCGAACTCCGTACAATTGTTTTTGTGGCCGCTGGCGGCGCTACGCTTCTCGGTGTTGCCATGATGGTGGAGACATTTGAGGCAATCGGTTGGGGCCAATGGTTCCGCTATGTCACCGCATTTGTGGAAATCGGATCGGCTGCGTTGCTTTGGGTCCCGGGTATGCAAGCCATTGGCGCAGGATTGCTCTGCATAACAATGATTTGCGGTGCTCTGTTCCACGTGTTCGTAGCCGGACCGTCTGCAGTGCCTGCGCTCGTCTTGGCGGCGTTGTGCGCAATCGTTGTTGTCCTCAACCGCGCCCAATTGAACGCCATCATCTCTCGATAAACCGCATCGAATTAAGGTCCTTTATGTCCCCCAAACGAGTTCTCGCCTTCGCGGCCAGCAACAGCCTGACGTCCATCAATGCGAAGCTTGCAAACTGTGCGGCACGCCTTCTTCAAACTGAGTTTGACGACGGCATTCAGGTCGAGACAATCCATTTGGCCGACTATGATATGCCGGTCTACAGCCCACAAAGGGAAGCTGAGGGGATACCGACGGCTGCCAAAGACATTTATGGGCGCATTGGCGCGGCCGATGGTTTGATCATCTCCTTCGCGGAATACAACGGATGCTACACCGCAGCCTTCAAGAACGTTTTTGATTGGTCCAGCCGCATCAGAATGCAGATCTATCAAAACAAGCCGATGCTCATGATGGCGACCTCTATCGGTTCGCGCGGGGGCCAAAACGTACTCAAAATAGCGTCGGAAGCTGCGCCATTTTTTGGCGGGAAGGTCACCAGCACATTCAACTTTGGACCATTCGCTGAACACTTCGACGACGAAACCCAAAGCCTGAAAACACCAGAACTCTCAGCCGAACTGAAACAGGCAGTCGCAGCCCTTTATGAAGGCCTGAGCACACCCGCCACTGAATTCAACTAACTCGAACTTACTGCAAAGAAACGACATGGCTCCCACGGTTGCAACGATCCTGCTTAAAGTGTTCATCAGCGCGATTACTGTCTTTTACGGTCTTGTTCCTGCCTTGGCGGACTTGAATGAGACCCATCTATTCAATCCGTTGTGGAGCGAGCATGCACGGTTCCATGGCGCGTGGTTTTTGGCCTTTGGCGCTGGTGTCGCTAGCACCGCTCTTTTTCTGATTTGGCGGCGGGATGAGGTTTTCGTGCCGATCGCGCTGGGCCTGATGTTTGCCGGTGGATTCTGGGTCGCGACGCTGTTCCGCTCGGCTTATGGCGGCGCGCTTGTCGATACCAATGGTCACACACATACCATCGCAGGGATCGAGTCTAATACCTTCCTGTTCTCACTCGTGACCGTCTTGTTGCTTGCCGCCCTGGGAACAGCGCTTGGGTTATCGCGCGCGGCGTCAACCAATGACGCAACATAGAGCAGCGCTGTGTGCCTTTGTCCTAGCGTTTTTCATGCTTTGGGCGCCGCTCGGCCAGCACGCGTTTCTACTTCAGCATTGGATGAAGGTTGGGACCTTCATGGCACCCTTCTTGCTCTTGGCGGCTGCCGCGTTTCGCTCGGCCGACGAAGACACGATTGAGCCGCGCAGCTGGGCGCTGCTGCTCTGGGTAGCTTACATTGTTCATCAATTCGAAGAGCATTGGATTGATTTATTTGGTCGAATTTATGCCTTCCATGGTTCGTTGAACGAGCTTCTGTCGGGCCTCACCGGCAGCGAGAGCGGCGTAGAATTCATTTCTCCAGCCTCGATTTTTGTGATCAACACATCGCTCGTTTGGCTGGTGGGTGCCTTAGCGGTTTTGCTTGGCGCTCGCCACATCTTTGCAGTGCTTTGCATGACCGCAATCGCTGTTGTAAATGCAGTCAGTCATATTGGTGCCGGTCTCGTGACTGGCACCTACAATCCAGGATTGTTGACCGCGCTTATCCTGTTCCTGCCCTTTGGCGTGGCAGCTTACGTTTGGCTTGTCCACACCGAGATGGCCACCGTTCGTCTAGTGCTCGCAAGCCTTCTTTGGGCCTTCCTCGCTCACGTCATCATGGTCGCGGGAATTCTGGCCATGCATTGGTTCGGCTGGATACCCGAGCTTGCCTATTTCACGACCCTTGTCGTTTGGTCCCTCCTACCAGCGTTCCTGTTTTCACATGCATCACAACCACCGTCGCCCGACGTTTAACGACGGCAGATCTCATAGTTGCGGTCGCGAAGCATTGAAAGTTGCCACTCAGCAGCCGAAATTGTCTAAGATTTTTTGATGCGGGCCAACGCGTTAGGTTTGGTCTTGGCAGGATGGCCCGCGTTGACAAATCTGACAAGGTGGAAGCCGCGGGACGCTAGCCCT
>JBCBGY010000196.1:0-8010 GCA_038526275.1 Pseudomonadota bacterium | reverse complement strand
TGCGGATCTATTGTTCGGCTGCGGTTCACAGCTCCATCGACCGGGCGCTTTGGATCTCCGGGATCGGAGCCGACAATCTGGTCCATGTGCCCACAACCGGCGCGTTGGGTGGCATGGACCCGCACGCCTTGGCGAGCCTGATCGCGTCGGATCGGGCCGCAGGTCATGTGCCCGCCGGAGTGATCGTGTCTGTTGGAGCGACAGGCTGGGGCGCCACAGATCCGGTTGGGGATTGTCTGGCAATCGCCCGGGCGGAAGGCCTTTACAGTCATGTGGATGCGGCTTGGGCAGGCTCTGCAATGATCTGCCCGGACTTTCGCCATCTGTGGGCGGGTGTGGACCAGGCGGATTCGGTGGTTTTCAATCCGCACAAATGGCTGGGCGCGCAATTCGATTGTGCGGCGCATTTCGTGGCCGATCCGGAACCGCTGCTCCGCACGCTTGCGATCCATCCGGAATATCTGAAGACGCCCGAAGCTGATGGGGTCACGGACTATTCCGAATGGTCGATCCCGCTGGGCCGAAGGTTTCGGGCCCTGAAGCTATGGTTCCTGCTCCGGTCCGAGGGATTGGACGCTCTCCGCGTCATGATCCGCAACCATGTGAATTGGGCCGAGCGGCTATATGAAAGGCTAGGGGCCCTGCCTCGGATCCAGACCGTGACGCCCCCGATCCTGTCGCTGTTCACCTTCCGCCATCGGGACGGAGACGATGCCACGGCGGATCTGCTGCAACGGATCAATGCCGATGGCCGGATCTATTTGACCCAAACAAAGGTCGACGGACAGTTTGTGATCCGGTTTCAGGCCGGACAGTTCGAAATGACCGAAGCCGATGCTGAAACGGCCTACGACGTGATCGCCGAGCTATCCCAGACGGACGTCTAAAGCCTTTCCGGCCCGCGCCCGCAAAGTTACCAAGTGGCCGGGCGACTCAGAAGGGCGGACACCATGTCGGACGGGTATTTCGATCAGGAGATGGCCGAGATTTACGACCAACTGGGGAGCGATACCGAAGCGCTCAGCCACGCGGTCGATGTTCTAGCGGAACTGGCATTCGACGGCACAGCCTTGGAATTCGCCGTGGGGACGGGTCGGGTCGCCCTGCCGCTGCAGGAAAAAGGCATCCGTGTCACCGGCATCGAACTGTCAAAGCCCATGGTTGCGCAGCTCCGCCAAAAGCCGGGCGGCGAGGGCATGGATGTCACAATCGGAGATATGGCGACCACCCGCGTCGAGGGTGCGTTTTCGCTGGTCTTCCTGGTGTTCAACACGATTGACAATCTGACCACGCAGGCTGCCCAGGTGGCCTGCTTTGAGAACGCCGCCGCCCATTTGGTGCCCGGCGGGCGATTTGTGGTGGAAACCAACGTCCCGCCCGTGCAACGGATCCCTTTTGGCGAAACCAAGCGCGCCTTTGCCCTAACACCCGATCATTGGGGCATCGAGGAAGTCGACATTGCGACGCAGGAACACACATCTCACCACATTTGGATGAAAGATGGAGTTCAGTCCCAAACCTCCATCCCCTTTCGGTACGCCTGGCCTGCGGAAATGGATCTGATGGCCCGGATTGCCGGACTGGAACTTGAATCCCGCTGGGAGGATTGGCGCAAAACGCCTTTCACCCGAACCAGCATGCGCCACATTTCGGTCTGGCGGAAACCACCGCAGTAGCAGATCTGGTCAGATCGTCATGTGACGAGCGCGGGCACCGCGTTCGATCGCTGCGGCATGCAGACGGTCCACATTGAGCTGATGGCGGATTTCTTCCATCAGGCGCAGCTCGCTTTGGTTCAGTTTGCCGTCCGCCGCCGCCACATCACAGGCCAGCGCGTAGGCGGTTTCGTTCAGTCGCTCCGGCAGCGCCTCCTGGATCAGACCAAAGAGCGCGTCTAACCCGTCGGGTTCCTCGAACAAATCAAACACCATGCCGGACACCCGCTGCATCCGATCCAAATCGAAGCCAGCAAAGATCGGCAGGTGGTCGACCACGCGCTGGATTGTGACCAATTCCGATGTGCGCACATCTTCGTCCGAGACAGATGTTGCGATCATAATCGCCACAAGAGCATCTTGCGGAGTAAGTACAGGAGGATTGTCGTTCACCGAGAGCACCATTTTGTTCTTGATCGCCATACTTATTGACGGCGCCCGAGGGGAGCAATAGGGAGCGGTGCGCCGTTTTAACTCTCCGCACCAGCAAAGGACATCGAGGACAAATGTCTGATCTTCGCGATGCAGCACTCAACAGCAAAGCCTGGCCGTTTGAGGAAGCGCGCAAGATCCTGAAACGGTACGAAAAGGCGCCACCCGAAAAAGGCTATGTTCTCTTCGAAACGGGTTACGGGCCAAGCGGTTTGCCCCATATCGGCACCTTTGGCGAGGTGGCCCGCACGACCATGGTGCGTCGGGCGTTCGAGATGATCAGCGACATTCCAACCAAGCTGATCTGCTTTTCCGACGATATGGACGGGATGCGCAAGGTCCCCGACAATGTGCCCAACCCGGAGAACCTACAGCAATATTTGCAGTTACCGCTTAGCACCGTGCCAGACCCGTTTGGCACGCACGAAAGCTTTGGCGCCCATAACAATGCGATGCTCTGCCGGTTCCTTGATACGTATGGGTTTGAATATGAGTTCGCGAGTGCGCGGGAATATTATACCAGCGGCAAGTTCGACGACATGTTGCTGCGTGCGGCCGAGAAGTATGATGCGATCATGGAGGTCATGCTGAAGTCGCTTCGGGAAGAGCGCCAGCAGACCTATTCCTGTTTTCTGCCGATTTCGCCGATATCGGGCCGTGTCCTTTACGTGCCCATGAAGGATGTGAACGCATCGAACGGCACGGTGACGTTCGAAGATGAGGACGGCACCGATGTGACCGTTTCGGTAACGGGCGGAAACGTCAAACTGCAATGGAAGCCCGATTTCGGGATGCGCTGGGCCGCGCTGGGCGTCGATTTCGAGCCCTACGGCAAGGAACATGCACCAAACACGCCGATCTATTCCAAGATCTGCCGGATCCTCGGTGGGCAGCCGCCAGAGGTCTATACCTACGAGCTGTTCCTGGACGAGAAGGGCGGCAAGATCTCGAAGTCGGCCGGCAACGGTATCTCTATCGACGAATGGCTAAGCTATGCTTCGACCGAGAGCCTGTCATATTTCATGTATCTCAAGCCCAAAACCGCGAAGCGTTTGCATTTCGACGTGATCCCGAAAGCGGTGGACGAATATCACCAGCAATTGCGCGCCTATGGGGACCAGGAAACAGCGCAGCGGGTGAACAATCCGGTGCTGCATATCCACGGCCACAATGTGCCTGCCTCCAACCTGGTTGTGCCGTTCGCCATGCTGTTGAACTTGGCCAGCGTGGCCGGAGCGGAAGAAAAAGCGCAGCTTTGGGGCTTCATCCAGCGCTATGCGCCGGAAGCCGGGCCGGAGACGCATCCGGACCTTGACGCAGCAGCGGGATGTGCTGTGCGGTACTACAATGACTTCGTGAAACCCGCGAAAGTCTATCGCGCGCCGGACGAGCGAGAGAAGGCCGCTCTGCAAGATTTGTTGGGTCGTTTGCAGGCTTGGGACGGCGGACTGGACGCCGAAGCGCTTCAGTCGGAGGTCTTCGCGGTTGGCAAGGAACATGGGTTCGAGCCGCTGCGGGACTGGTTCAAGGCGCTCTACGAGGTGCTACTGGGGGCGAGCCAAGGTCCGCGATTCGGTGGTTTTATCGCGCTTTATGGCATCGAAGAAACCGTCGCGCTGATCGAAGATGGGCTGGCCGGACGTCTGGCCACACAGGCCGAACCAGCCTCAACGCCCGTCTGAACTTTGTTACCCAAATCGCTGGGCCGGTGGGCGGCCCAGCGATGGCGCGGCGACCAATGGCCGTCAGCCCGCGCCTACTGCAGTGCCTTTGCCCACTGCAGGTTCATTGGACCTTGTCCTCTGGCGTTTCGGTTCAACCTGATGGTTTCAATAACGCGTTGAAATCTTTGATTTCAGGCAGCGTTATGTGATCCAGGTTGAACCGACAACGCTTTAGCTGGTGAGAGCTGCGGGGATGGACCGCGGATCACCATTGAAGGTGTTCAGGTTCACAATGAACGGGTCTTTTTGATAGCCCAGGGCTTGTTCTTCGAGGATCCCGATCGAGATTTCCTCGCCCATGCGCGCGCTATCATAGTAGTCGGAGTAGAAGTGCACGCCGGCCATGTTCCGACCGATCGAAACGTTGGCGGCCAGCTTGTTCAACTCACCTTCCAGCGTCAGCGGCGTGTCTGCCGCCTGCTTGATCAGACCGGTCCCATCGAAGTTCGTGACGAACTGAACCGGCATATCGCCGTGTTCTGCGCGCTTGAACTTGATCTCGCCGGACTTCGTCTCGACCAGAACGGTCTTGTCGCCGTGCTCGCCCAGATCGAAGAAGGCCTTGAGCATCGTCACACAGGCGCCCGCGACCGTAGCGTGGCCTGCACCGTAGGTTGGGTGCATTGGCGAGCCTTCCTGGAACGCCATGGGTAGCAGGGCCAGGTGGTCGCCGCCATTCGCCTTGTTCTGATGGGCCACCGCATCTGCCACCGGTCCGACGGCATGGGCGAAGTCCTGGAACAGGGTTCCATGACCTACGGCTGAGTCCACGGCCGAGGCACAGGCAACGCGCGCGGCCAGAACCTCTGGACGGGCCCGAAGATGCACGTTGAACTTCTGGTAGCGCACAGCTTTCAGACCACGGGTCGCCACTTCGGTCATCAGGCTCAGAATGTGCGGGCCGCCATACAGGGCAAAGCCGGTGATGTTGGGGTCCTCAACTGTCTGACCTGACAGATGGCCAAAGCCACGGTCAAGCGGTGCACCCATACCCAACAGAATCAGGCAGGCATTCAGATAAGCCTGATAGAGCGCATCATCATGCACGAAAGTCGCCAGATCGCGTGGCGTATGGATGAACCGCGTCCCTGCGCCAAACAGTTCGGCATTGTTGCGAACATTTGCACCATTCTGGACGTCGAGCCAGTCCTGCTGGGTGATCATGTAGTCTTGTCCGACAGGCGTGTTCTTCACCCGCTGGTCGATCACCTGATTGCCAAACGCGACAAGCCCGTCGGCAATCGTGGCGCCGGGTACCGCGCCTGGATTCCCGATCAGCATGAACTGCGAAAGGTAGGGGCCCACATTCGTGCCGGGTGAAGAGCCCCGGAACAGGTTTTGCGCCGTCCAGTCGTTGTTCGGTGCGCCATGGCTTGGGCGTTTTTCGTCTGACCGGACAATGCCCTTGGCAGCGAGTGCCTGCATCCGACCGACCGTCGCCTGAACAGCAGGATTGGTGCTGCCTTCCGAGAAAGCCGTCAACGGAACGTCCCGCAAAAGCGCAAGCTCATAAACCTCAGCCATTTCAAGGGCTAATTCCTTGAATGACGGGTCGTCTTTGCCGCCGTGGATCGCAGGCGCTGGCTGCATTGTGACGGCCTGCGCGTCTGGGCCTTGCAGGTCGTATACAAAACCGGCAGTTGGTGCTTCCCACTGTCGCCGTCCAACATCCGGGTTTCCCGGGATTGGTGGGCGCGGCACGCTGATGTCGTTGAACGGCGCGATAAGCCCGCCGTCAATGGCAGCGCGCAACGCGTCAAAGTCGGCCTCATTGTGGACGAGACCAGTGTCCGGATTGTGTTTGAGCCCCTTGGTAAAGCTCATAGGGACTTGCTTGCCCTTGAACTTAACTTCATCCCCGTTCGCTACATGAAGGCTTGGCCCGTTTGCCTGGTCCAGCGCGGCTTTCGCGCGGGTTTCGGCAAGCACCGCGGCATCGTGGCGGAACTGCTTTGCGTCTTTAATGCGTTGAAGTTCCGCGTCCGCGGATGGGTGCTGATTCATAATTCTCTCCATAAAAGGGTCTTCTGAAAGTGACGAAACAATACCACAACTTTGGTAGGTTTGTCTGCACTGGCTCTGCAATTCACGCACTGTTAACGGGCTCACGGAATTTTTCACGCCAGTTTCCGCTTGGAATGCTGGCCATTGACCGTTCTAGGGAGCAGCCTAGTTCAAAAGGTACGAGGAGATTTAGATGCAGAAGATCGCCGCGGTTCTTTTGATTTGTTTGTCGATGGCCGGACAAGTGTCCGCGCAGGCCGGGACTCAGCCCGAAATCACCGAGGTGATCCGAAAACAGATTGACGCCTTCCTGAAGGACGATTTCGATGGAGCCTTCAGCTATGCATCTCCCAACATACGGGGGCTCTTTGGCACATCTGCCAATTTCGGTCGCATGGTCAAACAGGGATATCCCATGGTTTGGCGTCCCGCCGACGTCACCTTTGGCGAGGCCAAGACTGCCGGGCCGAACGTCTTTCAACGTGTGGTGATCCGCGACGTCGAAGGGGCCGTGCATGTTCTGGAATATGAGATGATTCCGGCTGCCGATACTTGGAAGATTAACGGTGTGCGTCTGGTCCGGGCTCCGCAACTGGGCGCCTGAACCGGACCGTCGCTGGCCAATTGCCTAACATTGGAGCTTCGGGGCCCGACCGTGGGTGTTTGACGTGAAGGTGATCGGGTCCGTCCGGGACGGAACCTCTTTCACTGGTAAAGCCAACGGTTCCTGGCATAGTCGACTCATGCGACACTTATTGTTCTGGATTGCTTTGCTCTTCCCCTTCTGGCCCGCCATTGCGCAGGAGGTGGATTTGGAACTGGTACTCTTGGCCGATGCGTCGGGTTCAATCGACCAGGCTGAAATTCAGTTCCAGCGGCAGGGCTATGCGACGGCCATCACGGACCCAAGGGTTCTGAATGCCATTCGCTCCACCGCCTATCAGGAAATTGCGGTGACCTATGTCGAATGGGCCTCGGCGGGGAATGAAGATCAGGTCGTGGGTTGGATGCGGATCGCGGATGAGGCTTCGGCCCGGGCCTTTGCCGATGCGCTTTTGCCTCCGCCCCGGCGGGCGTTCGGTCGCAACGCCATCGGTTCGGCCCTGCTCAAGGGCAAAGAACTGATCGAAGGCAACGATATCGACGGCTGGCGCAAGGTCATCGACTTTTCGGGCGACAGCGTCAACAACTTCAATGGCCCTTCCATCGCCACTGCGCGGGACGAGGTCCTGGCGGCGGGCATTACCATCAACGCGCTCGCTATCAATTGCCGTTTCTGCAATGGGCGCCCTGCGCGCATCGACCTTGAACAGGCCTACTATGATCAGATCATCGGCGGCCCCGGTTCGTTTGTTGTGACGGCAGAAGATGAGGCAAGCTTCGCCGAAGCTGTCGTGCGCAAACTGGTCTTGGAGATCTCGGGGCAAGAACCGCCCCGCACATTGGCCCGGAATTGACCCTGCGGGGCGGCCCCCCTCACATCGCGCTCATGCCAGCGACAATGGCCCATAGAACCATCATGGACATGAACCCGACAACGGTTGGGTAAATGACTTTTGCCATAGCTTTTCTCCTTTCCTGGCGCCCCTCAATCGGCGGGGCGCGGTGCGTGCCGCGGGACGTCCGCGGCTAAGGGAAAGGTATCATCGCACGCGGAACGGACCGATACTTGGCCCGGTCACGCGCCGTCAATTTCACGATGATAAAACGTGAAGTGAGGTATTATTCTTGAATTTGCTCCAGCCACGCCAGCAAATCGGCGAGTGGTTGGCTCACCATTATCGGCTGGCCCGACGGGAGCTTCAGCGCCACGTCTTTGCCTTCGAAGAAAGTTCCAAAGATCGGCATGGGCCCGCCATGGGAAGGGATCAGATCCCGACCGTCGATTTGCCGTGCGATCAGAAGCGTCGGAAAGGTACCATCATGGCGTCTCGCCAGCGCGGTCAAGTCCGGCGGTTGGATCGCCATGAGCTCTGCGGTCGGGCCGTCGCCACGCGCGTCCGAACCGTGGCACGTGGCACAGTAGGTTTGAAAAAGCGCGGCGCCTGGCTCCTGCGCCAATAGAGGGGCCAAAGGCGCAAGGGCGAACCAAATCAGGCTCAACAAGAACATCCGGGTCATCTCATCCTCCTATG
>JBCBGY010000195.1:4730-8042 GCA_038526275.1 Pseudomonadota bacterium | reverse complement strand
GGGTCGCCCACAGCGCCGGCCTGAAATTCAACTTCTACGGTCATTGCATCCGGTGTTTCGGCCAGCACGCGCCGCCGGACACCGCTTCCGGCGTCGACCCAAGGATAGTCACTCATTTTGTCCTCCCCGCAACTTCGTTTCTTTGCTTAAGGTCAACCAATTGCATTTGCCTTCTAGTATGGTACATAGCTTCCTGAAGGGACAGTCTCAATGGGCCAAGACCTAAGTACATTAGACCGCAGAACCAGCGCAGATGACGTTTTTGATTGGCTGCATGAGCAAATCAATTCGCTAAAACTCCTACCCGGAACGCGAATCTCCGAAATCGAAGTTGCGCGAAGATTCGATCTTTCGCGCCAACCCGTAAGGGAAGCGTTCATACGTCTTGCCAATCGCGAGCTTGTCCTGATTAGGCCCCAAAAGGCAACGATTGTCAGGCGTTTTTCTTATGAAAAGATTGTCCGTGCTCGGTTTGTTCGACTGTCGATCGAGTGTGAAGTTCTGCGCAGAGCCTGTAACTCTATATCAGAGCAGTCCTCTGATCGCTTGAGCAAGTCACTCGAAAAGCAATCCAAGGCGATTGATCAAGGAGATATCGATCGATTCCACAATTTGGATTACGAATTTCACCGCCAACTTTGCGCTGCGGCGAACAGTGAATTCGTCTTCGAGACGATTGCTGAATATAAGGCGCAAGTTGATCGACTATGTATGCTGAGCCTGTCTCAACCCGCCACCATGCAGGAGCTGTTGACCGATCACGAGGAACTGGTGGATGCGGTCAAACGGCAGGACACGGATAAGGTGACAAAAGTCATCCATGCACATCTATGCCGTTTGGACGATGTGATTGCTGGGATTCGCAAGTCCCATGCCGACTATTTCGAAGACTGATCTGTCGGACAAAGGCGACTTCTAACGCCGCTCGTTAGAACCGCAAATCGACTTGGTGCGCTCAACCGCTGACCACTTGCATGTCTTGAACCAACGGATCGCGTTCCAGGCGATGACTCGGCCAGGAACTGTCGCTAAGTCATCGGCGGTGTGTAGGGGATGTCTTGATGCGCTATATCGTGTACGGGGTCGGTGCCATTGGCGGGGTCGTGGCTGCAGCGTTGGATAAGCAGGGCGCAGACGTAGTGGGAATCGCCCGTGGCGCACGGTTGGCTGCCTTGCAGGAAAAGGGGCTGATCCTTCGCAGCCCTGAAGGTACGCGGCAAATCAGTTTGGACTGCGTCCCAAAAGCCGCCGATCTCACCGCTAGATCCGATGACATTGTTCTGCTGGTGGTGAAGGGCCAAGATACCATGCCGGCGCTTCATGATTTGCGGGCAGCCGGCTTCGAGGATCAGCCCATATTCTGTGTGCAGAATGGTGTCGCAAACGAAACTGCGGCGTTGCGGTTCTTTCCGAATGTGCATGGAGTGAATGTGATGCTGCCGGCCGATTATGTGGACATCCATGAGGCGATTTGCTGGTGCTCGCCCACTTACGGTATTTTCGATGTTGGCCGGTTCCCATCTGGCATTGACGCGGCAGACAAACTCTTGGCCGAGGTTTTGACACCTGGCGGGATCATGGTTCGCCCGGTCGCAGATGTCATGGCATACAAGTATGGCAAATTACTGATGAATCTCGGGAATATTGTTCAGGCCGCACTGGGGCGGGAGACCAAGGCGCCGGAGTTGATTGAAACCCTGCGCAATGAGGGAGAGCACATCCTGGATAAGGCAGGGATCCCTTGGCATGATGTCGGGGCCTCTGATCCGAGGCGCAGTCAAATGAAATATGGCGAAGTGGATGGCGCGACCCGAGTAGGAAGCTCTACCACGCAAAGTCTGGTGCGGGGCACAGGGTCCGTTGAGACAGATTATCTGAACGGCGAGATCGTTCTCTTGGCCCGTACGATGGGAGAGGAGGCGCCCGCCAATGCCTTTGCCGCCCGTCTGGCAGACAGGCTGGCCCGGGACGGCAGCGCACCTGGATCCATTTCGCGCGAAATGTTTGCGAAAGGCTTGGGTCTTTGAGGCTCGCCCAAGCGCTAAGGTTTGCTTAGTATGGATCACGAAGCTGTGTGAACGGTTTATCGCCGGTGGCTCGTGTCTAACTGGTGGATTAATCGTCCCGCTTGTCGAGCCCGCTAGGAGAAATTCGAAAATGCCTCAGGAATATCTCACCCGCCGTACCGCCCTTGTCTCAGGAACCGCCCTACTGGCCTCGGGGGGCTTGATCGTGCCCGCCCGCGCCCAAGGTCTGGCGCCCACACGTTCCATGCGAGGCGGGTCCAACAACTATCGTCCCGGCGCGCCGATTGTCGAGCGGATAGGGGGCGGAGGTTTCCTGATGACCGGCTCCGTGCGCCGCGCGGGCGACGGTGCACCGCTTGAAGGGCAGCGTATTCAGGTCTGGGCCCACACGACCGAAGGGCATGAGCGCGACCCGCAAAGCCATGGTGCGACTTTGACCGACGCCAACGGAGAGTTTCGGCTAGAGATGCCCCAGATCGTACCGGCATTCGGCCAACCACATGGCCATCTGGCCTATGACAGCGGCGACTTCGAGACCGTGTTTCTGCGTCCGGTCATGGGCAGCGCATCGGATAAGACACTTCATGCGGAATTCGTCCTGCAACCGGCCTAAGTGATTATGGCACGTGCTCTGATTTGGGCAGCGGTTGCTGCCGTGATTGCCGTGCCGATTTTTCTGGCTGCAGCCAGCCCGCTTCTTGCGTGGCGCGATCCGATCTACATCATTGCTGGTTTCGCCGGGATCGTTGGAATGGCATTGATGGTTTTGCAGCCCTTGCTGGTGGGGGGGCATCTTCCCGGTATCGCGGCAATGCGCGGTCGGCGAGTACACCGGGCCATCGGGGGGCTGCTCGTGCTGTCCGTTGTGCTGCATGTGCTTGGGCTTTGGATCACCAGCCCGCCAGATGTGATTGATGCATTGCTCCTTGTTTCTCCGACGCCGTTCTCGGTTTGGGGTGTGATCGCCATGTGGGCAGTCTTTGCCACCGCTGTGCTGGCTTCTGTGCGCAAGCGACTGGGTCTGCGAACGTGGCGAGCCGCCCACACGTTTCTTGCGCTTGTCATAATTGGTGGCACAGTGACACATGCCGTTCTGATCGAAGGAACGATGGAATTAGCATCAAAAATTGTGCTGTCCGCCGCGATTTTAGTCGTAACGGCAAAGGTGGTGTTTGACCTCCGGGCTTGGTCCGTGCGCTCAGCGCGACGGTAATATGCCTGTCGAATCACTTTGACTTGTGTGGCGGGCCTTGGCCGGTTCTTGCCGCGCAACTGGTCTACAAGG
>JBCBGY010000195.1:0-4630 GCA_038526275.1 Pseudomonadota bacterium | reverse complement strand
ACTGGGATACAAGTCTTCCAGTTACGCGGACATCAACGGGGACGAGAAACGGTAGCTGAGTTCAAAACTCAAACTGTCAGAGGAGGAAAGGCGAATGCCTTGGGACTTTAATTCGTTTGATCTAACGAACTGGAAACTGACCTTGCCGGTCGATTCCGACTACTTCGAGGATGGCAACGAGGACTATACCGACGGAACTGCATACGAAGTAAAAGGTTACGACGATCTGGAAGGTTTCGAAGCCGGGGAGTTCTTCTTCTACGACGACAGCATTGACGCCCTGGTGTTCCGGGCGGGAACCACCGGCGCGAAAACAAGCGCTGGAACGCGTTATGTCCGCACGGAACTTCGTGAGATGGAAGGCGACAATGGCGAAACCAATTCCGCCTGGTCCATTTCCGAAGGTGGCGCCTTGTCCGCGACATTGCGGGTCGATGAACTTCCAGACGAGGAATCCGAAGGCTCAGCGCCGTGGGATTACTCCCGCGTCATCGTCGGCCAGATCCATGGCGAAGATGACGAACTTACGCGCCTTTACTATGACTCCCAAGGAGACGTGTATTTCGCCAACGAACTTACGGGCGGCAACGGTGTCGATGTAGACGAACGTTCGTTCTATTTTGAGGATGAGAACGGCAACCGCCCCGACATCTCGTTGGGTGAAACATTCTCGTATCTCATCAATGTCGAAGACGGCCAGTTGATCGTCAAAATCTTCGCCGACGATACCACTTACACAGCCAGCGATATTGTCGAAGATGGTGTGACCATCGATGCGACCGAGATCATCGATGATTGGTATGATGACAGTTTCTACTTCAAAGCTGGTCTCTATATGGGTGTGCAGGGGGATGATCCTGACCATCCGAAGTATGGTGATGGCTTTGGTGAAGCGTCATTCTTTGCCATTGATGTGGGCCACGAAGATGGCGAAGGCTTTGATGCCTGGCTGGGTGACGATGGTGGACCGATCACACCTCCGCCACCTCCGTCCGAGGGAGAAGTGTTCGACGGCTCAAGTGGTGCTGATGTCTATGTCGGAACGGCTGGAAACGACACTGTCTACGGCAATTCCGGAGGTGATGATCTGCGCGGTGGCGCGGGCAATGACCAGATGTGGGGCGGTGGCGGCTGGGATGCGCTCCGCGGCGGAGACGGCAACGACAACATCCGCGGCAATGCTGGCAATGATTTGCTCAAAGGCGAGGGCGGCAACGACACTTTGCGGGGTGGTTCCGGCAGTGACGAGCTGTGGGGCAACGATGGCGATGACAGGATCATGGCCGGGCGCGGTGCCGATTGGCTGAAAGGTGGCAACGGGGCCGATACCTACGTTTTTGATTGGCTCGACGGTGTCGACACGATTGCCGACTTCAGCACCTCCAACGGTGATATGATCGAACTGACCAATATTCTGGACGATGCGACGGGTCTGACCAGCAGCAATGCTCTGTCTGACGGTTATATCGACCTGGTTCAGGATGGGGCGGATACAAAGGTCTATATCGACTTGGACGGCGACAACGGCAGTGCTGCTGCCAAGCTGCAGATCATTCTGCTAGACGAAACCGCCTCCGGCCTCGATCTCAACGACTTCATCTTCTGACATCTCAACATGGTTTGGGCGTCGGCCGGTTCCAGCAGGGACCGGCCGTTTCTGTTGAAGGGAGGATCTAACCTGATTTGGGGCGCCGATTAAGATACTTGGGGTAATATGTTCCCATTTGTTCCAGGTGGAACGGAATTCGTTAATTTTGCTCCAAATGGAGCAAACAATTGAATCTAATAAGAATTTTCAAAAGAATCGCGTTGACGCTGAAAAAGGTTAATGCTTTAGCATACAAGTATGCCGCGAGGCCTGGCTTTGCGGGGTGACCAATGTCAGCGGAGAGACAGCCTATGCTTTGGGACATTGATTTGTGTCAGTTGGAAGCGAATAAACCATGCGGTTCGGCGTGTGACCCAGTTTCTGCACCACCACTCACGGACTCAGAAACGGAAATGCCGAGCCATTGGGCCTTTGCAGTGATCCGGCTGGTTCGGGTCTTGGGCAGAGCATAGGGCAAGAGCGCGGCGGAGAACCATCCGGTGCCGACCGGGATGTCTCCGCCGCGACCTGGCCCTTATCGCGCGGCTTTAATTTTCCGTCTCGACAGCGTTGCAAAGTTGGGGCAGGGCTGACCCTGATCCTACTTCTGGGTTTGGTCTCGCCATGGCTCAAAAACGCGCGTTGGTTGTCGGTGTCGCGAACGCCAATTCAATTGCCTACGGGTGTGCCAAAGCTCTTGCGGACAGTGGGCATCGCCTGGCGCTAACCTACCTCAACACTAAAGCAGAACCCTATGTTCGCCCCCTGGCGGAGGCGCTTGGCGCAGAAATTGTCGCTCCGCTCGATGTGTCGAATGTCGGGGAGCTAGAGGCTGTTTTCTCGAAAATCCAAGAACGGTGGGGTGGTCTGGACACATTGCTTCATTCCATCGCGTTTTGTCCCAAGGAAGATTTGCACGGTCGTGTGGTCGACTGCTCGGCCGAAGGGTTCCAGCGTGCCATGGATGTCTCGGTTCATTCCTTTCTGCGAATGATCCGCTTGGCGGAACCGCTGATGCCACAGGGTGGAACCTGTCTGACCGTTTCCTTCTATGGTTCGGAAAAGGTTGTCGAAAACTACAACATTATGGGCCCAGTGAAGGCGGCCCTTGAAAGCGTATCACGTTACGCGGCCGCCGAACTGGGTGAGAAGGGGATACGCGTTCATGCCTTGTCGCCGGGGCCTTTGAGCACCCGGGCCGCATCGGGCATCGACGATTTTGACAAGATGCTGGCAGATGCTGCAGATCGTGCGCCGACCCACCAACTGGCAACGATTGAAGATGTCGGCGCTTATGCGGCATTTTTGGCAAGCGACGGCGCGCGCAATGTGACCGGCGGCGTTCACATGATAGATGGCGGTTATTCTATCGTGGGTTAAGCCCGCCTAGCTTGAAGAACCAGAAAGATTGAGAATAGCATGACTTTCCTGAGCGCGCGGCCTTTGTCCGATCTGTCCATCGGAATGGAGGCTCAGATTACACGGCTTTGCGTAACCGATGATCTGTATGTGTTCGCCAATGCCAGCGGCAACCTCAACCCGATGCACATTCCGCATGTAGACGGCGATCGGGATGGTGAGGCGGAGGCTGTTGCGCCGTCCATGTGGCTCGGAGCTCTCATCTCGGCGGTCATTGGCAATCAGTTGCCTGGACCGGGAACGTTGTATGTACGGCAGAACTTCCGGTTTCTGGATCGGGTACAGGCTGGTCAGTCGGTTACGGCCACGGTCCGGATCTCTCAGATAGGTGACGCAACCGCAACCTTGGACACCTGGGTCGAACGCGCCGACGGCGTGCGGCTGCTTGAAGGTGAGGCTGAGGTCATTCCGCCCGCAACAGCTGGTTCCTTTGAAATGGCGGATGTGCCTGGGCTGACGCTCCGCCGTCACCAGCACTTTGATGCCCTGCTGGAAAAAGCCGCCCCGTTACCGGACATTCCGTGCGCGGTTATTGCGCCCGACGAGCCGAGCGCTTTGGCGGGTGCCCTGCTCGGGGCGGAACACACTTTGATCAGGCCCATTCTGGTGGGAGACCGGGACAAAATACTGGAAACAGCACAAGCTATCGGTCGGTCGCTAGACGGCATCGAAATCGAACATATGCCCGACCATGGCGCAGCGGCGGCGCGCGGCGTGGCTTTGGTTCACGAAGGCCGGGTGCAGGCCCTTATGAAAGGTCACCTGCACACCGATCAGCTTTTGCGCCATGTGGTCAAGCGCGATGGCGGCCTGCGCACCGGTCGTCGCTTGAGCCATGTCTTTGTGATGGATGTCCCCGGGCTGACCAACTTGCTGCTGATCTCGGACGCAGCAATCAACATCTCCCCGGACCTTCAGGCAAAGGCTGACATTACGCAAAACGCGATCGATCTCGCGCGCTCCATCGGGATCGAAACGCCGCGAGTCGGAATTTTGTCTGCGGTCGAGACGGTCAACCCGTCCATCCCATCAACGCTCGACGCGGCGGCCTTGTCCAAAATGGCGGATCGTGGTCAGATCACGGGGGGCGTGGTCGATGGCCCTCTCGCCATGGACAATGCGATTGACATGAGCGCGGCGCGAACCAAGGGCATCAAATCCCTTGTGGCGGGTCAGGCTGATATCCTGATTGCACCCAACCTAGAGGCCGGCAACTTGATGGCCAAAGAGTTGACCTTTCTGGCCCATGCGGAAGCGGCGGGGCTGGTGATCGGCGCTCAGGTTCCGATCATTCTGTCCAGCCGCGCGGACGATGAAGCGTCGCGGCTGGCCTCCTGTGCTGTAGCAGCTCTTTATGCACAGCGGGCGAAATCGCCCTGAGCCGCCATCTGCCGGACGTCTTGAGTCGTCAGGATCACGGGGCAGGCGGTAACAGCACCGGCGCGGCGCCTCCGAGGCGGCAAAGCACCTGACTTTATTGTTCATTTTTGTAGGCGAAGGGCCCCGTTAGATACTAGTGTGGCCCATTTTTGCCGGCGGCACTGTGCAAGCACAACTGCAGCAAAAACCCGAAGTCACAAACATCATTGTCCTGTAGTCCAAATGTGATCACCCAATGTGGCA
>JBCBGY010000194.1:0-8158 GCA_038526275.1 Pseudomonadota bacterium | reverse complement strand
GGCGGGAAGCGGTCATTAGCTGCGAGTGCACGGCCACCAAATGCGTTCCATCAGAGCGGCCATAAAGGCAATGGCTGGCGCACTACATGTGGCCGTTGGTTTTCATTGGGTATGCAAAAAAACACAAAGGTAGTCGGGTACCATCGGGCCCAACGGAGCAGTCAGACCAAACGGCACCTCCAAGAAAGACCTCTGTGCGAAAACTCACGAGTTCATCAATCGCGGGAAGGCCACACTTAGCGGGATAGAGACGATCAGAACAATCAAACGCGGACACGTCTATCACAAACTCTCAGGTGTTCAGGGCGAGATCTGGTTCATCAGCCCGTTGTTCATTGCAGCGCGACATGACGGACCGCAACGGCCAGACTTTGATCAAGATGAATTAATGCAAAAGTCCCGTCCTGAGCCTAGGCTGCCAATCGGTTGGCGATCAGGGACTTGGCGACCTCGGAGTACTTCGCATCTCTTGTGACTTGAGCAGCTACGATGGCACCATCGATTAAAACAGTCATTTCCCTGACCAAATCATCAGGCGAAAGAAACCCAAGTTCTAGAGCCTGGGCGCTAATCCACACATTGACGTGTGACTTATGAACCTTCGCCGCACTGCGCAAATTCTCATTTTCGGATGTGGCCTCACCGATCGCATTGATAAACGGGCAGCCATAAAATTCAGGATCGCTAAACCATTCTTCCAAGATATCAAAAACGGCGCAGAGTTTGTCTTTCGGGGTTCCGTGAATCTGGCCAAGACGCCCAAAAAACCAGTCGCGCCACGCTTTCCCTTCGCGTTCGAGAACGGCTTCAATCAATTTGTCTTTTGACTTGAAGTGCGCATAGAGCGTCGATTTCGCGGTCCCAGCTTGGCTTGCGATTGTATCGACGCCGGTTGCGGCAAAGCCGTGGTGGCAAAACAGCTCTGTCGCAGCATTAAGAACGCGATCTCTGGCGGTTGACGCGTCACGACCAATACAGGTCCAGGCCACCGCCTCATCAAATGCTTCGCTTTTCAATTCGAGTGTCATTGCCATCTCTTCTCACGAACTAAGTGGGGCAAAAGGCCAGTACAATACTAGTCTGTTCGATTTGCCTTCAATGTCTCGAAAGAGTCGAGAACGCCTACAAAATCATCGAAACGTAGCCAATTGGCAAGAAAATTTAGGCAAACATAACAAATTGATCAAGCTGCAAGTGCGAATCCGGCGCTCCGATTGACAAGAATCGGTTTCGCCCCACCCCCTAAAACCAGACAGACCTGTTTGATTGTGCTCGTGGGGATTATGCTGCAATTGAAGTCAAAATCTGAGGATCTAAAGGCCGTTTCAACGGCTGACGTTACTCAAGCTGCACCGCTTGCGCCGTCTTCAGTAGCGGATCGCCGGTATCTTGCGATTTCTGGTGTCTCTCATTCTTATGGGAGAGGCGTTCCAACTGTTCTTCGATCTATCGACCTAACGATTACCAAAGGTGAGATTGTTGCGCTGATCGGTCGGTCGGGATGCGGAAAATCAACGTTGCTTCACATCATGTCTGGATTGTCTAAGCCTGCGGAAGGTGCAGTGCATATTGGTGGGCAGCGCGTGATAAAGCCATCTCCGCGTTGGGTGATGATGTTTCAAGCGCCATCGCTTTATCCGTGGATGACTGTTGCCCAAAATGCCGGTCTCGGGCTGAAGTATGCAAAACAATCCGAAGGCGTTGATGAACGCATTCAGGATGTCTTGTCGCTGGTTGACCTGTCTGAATTTGCCGACCGAAACGTACAGGACCTTTCCGGCGGTCAACAACAGCGCGCCGCTTTTGCCCGCTCCATCGCGCCAGAGCCGGAGTTGCTTTTGCTGGATGAACCGTTTTCGGCGCTAGATATCTTTACACGCCGCACGCTTCAAAATGATGTGCGTGAAATTGCCAAGCGGCTGGGTCTAACCGTTGTTCTTGTGACGCATGACGTTAGTGAGGCGGTCCAGATGGCAGATAGAGCTGTCTTGTTGTCCAGTGGGCCAGGACAGATCGCTGGCGATACTGAGATCAAGGTTTCAGAAGCAGACCGCGTCTCTCAATCGAAAAAATTCCAAACCGAAACAACGCGGCTTCGCACGCTCTACACCGAAATTGCCGGGCTGAGTTAGGCCGCACATCAGGGGGTAAAGATGAAAGATCAAACAACAAACACCACACAAGACTGGGACGACGAAGAATACTTCGCGTCCGATTTCACGCGCCGACAGACTTTGGACATGTTGGCCAGCGGCGGGCTTTTTGCCTCGCTCAGCGCCATGATGGCGGGCCTGCCGCAGCAGGCTTACGCACAAGAGGACGAAGTTGTTCGAATTGGTTATCTGCCTATCACAGATGCAACTGCACTTTTGGTTGCGCACGCCAAAGGATACTTCGAAGACGAAGGCCTTGAAGCTGAGCGCCCAACTCTGATCCGTGGCTGGTCGCCGCTGATCGAAGGATTTGTGTCCAACAAGTTCAACCTTGTTCACTTCCTAAAGCCGATCCCGGTTTGGATGCGCTATAACAACAACTTCCCGGTCAAGGTCATGTCTTGGGCCCATACAAACGGCTCAGGCTTGGTTGTGGGCGGTCATACTGACATTACCGATTTTAGCCAGCTTGGGGGAAAGCAAGTTGCGGTGCCGTTCTGGTATTCGATGCACAACATCGTGTTGCAATATGCGCTACGAGAGAGCGGCCTTACGCCTGTGATCAAGGCTCAGGGAGAGCCTCCTGCGCCGACAGAAGTAAACTTGCAGGTGATGCCCCCGCCAGAAATGCCGCCAGCCTTGGCGGCGAAGAAGCTGGACGCCTACATCGTGGCAGAGCCGTTCAACGCTTTGGGTGAGCTGATGGCTGGTGCACGGATGTTGCGCTTTACCGGAGACATTTGGAAGAACCACCCGTGCTGCGTTGTTTGCATGCACGAAGAAGCAACAACTGCGAAGGCGGCGTGGACCCAGAAGGTCATGAACGCTGTTGTGCGTGGTGCGATCTACGCCTCTGAAAACAAGATGGAAGTTGCGACCTTGCTTTCAAAGGACGGTGAAGGCTACCTGCCTGCGCCTGCTCCAGTCGTGCAGCGCGCGATGACTGTCTATCAAGACGACAGCGTCTATCAGGACAGTGGCGTGATCCATCACCAATCTGAATGGCAAAACGGCCGGATCGACTTCCAGCCTTGGCCCTATCCGTCGGCGACCAAACTGATCGTCGAGGCGATGGGAGATACGGTCGTGTCAGGCGACACAACCTTCCTCAAGGGTCTGGATCCAGAGTTCGTTGCAAACGATCTTGTAAATTATGAGTTTGTGAAAAACGCGCTCGATGCAAACCCCTCATGGGTAAACGATCCATCGGTAAACCCGGGCGATCCATTCAACCGTGAAGAAATCCTGAAGCTGTGACCGATACGCCGGTCATAAACGGGCCGTTGCGCTTGCCATCTTTCGGTCGATACCGAGGGATGGTGAGCGGGGCCATCGGCATTGCAGCGCTGTTGTTCATCTGGTGGCTTGGCGGTCGCTGGGTGGCCAATTCGCCGGGCATGTTCGCCTTTTCGATGTTCGCGCCGGGCGAGGCCCTTCCGCGCCTATGGGACATGATCTTGTCGGGCGAGGTCTGGGAGATGTCGATCCCATCGCTTTATCGGGTTGGGCTTGGTTTGGTCTTTGCCATTGCTATTGGCGTACCGGTCGGGATCGCGATTGGGCGTATGTCTTTGTTGCGGGAAGTGACGAACATTCCGTTCCAGTTCTTGCGGATGATTTCGCCCCTGTCGTGGATGCCCATCGCGGTGATGGCTTTTGCCACATGGGACGCAGCGATCATCTTTTTGATCGCAGTTGCTGCGGTCTGGCCCATCATGTTTGCGACTGCGGCTGGGCTGCGCAGGCTTGATCCAGCATGGCTGAAAGTCGCGCGAAACCTTGGAGCATCCCCTTGGCACCAGCTCACCACCGTTATCTTGCCAGCCATTGCAACGGACATCTTAACGGGCATCCGCCTAGCGCTGGGTGTTGCTTGGATCGTGCTGGTGCCCGCTGAATACCTCGGCGTCACATCCGGCCTTGGCTACGCGATCAATGATGCGCGTGACACGCTCGATTATTCCCGCCTAGCGGCCACTGTCGTGGTCATCGGGATCATCGGATTTTTCTTGGATTACATATGTTTGAAGGCTGTCCAGCACCTGAACTGGGTGCGGGAGAGTTAAATGAAGGAGGAACATAATGTCTGAACCTGCAACAGTACTAACGGGCTGCCTTGCCCCAATTGATAAGACGGGGCTGAACACCCTGATCGAAAACGGCAAGGCCAACCCAGAGGTGGTCAAAACACTGAAGTGTAAGACCGTCGCGGAAGGTAAATTTCGCCATGCGAACTACATCCGCGATCTTGAGCCCTACATCGTGGATGAGCCGCCGGGCCTTTTGGGTGACGACACTGCGCCAAACCCGTCAGAGGCATCCTTGGCGGCCTTGGGGTCTTGCGTTGCCGTCGGGTTGCACGCCAACGCCGTGCACCGCGGTATGATCGTCAACAAGTTGGAGCTGGAACTGGAAGGTGATCTCAACATCACCGCTGTCTGGGGGACTGGCGATCTGAACGATGCTAAGCCGATTGGTTTCACTGATGTTCGCATCAAAGTGGATATGGAGTGTGAAGACACGCCGAAATCGGTTGTCGATGAACTCGTCGCGCACGTCATCAAGTACTCACCCGTTTTCAACACATTTTCGCGTCCCGTGAACATGGTCGCTGAAACCGCTTAAGGAGAGGCCGATGCCTGCCACCGCCGTCCTAGACGCGCCGTCCACAATGCTTAGCGATGTGTCGGCGATTGCAAAAACTGATCTGTGTCCCCGCGTGCGCGAGATTGATGAAGGGGCCTACCCTGAAGACATCATGCGCTCCGTTGGGGCGGCAGGTGCCTATGGCGCACATATGGGAGGTGCGGGGGTTACATTGAACGACACGATTGAGGCGATCTCAACCGTGGCGGAACAATGCATTTCAACCGCGTTTTGCATGTGGTGCCAGAACGCACTTGGCTGGTACATCGCCTCTTCCGATAACAAAGCCTTGGCCGGTTTGGCGGCCAAGGTCGGGAGTGGAGAGGTCCTTGGGGGCACGGGCCTCTCCAACCCGATGAAGACCTTCTTCGGTATTGAAAAGATGCGCCTTAAGGGGACCCGCGTGGATGGTGGTTACACCGTCAAGGGCGCTTTGCCTTGGGTGTCCAATGTCGGAGAAGACGGTTTCTTTGGCATGGTCTTTGAAACCACGGACGACACACCGAAGCGTATCATGGCGGTGGCCGATTGTGCGCAAGAGGGCGTGAAAACAGTTTTGGATCACGAATTCATGGCCATGGGTGGCACGGCCACGCGTGCCGTGCAATTCCGTGATGCTTTTATCCCTGATGAGATGATCCTGTCTGATCCCATCGACGGGTATTTGCAAAAGATCCGACCGGGCTTTGTGCTGATGCAATGCGGCATGGCCATCGGCATGATCCGATCCTCCATTGCATTGATGCGGCAAGTCGAAGGTCAGCTTGGTCACGTCAACAAATACTTGGAAGAACAGCCAGAGGAATTTGAGAAGATCCTTGCCGAAACAGAGGCTGAATTGGCTGAGCTTTCCTTGACCCCTTATGATACCTCGATCGCTTACTTCCGCCGCGTCGTCGCTCTGCGCCTTAAAGGTGGGGAAACCGCAATGAAGGCCGCCCATGCTGCGATGCTGCACCAAGGTGCACGTGGGTACGTGTCCGGCGGTGCGGCACAGCGACGTCTGCGCGAAGCCTATTTCATTGGCATCGTGACGCCTGCAACCAAGCAGCTGCGCAAGATGCTCCACGACCTACCGCAAGCCTGACCCAAGAGGAGACTCCAAATGACGTCCGTTTTAATCACTCCTGAACAGCTTACTGCGATGCCATCCGAAGACACGGTGATCATCGATACCCGCGCGCCCGAGGCCTTTGCCGAAGGACACATTGAAGGCGCGGTGAACTTGCATGACATTTTTACTTTCTTGGCCACCTCGGACGCTGATGGCATGGCCGAGTTGACGGATAAATTTGCCGCCGCCTTTGGTTCGGCTGGACTTGATGGCACCAAAACCGCTGTGCTGTATGAGCAATCAATGAATACGGGGTTTGGTCAGTCCTGCCGTGGCTATTTCTTGTTGTCATACCTCGGCTACAAAGACGTCAAAGTCCTCCACGGTGGGGTAGCCGCCTGGTTATCTGCTGGATTGGAATTGTCCACAGATACAGTTGCGCCCAAACCGGCTGATTTCCCAATTGATCCTGCGGGCACGGCTTTGATGCTGACAGCTGAGGACGTCAAAGCGTCGCTTGGCGACACAAGCATCGCCTTGTTGGACGTGCGGGATGTGGATGAATGGATCGCCGATAGCTCTTCACCCTATGGCAAGGATTTCTGCCCTCGTAAGGGTCGCATTCCGGGCGCTGTCTGGATCGAATGGTACCGCTTGATGAAGCCGTCCCCAGACGGGCCGATGATCAAGTCCAAGGACGAAGTCCTGGCTGAATGCGCAAGCGTTGGCATTACTGTCGATACGCCTGTGTATCTTTACTGCTTTAAAGGCGCGCGCGCTTCCAACAGCTTCCTTGCGCTGAAGGAAGCAGGCGTCAAAGACGTACGCATCTACTTTGGCTCTTGGAACGAATGGAGCCGAGACGAGAGCCTGCCAATCGACGCTGGCCTGCCCTTCGCAACGGAGTAAATGGATTTTGGGGGGCAAGATCACATATTACTTCGCGCCAATTTCTGGATATGCCTATCTGGGGCATCAGTCGCTGATGGCGCTTGCCCGTGAGCACGGTGCAACGGTTGAATTCCGCCCCCTGATGATCGCCAAGGTTTTTGCGGCGAGCGATTCAACGCCACCCTTCGCGCAAAGTGCGCCGCGCAAGTCTTACCGCATTGAAGATCAGGCGCGTTGGGCGGCGCAAAAAGGGCTGACGATGACCGCGACGCCCGCCCATTGGCCCACGGATCCGGGACCCGCGTGCAAGGCCATCATCGCCGCTGGAAAACTCGGGCTTGATCAAGACGCCATCAGCTTTGGCTGTCTGAAGGCCGTCTGGGCCGAAGACCGCAATATCGCTGACCCCGACACACTGGCGGACATCTTGATCAACGGGGGCTACGATGCCGCTGAGGTGACAAAGCTCGCCAATAGCCAAGCAGTGGCAGATAAGGTCCAGGAGATCACCGAGGAGGCTATTTCCTCAGAGGTCTTTGGCTCCCCCACTTACGTCTACGAAGGTGCTCGGTTCTGGGGTCAGGATCGGCTCTCTTTTTTAGCGCAGCTATTGACCGGATCGTCAGAGCCAGTCGCAGGCGCGGAACACTCCTAAACAAATTGAAGAAAGGAATCCCAATGTCAGAGATGATGACCAAAGAGGATGTCACAGCGATGATCTTATCCGCCAAAAAGCAGACGGGCCTTACTTGGGAGGAGATTGCGGAGAAAATCGATATGTCTCCGATCTGGACCCATTCTGCCGCAATGGGAATGAATGCTTTCCCCCCAGAAAAGGCGGCTCTTATGGTCAAGACGATGGGGTTGCCACAAGAAGCTGAAAGCGTTCTGGCGGAAAGCCCAACAAAGATCTGGGAACAAGCTGTTCCGACCGATCCATGCATATATCGCTTCTACGAAATTGTTGGCGTTTATGGACCGACACTCAAGGCGATCATTCAGGAAAAGTTTGGTGATGGGATCATGTCCGCCATCGACTTCGACATGTCGGTCACTAAAGTGGAGCACCCTAAAGGCGACCGCGTCAAAGTGGAAATGTCGGGTAAATTTCTAGGCTATAACAGCTGGTAAGCGCCAAAAAGAGCAGCAAATCGCTATTCAGTTTGCGTCCTCTTGGTAGCATCAAGGTTGCAGGTACATTCATCGCAAGATTTCAGTCTGTCGAAATCATGCCTTCTGCACCAGCCAAGTCATGCATTGCGCCGCGCATTCAACGGGATCGATGACCGTGACTGAAAGCCTTTTTCTGACGGTATCGACAACCTCGACCATGCCTGCGCAGCCAAGGATGATGGCGTCTATGCCATCATCGCGTTCTGCAACGCGCGCTTCTTCTAAAACCACTTTACTGGCA
>JBCBGY010000193.1:0-8201 GCA_038526275.1 Pseudomonadota bacterium | reverse complement strand
GAATATTGCGGCTGCTTCATCAACTCGGTCAGACGCGCGCCCCGGTTCAGCAGGCGCTGAGTCGACGCATCAAGGTCGGAGCCAAACTGAGCGAAGGCGGCCATTTCGCGATACTGCGCCAGTTCCAGCTTCACCGGACCCGCAACAGATTTCATGGCCTTGGTCTGGGCAGACGAACCCACCCGGCTCACCGACAGACCGGTATTCACAGCCGGACGAATGCCCTGGTAGAACAGTTCGGTTTCCAGGAAGATCTGACCGTCGGTGATCGAAATCACGTTCGTCGGAATATAGGCCGAAACGTCGCCCGCCTGAGTTTCAATGATCGGCAGCGCGGTCAGCGAGCCAGCACCATTGTTTTCGTTCATCTTGGCCGAACGCTCCAACAGGCGGGAGTGCAGGTAGAACACGTCACCAGGATAGGCTTCGCGGCCCGGCGGACGGCGCAGAAGCAGCGACATCTGGCGATAGGCGACAGCCTGCTTCGACAGGTCATCATAGATGATCAGCGCGTGCTTGCCATTGTCGCGGAAATGCTCCGCCATGGCGGTCGCAGCGTAGGGCGCCAGGAACTGCATTGGCGCGGGGTCGGAAGCCGTCGCAGCCACGACGATCGTGTATTCGATCGCGCCGGTTTCTTCGAGCTTCTTCACCAGCTGAGCTACGGTTGACCGCTTCTGGCCTACGGCGACGTAGATACAGTAGAGCTTCTTGGCCTCATCATCGCCGGCGGCGTCGTTGTAGGACTTCTGGTTCAGGATCGTGTCCAGAGCCACGGCGGTCTTGCCGGTCTGGCGGTCGCCGATGATCAGTTCGCGCTGGCCACGACCGATTGGGATCATGGCGTCAACGGACTTGAGGCCGGTTGCCATGGGTTCGTGTACCGATTTACGCGGGATGATGCCCGGCGCCTTGGAATCAGCAATACGGCGTTCCGTGGCATCAACGGCACCCTTGCCGTCCAGCGGGTTGCCCAACCCGTCAACAACGCGGCCCAGCAGGCCTTCGCCCGTTGGCACGTCCACGATGGACTTGGTGCGCTTGACTGTGTCGCCTTCTTTGATGTCACGGTCGGAACCGAAGATCACGATACCGACATTGTCGATTTCGAGGTTCAGCGCCATGCCCCGGATACCGCCCGGGAATTCGACCATCTCACCGGCCTGCACATTGTCCAGCCCGTGGACACGGGCGATCCCGTCTCCGACCGACAGAACCCGACCAACCTCAGCAACTTCGGCCTCCTGGCCAAAGTTTTTGATCTGATCTTTCAGGATCGCAGAAATCTCTGCTGCTTGGATAGCCATCACCCGACCTCTTTCATCACATTCTGGAGGTTGGCGAGTTTCGAGCGGATCGAGCTGTCGATCATCTTGGAACCCACCTTAACGACGAGACCGCCAATGAGGCTTTCATCGACGGTCATATTCAGAAGCACTTCTTTACCGACCTGCGCCTTGAGCGTCTCGGCCAGTTGCGTTTGCTGCTCTGCAGACAGAGCCTGCGCGGACGTCACGTCAGCCGTCACCTCGCCCTTCTCTTCTGCAATCAGCTGTTTCAACGCGCCGACAAGTTGCGGCAGAACAAACAAACGGCGCTTCGTGGCCATCAGGCCAAGCGTGTTTGTCACCAGCGGGCTGAGCCCCATCTTCTCGGCCAACGCATTGATCGCCGCGCCCTGCTCGTCGCGCGTGTAGACTGGCGAGGAGATCATGGCCTTAAGGTCCGGTCCGGCATCGAGTGCATCTGCGAGGGCGGTTGTGTCGGACTCTAGAGTGGGCATCGCTGCCTTGTCGTCCTTGGCCAGTTCAAAAAGCGCTGCAGCATATCGCTGCGCAATGCCTGTGGAAATCGAAGCCGTCTCTGACACGTCCACCCCTTCTATGTTCTCAGCTTGCCTTAGTGCTCTCGCATTCGGCCAGCTCCCTGACGCCTACCGCGCCGCAAGTCGAGCGCGATGTATCAGACGCCTATAGTCCCCGCAACTGCAGAAAAACAGCCCCGTCAAGAATGCTTTTGCATACTTTTTTGGCCCTCCTACGCGAACGGCGCCGCCGCCCCATCGGCATAAGTAGGGTAAAAATCCGGCTTGCCACTTAGGACGCGACAGAAAGTGTGCCTTGAAGCCTAGGCGGGCTCAGGCGGGGCCGGTACGCCATCCAGTACGCCAAACGATCGGCGCACTTTGTCGCGCACTGCCGTGCCGCCAGGCGCATAAACCTGTTTCGACGCCTCCACCATCAATACGCCGCCCGCAAAGACCGATGAAACCTGGCGTCCGGCATTTTCCCACATCGGCGCAGTGCGCAACCAGAACCGCCGCGAAGAAGGCGGGCTAAAAAGAGCCGCCAAATGCTTCTCCGGCGCAAAATTATGGGCGCGCAGTTGCGCCTCTAGTTGGGTCAGCGAATAAGGTCGGCCATAGCCGAACGGCGTCGCATCTCGCCGCGCCCAAAGGCCTGACCGATTGGGCACGATGAAAAGCGCCCTGCCTCCTGGACCCAACACGCGGAAGGCCTCTTCCAGCACGCGCGCGCTGTCATCGGACGTTTCCAACCCATGCAACACCAGCAGTTTGTCCGCGATGCCGGTCGATAGGGGCCAAAGCGTTTCTTCGCACAGAACGGCGACATTGTCGGTTTCTGCAGGCCACGGCATGACGCCCTGCTGACCCGGCATCAACGCCACGACCCGCCGCGCCTCGCCCAGAAAGGGGCGCAGAAGTGGGACGGCAAAGCCGAAGCCCACAACCGTTTGCTGCTTTGCCTCCTGCCAGAATGCGTTGACCTGATGGCGAATCGCACGCTGCGCCACCCGACCCAATTGGGTGTGGTAGTAGAACTTTCTGAGGTCCAGCACATCAAGGTGCATTGCGTGCGTCTTCCTGATCGGCAACTCTCGTGGCGACCATATCGCCAGAGACGGAAAACGCCATGCCCCTTCATATTGTGACTGTTCCCTGCCTGGCCGACAATTATGCCTATCTTTTGCATGACGATGCGGGTGGCGAGACCGCGGTCATCGACGCCCCGGAAGCCGCTCCGATCCAAGCGGCCCTCGACCAACGGGAATGGACCCTGACCGACATACTGATCACGCATCACCACCATGATCATATTGGCGGGGTCGAAGCCTTGCGCAGCAACTCTGTCCGCGTCGTCGGGGCACGCGCTGATCGCCACCGCCTGCCAAACCTTGACCTGGACGTCGAAGCTGGCGATTCCATCCAAGTTGGTTCAGCAACCGGTCAGGTTATGGATGTCTCTGGCCACACGGTTGGTCACATTGCATTTCACTTTCCCGAGGCACATGCCGTGTTCACAGCTGATAGTTTGATGGCCCTTGGCTGCGGTCGCCTGTTCGAAGGTAGCCCGGCCCAGATGTGGGCATCCCTTTCGGCACTGGCGGCCCTTCCGGCAGATACGATGGTCTATTCCGGCCACGAATACACAGAAAGCAACGGGCGATTTGCCCTTTCAGTCGACCCCAGCAACACCGATTTACATCAACGCTGCGAAGACGTGCGCAAAAAACGTGCAGAGGGGACTCCAACAGTGCCCAGTTCGTTGGCAGAGGAGTTAAGGACCAATCCCTTCCTGCGCGCCGCGGACCCTGCTATTCGGGCAGGGCTCGGCATGGAATCTGCTGCAGATGTTGAGGTTTTTGCAAAGGTGCGGGCGATGAAGGATTCTTTTTGACCAAAGTTTGGCAGCATTCTGACAAGCGGCCTTGTTCGATCACGTTTTGTGCATAACTGTCGGTAAAACCGCTCCTCGGCGAGAAAACACTTGAAGCCGAGGCAATCCCAACCAAACTTTAATGTCATGAGGCCATGGTCAAGGAATGGTGGCTCATGCCCCCCTTTGGCCCTACAGGAAAGGAGCACGGATCGTGCCGTCGTTTTCAAACTCCCTGGAACAAGCCATCCACGCTGCCTTGGCGCTCGCGAACGAGCGTCGGCATGAACTCGCAACGCTCGAGCACTTGTTGCTCGCACTCATTGACGAGCCGGATGCGGCCAAAGTCATGCAAGCCTGTTCCGTCGATCTGAATGAGTTAAAGGACACTCTTAACAAATTCATCGACAACGACCTGTCTACTTTGGTGACCGAAATTGAAGGGTCGGAAGCAGTTCCGACTGCGGCCTTCCAACGCGTGATCCAGCGCGCGGCAATCCATGTTCAAAGCTCCGGTCGCACGGAGGTAACCGGCGCGAATGTGCTGGTCGCAATATTCGCAGAGCGCGAATCGAACGCCGCGTACTTCCTCCAAGAACAGGACATGACCCGCTATGACGCGGTCAATTTCATTGCCCACGGGGTGGCCAAGGATCCGTCCTTCGGCGAAACCCGCTCCGTAACAGGCGCAAACGATGTCGAAGAAGAAGCCTCCCGCACCGAAAGTAACAGCGGTAGCGAGGATGACGGCAAAGAAAGCGCCCTGGCGAAATACTGCGTCGATCTGAATTCCAAGGCGCGCAAAGGCGACGTTGATCCGCTGATTGGGCGGGATTCCGAGGTGGAACGCTGCGTGCAGGTTCTATGTCGTCGTCGCAAGAACAATCCACTGCTGGTTGGCGATCCTGGTGTCGGCAAGACCGCCATCGCGGAAGGTCTGGCCCGCAAGATCGTCTCGGGCGAAACACCTGATGTGCTGGCGGGCGCTACGATCTACTCGCTGGATATGGGTGCCCTGCTCGCCGGAACGCGCTATCGCGGAGACTTCGAAGAGCGGCTGAAAGCGGTGGTCACCGAACTGGAAGATCACCCTGATGCCGTCCTGTTCATCGATGAAATCCATACGGTCATCGGTGCCGGTGCCACGTCTGGCGGCGCTATGGATGCCTCGAACCTGCTAAAACCCGCCTTGCAAGGCGGCAAGCTGCGCTGCATGGGCTCGACGACGTACAAAGAGTTCCGCCAGCATTTCGAAAAGGATCGCGCGCTCAGCCGCCGGTTCCAGAAGATCGATGTGAACGAACCGTCCGTCGAAGACAGCGTGAAGATCCTGAAAGGCCTCAAGCCCTATTTCGAGGATCACCACGCCATCAAATACACCTCTGATGCGATCAAGACGGCAGTGGAACTTTCGGCCCGGTATATCAATGACCGCAAACTTCCCGACAAAGCCATTGACGTGATCGACGAGGCCGGAGCCGCCCAGCACCTGGTGCCGGACAGCAAACGTCGCAAGACGATCGGCGCCAAAGAGATCGAGGCGGTTGTGGCCAAGATTGCCCGGATTCCACCGAAGAATGTCAGCAAGGACGATGCTGAGGTTCTGAAGGATCTGGAGACAACGCTAAAGCGTGTTGTCTTTGGTCAGGATGACGCGATCGAAGCGCTCGCTTCGGCCATCAAACTGTCGCGTGCTGGCCTGCGGGAACCGGAAAAGCCCATTGGCAACTATCTGTTTGCTGGGCCCACCGGTGTCGGCAAAACCGAAGTTGCGCGCCAATTGGCAGACCAACTGGGTGTTGAACTGCTGCGTTTCGACATGTCGGAATATATGGAGAAGCACGCCGTATCTCGCCTGATCGGCGCGCCTCCGGGATATGTCGGGTTCGACCAGGGCGGTATGCTAACCGACGGCGTGGACCAGCATCCTCACTGCGTGCTGTTGCTTGACGAGATCGAGAAAGCCCATCCAGACGTGTTCAATATCCTGCTGCAGGTCATGGATCACGGCAAGCTGACCGATCACAATGGCCGGGCTGTGGATTTCCGCAATGTCGTTCTGATCATGACGTCGAATGCGGGCGCCTCTGAGATGTCCAAGGCGGCCATTGGCTTTGGCCGTGACCGGCGTGAAGGGGAAGATACCGCCGCAATCGAGCGGACATTCACACCGGAATTCCGCAACAGGCTGGATGCGGTGATCAGCTTTGCTCCGCTCGGCAAAGACGTCATTCTGCAGGTGGTCGAAAAGTTCGTACTGCAGCTTGAGGCGCAGCTGCTGGACCGCAACGTCACGATCGAGCTTACCAAACCGGCGGCCGAATGGCTGGCAGACAAGGGCTATGACGACAAGATGGGAGCCCGCCCGCTGGGCAGAGTGATCCAAGAGAATATCAAGAAGCAATTGGCCGAGGAACTGCTGTTCGGCAAACTTACCAAGGGCGGCATAGTGAAAGTTGGTGTGAAGGATGGCAAACTCGATCTGCGGATCGAAGCGCCCGAAACACCGCAGCTTTCCACTAAAAAACCTCCATTGCTTACGGCGGAATGATGGGCCGAAAACCGATTACCAAAGGGCGCCGGTGGGCGCCCTTTTTCGTTGCACTGATGGGTGCCAACATATCCCAGGCCGAGGATTTCTCCATTGGTCTACCGCTCGACTGCGCCCCTTCAGATGGATGCTATATCCGCCAATATGTCGACCGCGATCCAACTGCGGGGTCGGCGCAAGACCATAAATGCGGCACCCTCGCAAATGATGGCCATGCTGGCACCGACTTTGCAGTGCCCACGCGCGCCGAAATGGACAAGGGTGTGGATGTGATCGCTGTTGCGCCTGGCAGGGTTATCGCCACCCGCGACGGCATGGCAGACATCAAAACGACGTCCGAAAACCGGGACGACGTTGCTGGTCGTCAATGTGGAAATGGCGTCCTGATCGCGCATGCCGACGGTTGGGAAAGCCAATATTGCCATCTGAAACGCGGCACCGTCACAGTGCGCGAAGGGCAAGCCGTGATCCAAGGCACACCACTGGGCCAACTGGGTCTCTCTGGTGAGGCTTCGTTTCCCCATGTTCATCTCACGCTGCGACAGGAGGATCACGTCATCGACCCGTTCCTCACAGACCCAGACGCCGCTTGTAACGCCGATGGGCCCGGCCTTTGGCAGGTCCGACCCGAGTACGAGGTCGCTGCTCTGCTCAAGCTCGGTTTTGCGGATCACGTCCCCGACTTTGACGCAATCGAAGCGGGCTTGCCATCACCCGCCTCGGTTCCCGCAGCGACACCTGCCCTGGTCGTCTGGAACTACAGCTTCGCCGTTTTGGCCGGCGATCTGATCGAAACCGAAATCGTGGGCCCCGAAGGCCGCATCGGGTTTCACACTGCCAAGGTCGAGCAGGCCAAAGCCTTCTATATGAACGCCTTCGGCAAGCGTACGCCCCAAGGCGGTTGGCCACCGGGACCTTATGAAAGCACTGTTCGACTGATCCGAGGCGGTGAGCTTTTGTCAGAGCGCGTGGTTACCACGACGCTGGAATAACTACCGCTCGGTCAGCTTCAGCTCGATTCGGCGGTTCTGGGCGCGCGCCGCGGGCGTATCGGCGGGGTTGATCGGCTGATATTCCCCAAAACCGTTGGCCGAAAGGCGCGTGGGCGATATGCCCAAGGAGCCAGACATGAAACGCACCACAGACAGCGCACGCGCCTGGCTGAGTTCCCAATTGTCCCGGAACGCCCCCGTGCCCGCCAGCGGTACATTATCGGTATGGCCATCGACCCGGATGATCCAGTCGATACCTTCCGGAAGATCCGCCGATATCGACCGAAGGATCTGGGCGATGTTCGAAATCTGCACGCGCCCTTCCGATGACAAATCTGCCCGGCCCGTGTCGAACAGAACTTCCGAGCTAAAGACGAAGCGGTCACCCACAATCCGGACGCCCTGTTGCCCCGCCAAGATCTCCCTCATCCGGCCAAAGAACTCTGACCGGTAGGCCGCAAGCTGAGTGCTTTCTTCCCGCAGGCGCTCGGCCTCTTCCCGTAGCCGTTCAGCCTCGGCTTCCTCCAAGGCGGCGCGCCTGCGTTCTTCCGAGGCCACCCGGGCCAGGGCCGCGTTCAATTCGGTACCCAAGGCCTCAATCTGGACCTTCGCGGCATCTTCGCGCGAGTTCGAATCTTGCAAGATCACCTGCAACGAACTCAGCTGCCCCCGTAACTGGGTGACCTGCTGATTTAAAAGCGCCAAGCGACGTTGGTCCTCTGCTGATTTTGCCTCAATCTCGGACAGTTGTTGCTGTGCCGTTGCCAGCAAGATCTCGCGCTGCTCGTTCTGGGACCGGATCTCGGCCTGAGCCCGCTCGGCCTCTAACTTGGCCGCCAAGGCAGCGGTCAACTGTTCGCGAATGGTTGCGGCCTCAGCTCCCGACGTGCGCAAGGCAGCATTGTCGGCTTCCAGGTCCGCAACGGTGCTTTGCAGCGCCACGATCTGGCGCATGGCATCGGTAAGGCGTGCGTCCAGGCT
>JBCBGY010000192.1:0-8262 GCA_038526275.1 Pseudomonadota bacterium | reverse complement strand
GCCGCGCCCTCAACCACCCCCAGCAGGTGCGCCTCGCGGGCTTCGATATTGACGGCAGAGATCCTTTGTTCGGCGCGGACCGGACGGAACCCGTTACGTTCCAGCACCTCATAAAGTGAGATCTTCACATCAAGCGGATTGGGCAGAATATCAAGGGGCAAGGAGGCGCGCTCTAACGCCATCGGTCGGCCATCCGCCTCGCGCAAACGGTAGATCCGTGCAACCTCGTCCCCATCTTCCAGGGCAAGAGATGTCGCTTCCAGGTCATTGGGCGCGAAGACCCCGCGTTCCAGCCATTTCGACGTTGTTTGCAAGCCGCGTTGGGCCATGTCCTCGGTGAAAGAGCTGAGGCGCGACAGGGATTGCTCCATTTTCGCCAGAGGCACGCAGACGAACGTGCCAGACCCTTGCCGTTGCTCAACCAGACCTTCACGGACCAGTTCCTGTATCGCTTTTCTCACAGTGACCCGCGAAAGGTCGGTAATGTCCGCAAGTTCCCGTTCGGGCGGAAGCGATGAGTTGGGCGGCAGCACACCTGATCCGATGCCCTGTTCCAGCCTGCGGCGGAGTTGCACATATCGCGGTCCGCCGCTGTCGATCAGCCAGCTTTCGGGCCTCAGAAAATCCGCAGCACTCACGTCTTGGCCTCCCGGGCGAATTCGAAGGCCAGCGCAATCGCACCGTCCAGCGGCGTGCCTTTCGGCGCCTCAATGTTTTCACGCATGTCATCAGGTAGATGGCGTTCATAGTAAGGACCGATGCCGCCCGTCAGACAAATCGGCAATCCGGGCTGCCATCCCATCTGGTGCAGTGTAAGCGCGATTTTGCCCGCCCCGGCACGCATGACGTCGCTTGCAACGACATCCCCTTGCGCGTCAGCCTCCGTCACCAGTCTGGCGAGTTTCCCGAACTCCGCTGGTTCGGCCTTGGAGGCAAACCGCACGATCCCGGCGGCACCTTCCAATTCGGACAACAGCCGCTCGGCTAAGGGAGACTGCGGGCGGATTTGATCGACGCTCTCCAAAGTCGCGCCCAAGGCGGTACGTCCAACCCACTGGGCAGAGGCTTCATCGCCAAGAACAGGACCCCAGCCGCCAACGAACCGTTGTTGCCCGCTCGTCTGGGCCCCAAGGAATGAACCCGTCCCGCAATGTACCAAGAACCCATCAGCATCCGTTAGTGCCCCGCGCAGCGCCGCGGGCCGATCATCCCTGATCTGCACTTGGGTGAACGGGAGCGCCCGTTCCAGCCGCCCGGCAATCTCGGGTCCGGTAACGCCAGCCAACCCCACGAAGGCCGGACGATGGCAAAGCGCATCGACGCTCTGGCCGAGACGGCGACCGAGCTGTTCAATGCCCTTGAGGATTTCCTCCACGCTCCCGTCAAAGTCCGTCGAGACATTGGCAGATCCGGTTTCGACCGAAACCACCTCTTCACCATCTGCGCAAGCAATGCGGCAGCGCGTTCCACCGCCATCAATAGCCAGAATTGGATTGGTGTGCGCCAAGGTCATGAATAAAACCATTACAATACCTATTGATCAGATAAAAGACCTAATGCACACCAACCAGCCGATTTAAGTGCGGCATACCCTTGAGTTGCCCCTACGGAAATAAAATGTTGGACAAAAGGTATTGAAAAGGTACTCTTGCAGAAGCTGGTAGGGGAATCAGATGGTTTCGGCACAAACAGAAGCGCTGCATCCGGATGCAAAAGGGCTCGACGCCCGGCCCTTGCCCGAGATTGCCCGCATTCTGGCAGATGGTCAGATTGCTGCGGCAAAGGCGGTTCATGCCGCTCTGCCGGACCTCGCGGAAGCAGCCAGTTGCATGGCCCGTACGGTCAGAGCTGGCGGCGTCCTGCATTACTGCGCTGCGGGATCTTCTGGCCTAATGGCCGCCGCAGACGCGCAGGAGCTTGGCGGCACATTCTCTATTCCACCTGCGCAGCTGCGCATTCACATGGCCGGCGGGTTGCCGACCGGCGTGGAAATGCCGGGCGCGAGCGAAGATGATACAAAGGCGTTGGATACCGGCCTGGCGGATTTGACGGCAACGGATACCCTGATCGCCGTTTCTGCAAGCGGCACGACGCCTTACACCCTTGCTGCCACGAAAATGGCCAAAGCTGCGGGGGCAACGATCATTGGGATCGCGAACAATCCTGACACCGCTTTGCTCACAGCCGCTGATATCGCCATTTGCATTCCAACCCCGCCCGAGGTCCTGTCCGGCTCCACGCGGATGGGCGCAGGGACGGCACAGAAAATCGCGCTAAACATGATGTCCACCATGATGGCCGTCGCGCTGGGTCATGTGCATGACGGGATGATGGTGAATGTTCAGGCCGACAATATCAAACTGCGCAACCGCGCGGTGGGGATCGTCGCGCGCATTGCCGGGGTCAAATCAGGTGAGGCAACATCCGCCCTCGAAGCGACCTGCGGGTCGGTCAAAGCGGCCATCTTGGTCGCGCGCGGCAAAAGTGCCGATGCCGCCAAAGCTTTGCTGGACGACACCAATGACAATCTTCGCGCAGCGCTTGCGCGGCTCACGTGACTTTTCAAATTGGGGGACAATCCATGAAAAGAAAAACGCTAACGCTTGCCTTTGTCACCACTGCCATTGTGGCCACGGGCGCTCAGGCACAGGATGTCACGCTGACGATCGAAAGCTGGCGCAACGATGATCTGGCGCTTTGGCAGGAAAAGATCATACCGGCCTTCGAAGCCGAACATCCCGGTATCAAAGTCAGCTTTTCGCCCACCGCCCCAACGGAATACAACGCGGCCTTAAATTCGAAGCTGGAGGCAGGGTCCGCAGGCGACATCATCACCTGTCGTCCGTTTGACGCCTCGCTTGCGCTGTTCGAGGCCGGGCACCTGGCCGACCTCGCCGATATGGAAGCAATGGGCAATTTCTCTGACGTTGCCAAATCTGCCTGGCAAACCGATGACGGCGCATCCACCTTCTGCGTTCCCATGGCGTCTGTGATCCACGGCTTCATTTACAATGCGGATGCCTTCGCCGAACTTGGGATCGAAGAGCCCACGACCGAAGCCGAGTTTTTCGCAGCGCTCGACAAGATCAAGGAAGACGGCACCTACATCCCAATGGCCATGGGCACCAATGACCAGTGGGAAGCCGCCACGATGGGCTACAACAATATCGGCCCCAACTACTGGAAGGGCGAGGAAGGCCGCCGCGCCCTGATCGCCGGGGAGCAGAAGCTGACCGATGACGTTTGGGTTGCCCCCTACGAAACGCTCGCCAAATGGGGCGATTACCTTGGCGACGGCTATGAAGCCCAGACCTATCCTGACAGCCAAAACCTGTTCACGTTGGGCCGCGCAGCGATCTATCCTGCAGGGTCTTGGGAGATTTCCGGGTTCAATGCCCAGGCAGATTTCGCCATGGGCGTGTTCAAGCCACCCGTGATCAACGCGGGCGACACCTGCTATATCTCGGACCACACCGACATCGGCATTGGCATGAACGCGGCCACCGAAAACGCTGACGCGGCCAAAACGTTCCTGGCCTGGGTCGGCTCGCCAGAATTCGCTTCGATCTTTGGCAATGCCCTGCCCGGCTTCTTCCCACTGTCTAACACGCCGGTTGAACTGGAAGATCCGTTGGCCAAAGAGTTCGTTAGCTGGCGCGGTGAATGTGAATCTACGATCCGGTCGACCTACCAGATTCTGTCGCGTGGCACCCCGAACCTCGAAAACGAAACCTGGGGCGCGTCTGTCGCCGCCATCAAGGGCACGTCAGCGCCCGCAGATCTGGGGGCTCAGCTGCAAGAAGGTCTGGCCAGCTGGTACGAACCGCAGCAGTGATCCGCCTTTAGGCTGCAATCCCGGGCGGCAAGACGCCCGGGGCAAGCTTCACCGGAGAACCTAGATGCCCCGTATTCGCTGGCACATTATCGTGTTCCTGGCGCCGGCCGTGCTGGTCTACACAGCCGTAATGATCTTCCCTTTGTTCAACACGTTACGGCTCGCTCTTTACAGCGAAGTTGAGCAAGCGCGGGTCTATGTCGGGCTTCAGAACTTCCGGACGCTCTTCTTTGATCCGGTCTGGTCGGAGCAGTTCTGGAACGCCCTTGCCAACAATTTCTGGTTCTTCGTCATACATATGCTGGTGCAAAACCCAATCGGCATTGCGCTGGCTGCAATCCTGAGCCACCCGCGCCTACGCTTTGCAGCGCTTTACCGGTCAGCCATTTTCATTCCGACCATCCTGAGCTTCGTGATCGTGGGCTTTGCCTGGAAACTGATCCTGTCGCCCATCTGGGGCATCGCACCAACGATGCTCGATTTTATCGGCCTGAAGTCGCTGTTTCAGCCGTGGCTCGGCAAAGAAGAATATGCGCTGACCACGCTGGCGCTTGTGTCCGTCTGGCAATTCGTGGGCATCCCGATGATGCTGATCTATGCCGCGCTGCTCTCAATCCCCGAGGAAATTTTGGAGGCGGGCGAGATTGACGGGATCACCGGCCTATCGGCGTTCTGGAAGATCAAACTGCCGCTGATCTTGCCATCGATCGGGATCATCTCGATCCTGACATTCGTCGGCAATTTCAACGCGTTCGACCTGATTTATGCGGCGCAAGGTGCCCTTGCGGGGCCGGATTTCAGCACCGACATCCTTGGCACATTCATGTATCGCACCTTTTTCGGCTTCCAACTGCAACTGGGGGATCCGCATATGGGGTCCGCCATTGCCGGAGCGATGTTTGCCATCATCCTACTGGGCGTTTGCATCTACCTTTTCGGAATCCAGACCCGGATGCGGAGGTATCAGCTGTGAGCCTGGCGCGCACCAATCGCCTGAATGCTTTTGGCATGCATGGCGCGCTGATCCTTTACACGTTGATCGCGCTCTTCCCGGTTTTCGTGATCCTGATCAATAGCTTCAAGGCCCGCAAGGCCATCTTCCGCGAGCCACTGGCGCTGCCGGATGCCGAAAGCTTTTCAATGATTGGCTACCAAACCGTGATGAAGCAGGGGGATTTCTTTCTTTATTTCCAGAATTCGATGATCGTGACCGTGGCCTCGCTGTTCTTCATCCTGCTTTTCGGCGCGATGGCGGCTTATGCGCTCAGCGAGTACCGGTTCAGGGGCAACATGCTTATGGGGCTTTATCTGGCACTTGGCATCATGATCCCGATCCGGATCGGAACGGTCGCCATTCTCGAAATGATGGTCGCCACGGGCCTGGTGAACACGCTTTGGGCCTTGATCCTGGTTTACACTGCGCAGGGGCTGCCACTTGCGGTGTTTATCCTCTCGGAGTTCATGCGCCAGGTGTCGGATGATTTGAAAAATGCTGGCCGGATCGATGGGCTAAGCGAATACACCATTTTCTTCCGTCTCGTCCTGCCCCTTGTCCGCCCGGCTATGGCGACAGTCGCGGTGTTCAATATGATCCCGATCTGGAACGATCTCTGGTTCCCATTGATCCTGGCGCCATCTGAAGAAACCAAAACGCTGACGCTGGGCAGTCAGGTCTTCATCGGCCAATTCGTCACGGACTGGAATGCCGTATTGTCCGCTCTTTCAATGGCTATCCTGCCAGTGTTGGTCCTTTACATTATCTTCTCGCGGCAGCTTATTCGCGGCATCACGTCAGGGGCTGTCAAATGACCCGGGTCCTGATCGTCGGGCTGGGGAATATGGGGCTTAGCCATGCCCTGGCCCACCACAACCACGCCGATGCGCAGATTGTTGGTCTGGTGAACCGCTCGGACGTGGAACTGCCCAAAGACTTGCAAGGCTACCCGTTTTTCTCGACCTTCGCGGAAGGGATGGAGACAGGTCCTGACCTCGTCGTCATCGCAACCTATACCGACAGCCATGCGCGCTATGCCTGCCAGGCGATGGAAGCAGGTGCGCATGTCTTTGTCGAAAAACCGCTCGCCATGACCGCCGCCGAAGCGCAACAGGTTGTGGACATGGCCAAGACCACCGGGCGCAAGTTGGTTGTGGGCTACATCTTACGCCACCACCCTTCATGGATCCGATTGATTGGCGAAGCGCGCGCCCTGGGTGGTCCTTATGTTTTTCGGTTGAACCTGAACCAGCAATCATCCGGCGCGGAATGGGAAACTCACAAGGCGCTGATGCAGACAACCTCGCCCATCGTTGATTGCGGCGTGCACTATGTGGATGTCATGTGCCAAATCACCGATGCCCCGCCCGTGCGTGTGCATGGTATGGGTCTGCGGCTGAGCGACGAAATACCTGAATCCATGTATAATTACGGCCAGTTCCAGGTGGTCTTCGCCGACGGTTCGGTCGGATGGTACGAGGCCGGATGGGGCCCGATGATGTCCGAAACCGCATTCTTCGTGAAGGACATCGTCAGCCCGAACGGCGCGGTTTCGATCACCGAAGGCAACAAGGGTGCATCATCCGATATCGATGGACACACGAAGGTCGGCGGCATCCTGGTGCACACCCCAGACGGCGACCGCACGGTCGAGATGCCGGATGAACCGGGTCATCAGGACCTGTGCGATGCCGAACAAGCCTACATGCTGCGCGCCATCGCCGAAGATATCGACCTGACCCGCCACATGAGCGACGCCGTCCAATCGCTCGCCATCTGCCTCGCTGCCGACGAAAGCATCCGAACGGGCCGCACGATCTCGCTTGAGGAACCAGACCCATGACCGCCCTGAAACTGACGAATGTGAATAAGTCATTCAAAGATGTCCACGTGCTCAAGGATATCAGCCTGGAGGTCGAAGAAGGTGAATTCGTCGTGTTTGTCGGCCCATCGGGTTGCGGCAAGTCCACCCTGCTTCGCGTCATTGCCGGGCTGGAAGATGCCACATCAGGTGAGGTCGAAATCGATGATGCGGTGGTGAACCTGACACCGCCATCCAAGCGCGGCATTGCCATGGTGTTTCAAACCTATGCGCTTTATCCGCACCTAAATGTGCGCGGGAACATGACCCTGGCTTTGAAGCAGGAGAAGCAACCCAAGTCCGTCATCGAAGATCGCGTTGCGAAAGCGTCGAAGATGCTGAACCTCGATGAGTATCTGGAACGATACCCGTCCGAACTGTCGGGCGGTCAACGCCAGCGCGTTGCCATTGGTCGGGCCATCGTACGGGAACCGAGGCTTTTTCTGTTCGACGAACCGCTATCGAACCTTGATGCCGCGCTGCGCATGAACACCCGGATCGAGATCGCGAACCTGCACCGACAGCTTGGCGCATCCATGATTTATGTCACCCACGACCAGACGGAAGCGATGACGCTGGCCGATAAGATCGTTGTTTTGCGCGATGGGCGGGTTGAGCAGGTTGGCAGCCCGATGGAGTTGTACAACAACCCGGCCAACCAGTTCGTCGCTGGCTTTCTCGGGTCGCCCTCCATGAACTTCTTTCCCGCAAGTCTGATCAATGAAGGCGACACGCGCACCATGGGCGTTCGGCCGGAGAACCTGTTCGTCGCGGAGGATGGCGCTTTGACTGCCGAAGTCAGCCATGTCGAACATCTTGGCGGCGACACAAACATCATTGCGACCGTAAACGCGCTGCAGTTGACCGCCCGGCTATTCGGCCAACACACCGTTGAAGCAGGCCAAAGCCTACGCTTTGGCTTTGATCCCACCAGCGCATATCACTTTGACAGCAACGGCCAACGCGTTTGATAATGCGTCATTTGCAACATAGTGAGACTTGGAATGGCTTTGAGAAAGGGATTGGCGGCCTTGGCGGTCGTGTTGGTTTCAGCTATGCCCGCTGCCACCGAAATTTGGACAGTACATACAACGGCCAATAACATTCAGTGCACGTTGGGTGATGACCCGGAAAAAACCGAGATTTGGTGCATCTTGATGAGGATTTCTGGCCCGCCCGCACTGCCGAAACCTGCAGATTGCACAGCCACCTGGGGTCATGGCTATTTTATCACCGACCGAGGACCTGTCGAAATGACGTGTATGGACAAACCGGTCAATGAAGGTTGGCGTGGAAACTCCAAGTTTGAGCGCGACAAAGTTACGGACCTCGGTGGTGTAAATTGCAATGCCACTCGGGCGACGTTGACTTGCGAGAATCTCGACGGGCACGGTTTTTCGCTTTCCAGAAAGTCTCAAACCGTATTCTAAAGTGCGATCAAAAATGGTGTGAGGCGGCGCGCCAGTGATCGCGACAAGCCCGATCTTTTTCATGATCCAAAGCGCCGCCAAGTGCAATGCTATCGTGAGCTAAATAGCACTGCTTCTCCAATACTCCGAAAACTCATTAACT
>JBCBGY010000191.1:0-8273 GCA_038526275.1 Pseudomonadota bacterium | reverse complement strand
GCTTGTTTTTCCAGCTCCATGCCGCCGCAATATTGCACATGATCCTGGTCGACGATGTAGGTCAACGCGGTCACCTGATGGCCATTGCTCAATGTAATGTCGACAACGGCCTCCAGGTAAGCGGACGAGACCAGTTCTCTTTCCCGCAGGCCTGTCAGGGTCTCGGCTTCATGGCCGTCTTCAACCCGCAAGGCCACGCCACGGCAGCTATGACCCGGAGCCGGATCAAGCGCCAGAACAAGGCCGGGTTTCTCGACCGTGCCACGATGGTGGATCGACGACATGCAAAAGCTGCGGTGATATCCCTGCAAAACCGCAATGGATTGCTCCGCGACCGGGAAGCCCGGATGCCAGATCAAGCTGCCATAGCCAAAGACCCATAACGGGCGCAATTGCTCAGGGGGGGTCATTGAAACGTCCACTGGAGAATGTCCGACGACCTCTCTATGTGGAAAACTTAGTCAAGGCAAAGGGGTTGCAGCATGCTCAAGCAACTGCTGGCGGTCATCTGTGCTGCATCGCTTCTGTGGGGTGGCAGCTGGTTCTGGGGGCAGTGGACGGAAAAGTCCGCTCTGGCGGACTGGCAAGAGGCGCGCCGCGCGGACGGCTGGCAGGCCGATTGGGCCGACCTGCGTGTTGCCGGGTTCCCTAACCGATATGACAGCAGCTTCACCGACCTCGCCTTGGCAGATCCGGCGACGGGTTGGGCCTGGCGCGCGCCCTTCTTTCAGATCCTGCGTCTGCGGTATCAACCGACCCATCTGATCCTGGTTTGGCCTGACACCCAGACCCTGCAACATCCTGACCAGACGCTGCAGATCGCCAGCGACGAAATGAAAGCCAGTTTGGTCTACGGGACAGGCGCGGTTGCGCCGGTGGAACGCGGCACGTTCGTCGCGACCAATTTGACCGTCGCAGCCGGGGAAAACTGGCAATCGCAGTTAGAAGAACTTCGGCTGGCTGCCACCTCGGACGGGGATCCACGGGAGCTGCGGCTGGGTATCGAAGGGTCCGCCATTCGCATCACCGGCCTGCCTGTTCCCGACATTGCGGGCACATTCCGCGCGGACCTGGATGCCAGGTTTGATCGAACCTGGGACGAACGCGCGCTGAATGACCGCCGGCCCCAAATGGAACGGCTGCAGATCCGCAATATCGAAGCGCAGCTTGGGCAGTTGAACCTTCGTGTCGCGGGCACCCTGACCCCGGATACCGACGGGCGGGCGTCTGGCGAGCTTTTGGTTAAGGCCACCAACTGGCGCGACGTGCTCGATCTGGCCATTGCGTCTGGCGCGGTGCCCGAAGAGCTGAAAGGCCCGATTACGACAGGGTTAGAGCTGATTTCTCGGCTCGCCGGTCACCCCGAAACGTTGGATATCCCCATCGCCTTTCGGGGCGGCAAGACACGATTGGGGCCGCTACCGCTCGGCCCTGCCCCATTGCTTCAGATCCCATGAAGCATTTTGCGAAAAGCGATGATGCCTCTCACGAAATGCCTTGGGCGATCACTTGCAATAAGTGCCGCTGCGATAACGGGCCGTGTCAAAGTGGAAATGGTCCTGGTGGTGCCGATCCGCGTTGGGGCCCAGCACCGTTCCGAACGGCCCGCACGCCGCCTGGTGAACTTTGCGCAGGATAGGACCAGCCGTTTTATCACGCCAACCGCCCAAGACCGGCAAAACCGTACCATCGGCCAGGTTGATGGCCGAAATGTCGACGGCGCGCCCCCGGCCATGTTCCGAAATCTTCGCACCCGGCTTGTGATTGCGGGTCCGGCAGGCGTAGTGCGCGGCAATTTTCAGTGATGCGACACCACCGCCTTTGCGGCCAACGGCTGGTTTCACGCCCTGATCGACCCAGCTGTTCAAGGCCTGGGCCGTCGTACAATCCACCGTGATAGGCGTACTGAGGGCAACACCGGCAACAGCCGTCACCTTCACCGGATCGGCTACGCCACACCCTTTGATCCGGCCCGGGATCGGAGCAATGGATTCACCCCGGATTTCCGGCATTCCGCAAACCGAGCCTTTTCGCGACAGGGTCACGCTGTTTGGCTGGCTTCGCTGCCCGCTGACCAAGCGCTTCAAACGTTGGCGCAATCCACCGGGCCGAGATTTGGGCACAGGGGACCGGGCAGCCCGTGTGGTTTCTATTGTCGAAGTCGGCTGCGCCGACGTCTGTGCTACGGCATCAACAGTGCCAGGCCGCGCTATGGGAATGAGCGAGCTTGTCGGAGCCTCAGCCCAAGCCGAACCTGCCAACAGGAGTGCACCTACGAAAAGGCAATATCGCTTCATCTACTCCGTCCCCGTCCAAAATCCGGCGCATCTGTATCTTGCCCAGCCTCGATAATGCCACGTCGGATGGCACGGGTCCGGGTGAAGTACGCTTCCAAGTGTGGACCATCGCCCGTGCGGATGGCCCTTTGCAAGGCGAAAAGCTCTTCTGTGAAGCGTCCAAGGATCTCTAACGTCGCGTCCTTATTGGTCAGGAACACGTCGCGCCACATCACGGGGTCACTGGCGGCAATCCGGGTGAAATCCCGAAATCCGGCGGCGGAGTAACGGATTACCTCGCTGTCGGTCACGCGGCGCAGATCGTCGGCCACGCCGACCATCGTGTAGGCGATCAGGTGCGGCGCATGGCTGGTGACAGCCAGAACCAAATCGTGGTGATCGGCGTCCATCTCTTCGACATTTGCGCCCATCCCTTCCCACAATGCACGAAGCTGGTCGACAGCCCCACGGTCGCTTTCGGCCTGCGGCAGCAGCAGGCAAAACCGGTTGTCGAACAGTTCGGCAAAGCCAGCCCTCGGACCGGAATGTTCAGTACCGGCCAAAGGGTGCCCCGGAATGAAATGCACCCCATCGGGAACGTGCGGGGTGACCAAGTCTATTACCGCCCGCTTGACCGAGCCTACATCCGTGACGGTCGCCCCAGGTGCAAGCGCGGGTCCGATCTCTTCGGCCACGGCGCCCATGGCCCCGACGGGCACGCACAGGACAACCAAGTCGGCATCAGCGACAGCCTCGGTTGCCGTGTCGACCACGCGGTCGCACAGCCCAATTTCGCGGGCGATGTTCCGGGTTTCCTTGGACCGGGCCGTGCCGACGATCTCGCCTGCCAATGCGCCGCGCCGGATCGCATGGCACATGGACGACGCGATCAGCCCCAGGCCGATCAAGGCGACGCGTTTGTAAATCATGCGCCTTCCCTCCAGCGGGTCAGAGCCGAAATCACCCGGCCCGTCTGATCTTCATCGCCCACCGTGATGCGTAAGCCTTCGGGGAAGCCATAGCCGCTGACGCGCCGCACGATGATCCCGTCGGCCTGAAGGGCCGCATCGGCAACACCCGCTTCAGCCTCATCGGCAAATCGGGCCAGCACGAAGTTCGTGTGGGTGTCATCGCAACCAAGCCCCAGTTGCCGCAGGGCGCCAACCAACCGTGCCCGCTGCTGCGCGTTGAGGTCTGCGCATTGGTCGACCCAAGCACGGTCTCTGACCGCCGTTTCGGCGGCTGCCAGTTGCAGGACAGACAGGTTAAAGGGCTGCCGGATCCGGGTCATGACATCAATCATCTCGCGGTCGGCGTAGCCCCATCCGATACGCAACCCACCAAGGCCGTAGATCTTGGAAAATGTGCGCGTCATCAGAACGTTAGGCCGGGAGCCCGCCAAAGCAACCCCACCGTCATAGCCATCGGCATATTCGGTATAGGCACCATCCAGCACCACCACCACGTTCTCAGGGACGTTGTCCACCAATCGGGCCAGTTCGCTGGTCGGCAACAGTGTCCCCGTGGGATTTCCGGGATTCGTCAGCAGAATGATCCGGGTGCGCGTCGTGACGGCGGCGAGAATTGCATCAATGTCGACCCGTCGCTCCCGCTCTGGCACCTTCACGGACGTAGCCCCCGCCATATGGATCAGCACCGGATAGAGCGAAAAGCCGTGTTCAGTGTGGATGATCTCATCGCCCGGGCCCGCGAAGGCCTGCGTCACGAACTGCAACACCTCATCAGACCCCACGCCGCAGATGATCTGCGCCGGGTCGAGCCCATGGACCTCGCCAATGGCAGTCCGAAGCCCGGCATGATCGGTCGAAGGATAAAGGTGCACGCCCTGGGCCGCCTCTGCCAAAGCCGTGAGCGCTGAAGGCGGCGGGCCCAGCGGATTTTCGTTGGACGAAAGCTTCAGGACGTCTTCGCGGCCTGCGATCGACGATTTGCCGCCCTGATACAGGGCGATTTCCATAATGCCGGGTTGCGGTGTGATCCCCATGGTGCCTCCTGACGTCAGCCCCGCATCTCTAGCGGAGCGGTTGACAAAGAAAAAGAGCCGCCGAAGCGGCCCCTTGGGAACATCCGGCAGCGCTGGGTGTTAGTTCTGTGCGTAATATTCGATGACGAGGTTTGGCTCCATCATCACCGCGTAGGGTACATCGCCCAGACCCGGTGTGCGCACGAACGTGGCATTCATCTTGTTATGATCGGCTTCGATGTAATCCGGCACATCGCGCTCGGCCAATTGAGTGGCTTCCAGCAGAGCGGCCATCTGGCGCGACTTTTCGCGGACCGAGATGACGTCGCCTTCCTTAACGCGATAGGACGGAATGTTCACACGCTTGCCGTTCACTTCCACATGGCCGTGGTTGACGAACTGACGGGCCGCAAAGATGGTAGCCACAAACTTGGCGCGGTAGACCACGGCGTCCAGGCGGCGTTCCAACAGGCCGATCAGATTCTCACCTGTGTCACCCTTGACCCGTTCGGCCTCGGAATAGATGCGGCGAAACTGCTTTTCGGTCAGATCGCCGTAATAGCCCTTCAGCTTCTGCTTGGCGCGAAGCTGCAAACCGAAGTCCGAAAGCTTGCCCTTGCGGCGCTGACCATGCTGGCCCGGGCCATATTCACGGCGATTGACGGGGGATTTGGGGCGGCCCCAAATGTTTTCGCCCATGCGGCGATCGATCTTGTACTTGGCAGAGGTGCGTTTGGTCACCGTCTGATCTCCTTCTGGTGCGGGCGCCGAAGCGCCAGATATGAAGGGCGTTGTCCTTTGCCGAAGGCGAGCGCCTTCTTGGCCGACAGGCATCCCCTTGCGGGGGCCACCAACACCAATATGCCCGACATGTGCCGGGAAGCCGCGCTTATACGCGTCGGGAAAACGCTGTCAACCGCCGGCGGCGCTCGAAGTGCTGATTGCCGCACGCAAGCTGCCACCCAGTTTCAGCGGTTTCAGACCCAAAGGCTCGGGTCAGTGCAGGCGATGCCCCAGAATGGCGGCTTCCGACATGTTGAGAACCCTGCGGGCCGTGGGCCGGGCGCGGCCTTCCGGCACGCGCCATTCGGGAAAGGCAATTTCAAGGGCCGCACGGTCTTCGGGCTCAAGGGCCGCAAAGTCGGCGCTTTCCGGATCGAAACTTTCGCACGGCACCCCAGCCGCCCAAAGGATTTCGTGCCGCTCCATGGCCAGATGGATGTAGGTCACTTCCTGCAAGCGCAACTCGGTGGCCACGCCGGGCTGGCTGAGCAAATCTTCGGCCCGCAGCAGAACTTCCGGGGTGTTGAACAGATCCCGCGCGCCCGGCCCGTCGACCATCACCCGATGATCCGGCGAGACCAGTAGGTCACCGTCTGGCTTGTCCACGCCGATGGCACCGGCCCGCAAACGGATCGGACGATGGTGCGGTTGGGCGTAAAGGTCAGCACCACTCAGATGCCGCGCCCCGCGCCATGCAATGGGCTGAGCCCCGTTATCCCGCGTCAGCACCATGTCATCGGCCCGCAGCCGCTCCACCGGAACCGGCCCGTAGGGCGTGGCGATCGGCGTGCCTTCGACAAAGCAGATCACGCCGCCATTGGTGCGCGGAAGCGCCCCGCGGTTCGTCACTCCAGTCACAATCAGCAGCGTGTCATGGTCAGGGCGCGGCCCTTCGAAAACCAGATGGGTGTCCAGCACCCAGCAGGAAAACGTGTCGATACCGTCGGTCAGTTCGAGGTCTGCACCCACCGGGTCGGGCAATTTCACTGCATCGTCTGTGCGGGAAAGACCGATCATACGACCTAGCCGAGCCTTGGCCCGCCGCGCATGGCGCCGGCTAGGCCGGGGCGGCAAAGGCTCAATAGTGCCCAACGGGCGGGGCGGACTGTGCAGGGTAATTTCGTCTCCGATGCACAGCACCGGGTTCAACTGGCCCCGGACACCGGTCACACTGATATCCTTCCAGGAAATCAGAAAAATCTGGTCCACGGCACTCATCATTGGGCACATACCCAACTCGCAGAGGCACAGAGGCCCCTTAGAGAACATACAATCATGAAACTGCTCTTGTTTTGGCAGGCGCCGTTGGCCGACGTCCCTTGTGTAGAGGAAAGTTACTCTACGAAATCCGCCCCGGCGAGTGCGAAAATGGCAACAGTGACGGTATTCTGAGCCTTTTGTTCAACCAATCCGGGATCTGCCGCTAGATGCGCACTTTATCCGGGCGACCAAACCGCATCTGCTCTGGCCAATGGCCGAAATTGCCGACCTGACCGCTGGTGCGCGCTGCGGAAACGGTATCAAGATCAACCTCGGCAATCGTCCATCCCGGCTCGTCCATCGCACCTTGCGCCAATATCCCATCGGGTGGCAGCCCGTAATCCGGCGGGCAAAAGAACCCGACCCGACCCGTTCCACCATCGAGAATATCGCAATCTGCGAGCCGACCCAGAACGGGCGAATGAATCACCAGGCACTGATTTTCGATGGCCCGCGCCCGGGCAGACTGCCGGACACGGGTAAAGCCTGCGGGAAATTCGGTCGCCGAAGGAACCAGCAGGATCTCGGCACCCGCTTCGACCAGATTGCGGGCCAGAATAGGAAACTCGCTGTCGTAGCAGATCAAGATACCGAGTGACCCGATCTCGGTTTCAAACACCGAAAGCGTCTCGCCCGGCTGCACCCGCATTTCGTTGCGCTCAAAGGGTGTCAGGATCACCTTGTCCTGGTGCGCCACCCGACCATCCGGCCCTATGAGATGCGCGCGGTTTACCAACCGATCTTCGGTCGCCACAACACCGGAAGCCGTCAGGATGTAGACACTATGTCTCTTTGCAAGTTCGGTCAGCAACCCGACATACACATCCGTGTCGCGCGCCATATGCTCCGCCCAGACATATGCTTCAGCATCGCGAGGGCAGGCCCCGACCAACCCAGCCTCGGACCCGTATTCCGGAAAGACCAGAAGCCCCGCGCCCTGCCCTGCGGCATCCACGATCCAACGTTCCAACTTGGCGGCAAGGCCCGACCAGTCATCGTGGTAGTCCGGCGCGTAAGCCGCTGCGGCAATGGTGACTTTCCGGCTCATATCGTTCGTATCCAGAATTGCAGGGGTTTCGCGGTCTCACAGGTCTCTCCGACATCGCGCCACCGGAACTCCGCCACCGCACCGTCAAACGGTGCATACCCACGCTTGCGCCAAAATGCATCAAGCGGGCGGTAATCTGCGGGCCGAGCCGGATGATCCGCAGGTCGCATCACCGCGCAAAACGCGGACCGGGCGAAACCCAGGGCGCGGGCATGGGCTTCGCGCGCATCAAAGAATGCGTGCCCTGCCCCCTGACCCCGATAGTCAGACAACAAAACCGATTCCGCACAGTAGAACACAGTTTCCTCGCTAACCCCTTTGCCCGACAGCGCGGCAGAGAAATCGTCATCATGATCCAGAAGCGGTGTGCCCGTCGCGGCCCCGACCAACCGGTCGCCGTCGAATGCGCCTACCAGGATGGCATTGGGGTTTCCCTTGTAGCTGGCCATGTATCGCCGCTCATAGTCCAGATCCCCGTCATATAGATAAGGCCAATCGCGGAAAACGGTGATCCTTAGGGCAGCCAAATCATCCAGAGCCGCATCAATATCTGCCCCGGTCAGCGGCTCAATCCGAAGGGTCATAGCGAGACCTGACGGATCCAGTCGGCCAGGTTGTAATATGTCGTGACCCGAGAGATGCGCCCATCGGTCAGGTCAAAGAAGGATCCGGCTGGCAGGCTGTAGGTTTGACCATGCGCCTCGGGCAATCCGGCATCGGTTTCCAAATAGGTGCCAGAAACAAGGTACTCCGCAGCGGCCCGGCGACCATCCGGCGTGGCAAAGATCACCATCTCCGTCAGCTCTTCCCGATAGCATCGGCTCATATGCTCGCAAAACGCTGTAAACCGGGCCTTGCCGTGCGCGATGTCTCCTTCGTTGACATGGTGACGCACATCCTCGCTCAGACAGTCCAGCATGCC
>JBCBGY010000190.1:0-8332 GCA_038526275.1 Pseudomonadota bacterium | reverse complement strand
CTCGAAGCTGCGGGGAGCGCATGGGCGGATCGTCTGGCCCGTTTGAGTGAGGGCAAGATTTGACCCGCGATGACACGATAGGGCAGTTTCTTCGGGAAACATCCTGGCGCCACGCCACGCGTGAGGCGCTGACCGGCGATGCATCGAACCGTCGCTATCACCGGTTGACCTTACAGCCCGGGACGTCGGCCATTCTGATGGATGCGCCCGTTATGACCAACCCTGATACCGCCCAATTCGTAGAAGTTGCGGAATATCTGCAGAAGGTAGGTTTAAGATCGCCAAGAATCTTCGCAAAGGATCTCGAGCGCGGGTTTTTGTTGCTGGAAGATCTCGGGGACGATGTGTTTGCTCGGGTCGCCAAAGCGAACTTGGAAACCGATCTGTACATCGCGGCCACAGACGTGCTGTTGCATCTGCACCGCGCGCCACCAATGCCGGGCCTGAACAGCTTTTCGGCGCAACACATGACCCAGATTACCGATGTGGCCTACGAATGGTATGCTGCAGAGGGCGGACGCCCGCCCGCCCATACCGCCGTTGACGCCGCGCTACGAGCAGCTCTTGATCCCTTGGACCATGTTCCCAAGGTGGTCGCTCTGCGGGACTATCATGCGGAAAATCTGATCTGGCTGCCAAACGCGCAAGGCACGGATCGGGTTGGTCTACTCGATTTTCAGGATGCGGTCCTGGCCCATCCTGCCTATGACCTGGCCTCTCTGCTGCAAGACGCCCGGCGGGACGTGCCTGCAGGGGTCTGCGAGGCTGCGATTGATCACTACATCTCGTCTTCAGGTACAGATGGCCCTGCCTTCATCGCCGCCCTCGCTTTGGTCGGGGCCCAGCGCAACCTGCGCATCCTGGGCGTGTTCGCCCGGCTTGCTCTCCGCGACGGCAAGAAACATTACGTTGATCTAATTCCACGGGTTTGGGGGCATCTCACCAACAACCTGTCCCACCCGGCGCTTGGGGCCGTCAAAGACCTACTACTGCCCATCTTACCCGAACCGACCTCCGAAAAGCTGAACAGACTGGCCACGCGATGCCCAACGACCCCAGCGCATTGATGCTCTTCGCAGCCGGGTTTGGAACCCGCATGGGTGTTTTGACCCAAGCCTGCCCCAAACCTTTGCTGCAGGTCGGGGGAAAAGCCCTGATTGACCATGCACTGGACCAGGTCGACGACGTGGCGCCCAAGCATATCGTGGTCAACTTGCACTATCTGGGTCATCAGATCCGCCAGCATTTGGCAGGACGGCGGGATATCAAGTATTCGGAAGAACTTCCCGATATACTGGAAACCGGCGGTGGACTGAGGCACGCGCTGCCCCTGCTCGGCTCCGGCCCGGTCTATACCTTTAACTCGGATGCGGTTTGGCTCGGCCCGAACCCTCTGGCGATCGTACGCGACGCGTGGGACCCAGGCAAAATGGATGCGCTCTTGCTGCTGGTTTCCAAGGCGCAGGCCATTGGCCACAAGGGCGGCGGTGATTTTGAGGTCAGCTCAGCAGGATTGCTCACACGCGGGCCGGGTCCGATCTATGCAGGCGTGCAAATCCTCAAAACGGACCGGCTGGCGGGCCTTCCGGAAACCAAGTTTTCGCTCAACGCGGTCTGGGACCAAATGATCGAAGATGATCGGCTGTTCGGGGTCAGCTATCCGGGCAAATGGGTCGATGTCGGTCGCCCAGAGGGCATCAAGCTGGCCGAGGACCTTCTGGCCGATGTTTAACAAGCCCGGGCCGCGGATGTTCGGAACAGCGCCGGGGGTCGATTTCCCGCGCGCCTTGATCCGTGGGCTGGAAACCCGGCTTCAAGGCCGTCCGCCAGAGGCTTGGGCCCGCGTTACGCTCTATGTCAACACACGCCGGATGCAGCGACGCATTCAGGAGCTTTTTGCCGAGGGTCCACCTCGCCTGCTGCCACGGATTCGCCTGATCACAACGCCGGATGACGGGGCCATTGGCGCGGCCATCCCCCAAGCCGTGCCTTCTCTGGAGGTTCGGCTGGAACTGCGCCAACTTCTGGCCCGCCTTCTGGACGCCGAGCCCGATTTGGCGCCAAGATCAGCGCTCTTCGACCTGGCAGACAGTTTGGCATCATTGATGGACGAGATGCGCGGTGAGGGGATCTCCCCCGCCGCCTTGCATCGCATTGACGTGGCCGATCACGCCATCCACTGGGGCCGCAGTCTGCGCCTGATCGATATCGTCGTCGGCTACCTTCAATCGCTCGACCGCCCCTTCGGCGGAGATGACCGGCTGCGCCAAATGGCCCTCGCCCTGCAAAGCCATTGGCAAACGCGGGCGCCACAAGACCCGATCTTGGTCGCGGGCTCTACCGGATCGCGTGGCGCGACGCGCCTGTTCATGTCTGCCGTTGCGCGACTGCCCCAGGGGGCCCTGATCCTGCCAGGCTACGATTTCGACCAACCCGCCGGTGTGTGGTCGGCGCTCGGCGATGCGATGTCAGGAGAAGATCACCCTCAGTACCGCTTTCGGCAGCTGATGCTCGAACTGGACCTGGAACCGTCTCAAGTTTCGCCCTGGTCCGATCTTCCCGCACCTCATGCGAACTGCAACCGGCTGATCTCCCTGGCCCTTCGTCCCGCTCCGGTCACCGACCAATGGCGCAGCGAAAGCCGCGAGCTTCCCGATCTTGCCGAAACCACCCGCCACATTTCCTTGGTCGAGGCGCCATCGCCGCGGGAAGAGGCCGCCGCCATCGCGCTGGCCATGCGGCAGGCCCTGGAAAACGGCAAAACGACCGCGCTGATCACACCGGACCGAATGCTGACACGGCAGGTGACGGCGGCGCTGGACCGCTGGTCTATCATCCCCGACGACAGCGCAGGACGCCCCTTGAACCAGACAGCACCCGGCCGCTTCCTGCGCCAGATCGCAGCCGCCATGGCCCGCCCCTTGAGACTGGACCAGCTTCTGGCTCTGCTCAAACACCCGCTGACCTGTTCCGGCGAATTACGGGGCGACCATCTGCGGTGGACACGGGAGCTGGAACTTGACCTGCGCCGACGCGGCCACCCCTACCCGACTCCGGCCCATGCGATTGACTGGCTTGGCCGCCAGAAAACGCCGCCGGACGCTTGGGTCAAATGGCTGTCCGACATCCTGTTGACTGCGAACATACCGGGCGATCTGGACCTAGGCGAACATATTGAATCCCATTTGGCTCTGGCGGAAGCGGTGGCCAGAGGCCCCAGCGGCGAAGGTTCAGGCGCTTTATGGGACGCAGCGGCAGGCGAAACAGCCCGAGCCACCATGCAGGATCTGACCGCAAGTGCGGGCAGCGGCGGTATCATGAGCCACCGTGATTACGTAACCCTTGTCACAGGCGTTCTTTCGGGCAAGGAGGTGCGCGAAGCGCAACTGAGCCATCCCAAGGTGATGATCTGGGGCACGTTGGAAGCCCGTGTCCAAGGGGCGGACGTGGTCATTTTGGGCGGGTTGAATGACGGCAGTTGGCCAGAACTGCCAGCGCCTGACCCTTGGCTCAGCCGCCCGATGCGCCTGCAAGCTGGCCTTTTGTTGCCCGAACGTCGGATCGGCTTGGCGGCGCACGATTTCCAGCAATCGATTGCAGCGCGAGAGGTGATCCTCAGTCGTTCCGTCCGGGATAGTGAGGCGGAAACCGTGCCGTCCCGTTGGCTCAACCGGCTCAGCAACCTGATGCGGGGCACCAGTGCCCAGGGTCAAGCCGCCTTTGGGGCGATGCAGGCGCGCGGCGACCAGATCCTGCAAACCGCGCGGCTTTTGGATCGGCCGCTAAAGGTTGATCCGCTTTCGCCACGACCATCGCCGCGACCCCCTGCTGCGGCCCGACCCAAAGAATTGCCGGTCACGGCCATCACCACGCTGATCCGCGACCCCTATGAGATCTACGCAAAATACATCCTGCGGCTGCGCGCCTTGCAGCCCATGCTGCCCGAACCGGACAACCGCCTGAAAGGGAATGTCCTGCACCGAGTCATGGGTCGGGTCATCCGCACGGGCCATCCTTTGCCGCCCTGTGCGGCGGCTGCGCTGACGGACCAACTGCAAGCCCTGCTCGCCGAAAGCGTACCCTGGCCAGCGACCGCGCGACTGTGGGAGGCCCGTTTCCTTGCCGTTCTACCCGATCTGATTGAGCGCGAACGCCGACGCGCCGAACGTGGCATACCGGTTCTGGACGAAAAAACCGGGGCCGCCGGTCTGCCCGGCCTTGACTTCACCCTCACTGCGAGGCCGGACCGGATCGACCGGCGCAAGGACGGCAGTTTCGCGATCTTCGACTATAAGACGGGTTCGCCGCCCAGCCTCAAAGAAGTCGACGGGTTTGAAAAGCAACTGACCCTCGAAGCCGCGCTGCTGAGCCAAGGCGCGTTTCAGACGCTCGGCCCGGGCGAGGTTGCCGAAATGACCTACATCGCGTTGAGCAAGAGCGGCGAAGATCGATCCATCAAACCCTATGATGACAATGGTAATCACCGGCCAGACATCACCTGGCAGGGGTTAATCCGCCTGATCGGGCACTATGCCGAGCAAGGCAACGGGTTCACCGCACGGCGCGCTATCAAAACGACGGATTGGCCCGGCGACTACGATCACTTGAGCCGATTGGGCGAATGGTCTGACGTCGATGTTCCACAGCCCGAGGATGTGGGCCGTTGAACGCCCTGCATGACGCCACCATCGCCCAGGTCAAGGCGGCCAATCCGGAAGACTCTACCTGGCTGTCTGCCAATGCAGGCTCGGGCAAAACCAGAGTACTGACCGACCGCGTGGCGCGGCTGCTGCTTCAGGGTGTGTTGCCCCAATCGGTGCTTTGCCTCACCTACACCAAAGCGGCGGCGAGCGAGATGCAGAACCGCCTGTTTTCCCGCCTCGGCGCGTGGGCGATGATGGACGATGGACCGCTGGCCGAAGCCCTGAACGCGCTGGGCGTGGCGCAGTGCGATCCGGAAACGCTGGCCGAGGCGCGCCGCCTTTTCGCCCGTGCGATAGAAACTCCGGGCGGGCTAAAGATTCAAACCATCCACTCCTTTTGCGCAACGATCCTGCGGCGGTTTCCGCTGGAAGCACAGGTCCCACCCGGTTTCAAGGAGATGGACGAACGGGCCGCCGAACAGCTTCGCCAAGACGTGCTCGATGACCTGGCAGACAAAGATCCGGGCCTTTTCCAGGACTGCGCCACCCATGTCAGCGATCAAACGCTTTTGGGACTGACAGATGCAATCAACAACGAACGAGAAGCGCTAAAGGGCGAACCAAATTGGGTGGCAACCGCTCAGCGCTTCGGCGTGCCCCAAGGCTATAACGAAGCGGACATTGAGGCCCGCGTTTTCCAAGGCGATGAAGCCGAGATCATCGCCGGTCTGATACCCCTCCTTTCTGCAAGCTCTCCCCAAGATGTGAAAGCCGCTGACAAGTTATCTCAACTCGGAATATTGGACATTTCGAGCTTGCCGAGACTCGAAGACATATTCCTGACAGGCAAAGACACTAAGACCCCCTACGCCGCAAAGCTCGACAGCTTTCCGACAAAGCCGGTGCGAGAGGCTAATCCGGACCTCTGCGCGCGTCTGAACGACTTCATGGCACGGGTCGAAGATGCCCGCACGGATCGGATATCGCTGAAAGCCGCCCGGCGCACCCATGCGCTGCATCAATTCGCGGCGGCGTTTCTGCCGATGTATCAGGCGCGGAAAGCACTGACCGGGCAGCTCGACTTTGATGATCTGATCCTGAAAACCCGCGATCTGCTGGTCCGCCCCGGTCTGGCCGAATGGGTGCTGTACAAGCTCGATGGCGGGATCAGCCACATTCTGGTGGACGAAGCGCAGGATACCAGCCCCGAACAGTGGCAGGTGGTCCGGGCCCTGACTGAGGAATTCACAAGCGGCGGCGCGCCCGACACCGGGCGGACGATCTTCGTCGTCGGGGACAAGAAACAGTCGATCTACTCGTTCCAAGGCGCCGACCCCCGCGGTTTCGACAAGATGCGCGAGGAATTTGCCGAGCGGTTGAAGGCCATCGACTGTCGGCTAGAGCAAAGCCAGCTTCAATATTCGTTCCGATCGTCCACGGCGGTTTTGCAACTGGTGGATCACGTCTTCGCAGGCAACCCACCCGGGGTCGGGTCGGTCGGGCATTTGGCGTTCAAACACGAAATGCCGGGCCGGGTGGACCTGTGGCCCCTGGTCGAAGAGACACCAACACCAGATGACAGTCCGTGGGACGCGCCCTTGGACATGGTCAGCGAAGAACATCATAACAAACGCTTGGCCCGGGCCGTGGCCGCCGAGATCACGCGGATCAAGCAGGAAGAGGTGCTGTGGTCGGCAGACGGGCAAACACCGCGATCGATCGGCGATGGCGATTTCCTGATCCTGGTCCAGCGTCGCTCCGTCCTGTTTCACGACATCATTCGGGCCTGCAAGGATGCGGGGCTGGCCATTGCCGGGGCGGACCGGTTGCGCCTTGGCGGTGAATTGGCCGTCAAAGACCTGGTCGCGACGCTTCGGTTCCTCGCCACGCCTGAAGATGACCTGTCGCTGGCGGCTGCGCTTCGGTCCCCCCTTTTCGGCTGGTCAGAGGATGCGCTCTTCCGCATGGCCCATCCCCGCAAAGGCTATCTTTGGGAAGCCTTGAGGAACGAGGAACTCAGCCCAGCGCGGCAGGTCCTGTCAGCCCTTCTGGATGAGGCCGATTTCCTGCGGCCCTATGACCTGCTGATGCGGCTTCTGTTGCAACATAGCGGGCGGCGCAAACTGGTGGCGCGCCTTGGCGAAGAAGCCGAAGATGGGATCGATGCGCTGCTGTCCCAGGCGCTCGCCTATGAACAGCAAGAGCCGCCGAGCCTGACCGGTTTCCTGGTCTGGATGGATAGCGGCGAGGTCGACATCAAACGCCAGGCCGACAGTTCGGGCGGCAAAGTGCGGGTGATGACCGTACACGGCGCCAAGGGTCTTGAGGCACCCATCGTCTTTCTGCCGGATACAGGCCTGCGCCGCGATCCCGTGCCAAACGATCTTTTGCCGGATGGGGCAGGTGGCATTCTGTGGAAAACAACCACGGATGAAGCGCCCGAATTGGTGCAGTCGGCCATCGCGGAAAGCAAGGAACGGGAAGCGGAAGAGCGTCAACGCTTGCTCTACGTGGCGATGACCCGCGCCGAACAATGGCTGATCGTCTGCGCCGCCGGAAAACCCCCCGGGCCAACTGACTGGTTCAGGATGGTGGAGGCCGGCATGGCACGGGCCGGTGGCTTGGCTCATCCGTTCGCTGTGGGTGAAGGTCAGAGGTTCGAACCCATTCCTTGGCCCACAGCCACAGCGACGCCAGACGCAAGGCCCGTCGCCTCGACCGTCAATTTGCCGTCTTGGGCCTTTGACGCTGTCCCCAAACCCGAACGCCCAGTCGCGCCGATTTCCCCGTCTGACCTCGGCGGCGCAAAGGCCCTGGCACAGGAATGGGACGGCAAGCGCACGACAGAAGACGCTATGGCGCTGGGCTCTGCTATCCACCTTCTGCTGGAACACCTGCCCGGAGAGCCACCGACGCGTTGGCCTCAGCTTGCCAAAGCCTTGGTCGCGGACTGGGCGGAACCCGCTCTCGCGCAGGCAAAACAGGTGCTGGAGCATCCAACCTTGAGTCAACTGTTCGACCAAGACACGCTCTTTTCCCATGGAACCCTGGCCGAAGTGCCACTGACGGCCCGCCTGCCAGGGACGGATCGGGTGATTCAGGGCACCGTGGATCTGCTGCTGGTCGGGGCCGACCGCGTGACGGCGATTGATTTCAAATCCAACGCGGTTGTCCCGGACACACCCCAAACCGTGCCCGACGGCCTGTTGCGCCAGCTTGGAGCCTATACCGTAGCGCTGGAACAGATCTATCCCGGGCGAACCGTTGAGACGGCTATATTATGGACGGCCGAGCCTAGTCTTATGCCTCTGCCACACGGGCTCGTGACCGAGGCGTTGCAAAAGGCCCCGTTGCCTTGACGCACCCTCGGCGCGCACATACCTTCCGCCACCAATGCAAATGCCAAGGAGAGTGACCATGGCTACCGTAGCTGTCACCGACGATACCTTTGAAGCAGAAGTGAAAAATGCCGAAGTCCCCGTTGTTGTGGACTTTTGGGCCGAATGGTGTGGCCCCTGTAAGCAGATCGGCCCCGCTCTGGAAGAGCTATCCGACGAGATGGCAGGCCGGGTGAAAATCGTGAAAGTCAACGTGGACGACAACCCGAACTCGCCCGCCGCCTTGGGTGTGCGCGGCATCCCGGCCCTGTTCATGTTCAAGGGCGGCGAAGTCGTGTCCAACAAGACCGG
>JBCBGY010000189.1:6302-8430 GCA_038526275.1 Pseudomonadota bacterium | reverse complement strand
TCATTGGTGCCAATCGTTTCTACGATGAACTGGGCATAGTGGCGGTCGTCATGGCGGAATGCGGCAACAACATCGGCGTTGGGCGGTGTGGTTTTCTGCCAAACCGCCGTCGGGCCGCAGAACTGCACCCTAGAGTGGATGCTCTGGCATCCGACTTCGGTGACCTCATCTTCAAATCGCCAGGTTTTGTCGGCCAAAAGCTCCACCGTGCGGCCATCAATAATGCCTCGTCCTACGATTTCCTGGGCATATGAGGCTTGGCTCATCCCCAAAGCGACAAACAAAACGGCTATGGTCAATCTCATTCAACACCTTCCTTGGCCTTATTTTTCAGGCCAGTTCCCAAATACGCTTCAATGACGGCTTCATTGGACTTGATTTCGTCAATCGTGCCAGTCGTCAAAACCCGACCTTCGGCCATAACGATGACGGGGTCGCACAATCGACCAATGAATTCCATGTCATGTTCAATCATGCAAAACGTGTAGCCCCGTTCGAGGTTCAGGCGCAGGATTGCGTCGCCGATTGTATTGAGCAGGGTCCGGTTTACGCCTGCGCCGACTTCGTCCAAAAACACAATCTTCGCATCAACCATCATGGTTCGACCAAGCTCAAGAAGCTTTTTCTGTCCACCTGACAGATTGCCCGCTTTTTCATCCCGCAGATGGTCAATTGTCAGAAATTCCAGAACCTCGTCTGCCTTTTGCGCAAGCGCGGTCTCTTCCTGCGCGATCTGGCTGCGGCGGAGCCAGGTATTGACCAGTCGTTCGCCGCTTTGACCGCCCGGAACCATCATCAGGTTTTCCAGAACTGTCATGCTGCTGAATTCATGCGCGATCTGGAACGTGCGCAGCAGGCCCTTGTGAAACAATGTGTGCGGCGGCAGGCCCGTTATGTCCTCGCCCGCCATTGTGACGCGCCCTGATGTGGGCTGCAAATTTCCGGCAATGACGTTGAATAGCGTTGTTTTGCCCGCCCCATTGGGGCCGACCAGCCCGGTTATACTGCCCTGGGCAATCTCCAGCGACGCGCCATCGACGGCTCGAAAGCCGCCGAAATATTTGTGCAAATCATGAACCGCTATCATTGGTGGACCCCGTCCCGGATGAAGGTCCGGGACGAAAAAACCTTAGCGATACTGGACTGTGTTCATAGAGCCGTCGATCACTTCGATCTGGCGGAAGCTGCCTGCGCTTTCACCGGGTCCGATCAGTTCCACGGCCGAGGCACCTTCATAATCCACGTCTCCCCCCTCGGCGATGATGTCCAGGGCTTTGGCCAATTCGCCCGGATAGATCTTTTCGCCAGGCGCGTTGGCGACCTCCAAGACCTTCGTCTTATATTCAGCTGGGTCTGTGCTGTCCGCGGCAGCTATGGCGAGCATGATCAAGGCTGCGGCATCGTAGCTTTCTGCGGTGTAAGGTCCTGCGGAGAAACCGGACGCTTCCGCGATCGCGACCAGCATCTCGGCGCCCGGCCCATCCGACCCCGGCGCCTGGCCGGTTGAACCGTCAAGGTCCGAGCCGAAACGTTCCATCAACGAGTCGCCGATCATGCCGTCGGGTAAGTGGAACGTGTCGAATGCCCCGGTGTCCAATGCGGCCTGGATGATGCCCGGTCCGCCCTGATCGATATAGCCTGCCACGACCAACCGCTCACCCCCGGCAGCCGCAAGCGCGCCGACCTCGGCAGAATAGTCCGCTTTACCATCTTCGTGGGCCGCGTTGATGGTGACGGTGCCGCCCGCTTCGGTGAAGGCTGCCTCAAAGCTGTCGGCCAGGCCCTTGCCATAATCGTTGTTGGTGTAGGTCAGGGCGACTTCTTTGATCCCTTGCTCGATCAGGATTTCAGTCATCACAACGCCTTGGCGTGCATCTGACGGCGCGGTGCGAAAGAACAAGCCGTCATCTTCGATGGTAGACAGGGCGGGGGAGGTCGCAGATGGAGAAATCATCACTGTGCCATTGGCGACGGCCACGTTCTGAAAAACGGCACTTGTGGCGCCGGAACAGGTGGCACCAACAATGCCCGCGACGCCGTCAGAAGTGATCAGGCGCTCGGCAGCGGCGGTGGCAGCAGCCGCATCGATGCAGGTCGAGTCGCCGCGGACAGGTGTGATTGTCGCACC
>JBCBGY010000189.1:0-6202 GCA_038526275.1 Pseudomonadota bacterium | reverse complement strand
TCCTGCGTTCGACTGTAGAGGGCGTCAGAAAAAATTAAAGTATTCGTTCAAGGGCCTGCGACCTCACGACCGGGTGATTGCGGTCGATCTGGCCAAGGTCGTTGCTATCTTGGGGGTGAGTGATCTCAATGGAGGCTTCAGATGCGCGCTCTTTCGATCCTGCTTTTCCCTATTGTTTTATCAGTTCTGCCGGTTGCAGCGACGGCGGAAGTTCGGTCAATTCAGTCGGGCAAAGTATCGATCACCCCGGTGATGACCGATCTAGACCAACCCTGGGGCATGGGTTTCCTGCCGGATGGTGGTATATTGGTCACCGAGAGAGGTGGCAGGCTGTGGCACCAGCGTGCCGATGGCAGCCGCATTTCCTTGGGCGAGATCGACGTTGTGGCCGAAGGGCAGGGCGGTCTGCTCGACATTTTGATCCCGCGCGACTTCGCCCAGACCCGACAGGTTTATCTGAGCTTCGCCAAACCCCAGGGTCGGCGGGCCGGAACTGCGCTGGGCGTCGGGCGGCTGAGCGAAGATGGGACGGCGCTGGAGGGTTTTCAGGTGATCTACGAGATGGACCCGGGCTCGTCCGGCGGTCGACATTTCGGGTCGCGCATTGTCGAAGGACGTGACGGCTATCTCTACCTGACGATTGGCGACAGAGGCGACCGACCACAGGCGCAAAACCTCGGCACGGAAAACGGAACGGTGGTGCGCGTTGCGCGGGATGGGGCGATTCCGTCTGACAATCCATTCGTTGGGGTGAATGGTGCGCAGCCAGAAATCTGGTCCTATGGTCATCGCAATCCGCAAGGCGCCACCTTGGATGGCCAGGGTCGGCTTTGGGTCATTGAGCACGGCGCGCGGGGCGGGGATGAAGTGAATCTGGTGCAGAAGGGCAAGAACTACGGTTGGCCCGTCATATCCTATGGGCGCCACTACTCTGGCGGACGCATTGGGGAAGGAACAGCCAAAGACGGAATGGAACAGCCCAGTCATTATTGGGACCCGTCAATCGCGCCTTCCGGTGCGACCTTTTATTCCGGCAAGCTTTGGCCGGAATGGGAAGGGGACCTGTTTGTGGGCTCTCTAAAATTTGGTCTGATTTCCCGGCTCGAAGGCGGTGCGCAGAAATCAGAGGTCGAGCGGATTGAAACGCCGGAAACAGATCGCGTCCGGGATGTTCGCGAAGCCCCTGACGGATCGATTTGGTTCATGTCCGTTGGAAATGGAGCGATTTACCGGATGGCTCCTGCCGGGAATTCCTAGTCCGGGCGACGTGCCGAACGAGGATTTGTTGTGACCAAGGAGGCCATGGTCACAACCATTACGCATGTCGGCGCGTCGCTAAAGTGGGGGCGCCGAATTCAAGGCCGGTGTTCCCGTTCATCCCCCAAGCTTGATGGTCGGTTTGGCCGCTTCGTTCACTGTGATATTGGGGCGAAGCGGAGAAAGTTCGATCCCAATTGGGCGATGTGGTGGCATCATGTGGCCAAGCACAATCGCGGGTCGCGGGTCGCGGTTTGCGCGACCCGACTGGGATTTAGACGGCGCGCTTTGCCCAACGCCGGGCCAGGACCAGTCCTGCAAATCCGGTCAGGAGCAGCGGCAAACCTGCGGGCAGCGGCACTGAGGTTACGATCTCGGTCGATGGAATGTCTGGCAGGTCACCCTCGAACGGCATGGAGTGAAGTTCGCCATTCTGCAGGTTGATGATTTCGGCCAGGATCGATCCTTCCGCACTGCCGGTGAAACCCGAAAGCGTGGCGTTCGGAGCAAGAACCGAACCGAAGATTGCGGAGTTCAACTGGACCGTTTCAGCTTCGTAGAAGTTCCACAGGATCCGTTGAGACACATCTTTGCTGACACCGGCATTCAGGCTGTATGTTCCCGAAGTGCCGGACACGTTCACGATGATCGTCTCGGTCATCGACACGTCGGTCAGGAATGTCCCGCCGGACAGTTGGTCGATCGACGTATTCAGAATTGTAACCGATGCTGCGTCCCAGTTTTCACCTTCCGACTGCACGGCGTTGTTCAGGGCATCAAACCGCTTTTGGTTCGGGTCATTGAAGACCAAATCTTCGCCTGTCAGACCAGAAAGGTATGCCGAATAGGCGATAATACCGTCGAAGTCGATCTGCGGGAACTGGCTGTCAAATGTGGGATCGCCTGCCAAGCCATCGGTGACCGACCCAAAGTTATCCAGACCCGAGAAGGTACCGCCAACCAGCGTGGTTAGCGTTCCGCCGCTCTGTTCGATATTGGTGTTGGCGTCTCCACCGATCAGCAGGTCACCACGACCTGAGATCTTGCCGATCGTCGTGTCTCCCAAGACGACGACGTTCTGGTCGGGGCCAGCCGGAAGCTGTGAGACAAATCCGGTCTGGATCTGCGTTCCGGTGAGGTTCCCGCCGACAAACAGGCGCCCTTCGACTTCCTGGGAGCTGTTGAAGTCGCCAGAGGTCACACCGTTGTAGGTGGACAAGATGTCTTCGACATCGACGGTTCCAGCTTGGGCAAAGCTGGCCGTCAAGAAAAGGGTCATCGTAATCGTATGACGCAACATGGAAAATCTCTCAAGGTTTGGGTAGCGGTGCCAAGGCACTCTCTTGAGCTACTACATAGGCTTTCATTCGTGGCGCTTTAGGGGCGCGTTTGTGGCCTGACGTTACGTCTGGCGGTGAGCAATATTGCCTATTTCCCCATTGAAATGTCGCGTGGAGGTAACGCGTAGGTCAAACTGGCCCGTGCGACCGGATCCGCCCCTCCGTCAGAGCGTAAAAAGGCATCCCCAACAGCCAGTTGGCGCCCGAGCTTCAAGAGCCTTGCGTCGCAGATCAGATCCCGCCCGCCTGCCGGTTTTCGCATGAAATCAATGCTGCAGTTGGTGGTAACGGCCAGTGCCAGGGGGCCGACCCGGGACAGGATCGCCAGGTAGATCCCGACATCGGCCAAGGCGAACATCGATGGGCCCGAAATCGTGCCGCCGGGGCGCAAATGCTTGTCGGCCACACGCAAACGAACAGCGATGCCGCTTTCATCCAATCGCTCGATCGCAAAGTCGTTGCCGACCTGGGGAAACTCCTTTTCCAGAAACGCCTCAAGCTCGGCAATCGTCAACTTCAGACCCATATTCCCCCATCCTTTCGGCCTAGTCGCGACGATCCCGGTATCCGTCGCAAGCAAACTCTTTTAGGCTAGGGGCGACCATAAAGGATGACCAGATGAGCGAAACGCCCCTTCTTCGTGTTGATGACGGCCCCGTCCGCACTTTGACGCTGAATCGGCCCAACGCGCTGAATGCCCTGTCGGACGACCTGTTGGCGGCGCTGAAGGCAGAGGTGGATGACCTGCACGGTCGAAGCGAAACTCGAGTGGTTATCCTGCGCGGCAGTGGCAAGGCCTTTTGCGCTGGGCACGATCTGCGCGAGATGCAGGCGGCGCGTCAGTCCGAAGATGCCGGTCAGGCCTATTTTGCGGATTTGTTCCAGCGCTGTTCGGCTGTGATGATGGGCCTGCAGGCGATCCCGCAGCCGGTCATTGCACAGGTGCACGGCATCGCTACTGCTGCAGGATGTCAGTTGGTCGCCAGTTGCGACATGGCTGTGGCCAGCCAGAGCACCCGCTTTGGCGTGAACGGGGTCAATATCGGACTTTTTTGTTCGACACCAATGGTGGCCCTCAGTCGCAATATCCCACGCAAGCACGCTTTCGAGATGTTAACCACGGGTCAGTTTATCTCCGCGGATCGGGCCGAGGCACTTGGTTTGGTCAACCGTGTGACGGCGGAGGGCGAAGAAGAAGCTGCCGCCGCGGAGCTGGCGGCCAAGGTCGCCGAAAAGCTGACTGCCGCCGTTAAGATTGGGAAACGCGCCTTTTATGACCAATTGCCGTTGCCGGTCGAAGAGGCTTACGCCCAGACCGGCGCAGTGATGGTGGAAAACATGATGTGGCGCGATACCGACGAGGGCATCACCGCTTTTCTGGAAAAACGACCGCCGGACTGGTCAGGATAGGCGCTTGGTTCCGATCCTCCTCCTTGCGGCAGGACGCTCGTCTCGGATGGGCGGCCAAGACAAGCTGCTGCAGTTGGTCGACGGAGTGCCCTTGTTGCGACTTCAGGCTCAAAACGCACTGGACGCGGGCGAACAGGTCATTGTCTGTCTGCCGCCTCCGCCCCATCCACGCACACAGATCCTGAATGATTTGCCGGTTGATTTCGTCGTGGTCGATGCGGACCCGCCAGCCATGTCTGCCAGTCTTCAGGCGGGTATTCGGGCGCTGCCTGCATCTGCCTCGGGTGTCTTGGTCCACCTCGCGGACATGCCGGAACTGACGCGCACTGATCTTGCTGCCCTTCTGGCCGCTCGGGAAAAACACCCCGACGCCTTGGTGTGGCGAGGTGCGACAGCAGAAGGGACACCGGGCCATCCGGTTTTGTTCGATGCAAGCCTCTTTCCGCAGTTTGACGACCTGTCGGGCGACGAAGGCGCCCGCCCGGTGATCCGGGCCGCGGCGGGCAGCGTGGCAACCGTAGATCTGCCTGCGATGCACGCCATAACCGATTTGGACACGCCAGAGGCCTGGGCGGCCTGGCGGGCACGCACAGGACGCTAGGTAGGTTTCCTTACCATTTGTGACGTGGGGTATTTTTCGTGGTATTATGGGGTAAAATAAAACCACAAAATTAAGCACATGAAAAACAATGTATTTTTGGGGTATGTGGCAGTTGACTTGTTCCGGTGAATCCTTAAAACCGCGCTTCTCATACCGGCTCGACCCGGATCACAGATTTTCAGGGCAAGACACATGAAAACATTCACCGCGACCCCGGCGGAGATCGACAAGAAATGGATCCTGATCGATGCCGAAGGTATCGTGCTGGGCCGTCTGGCGTCGATTGTAGCCAACCGTCTGCGTGGCAAGCACAAGCCGACCTTCACGCCGCACATGGATATGGGCGACAATGTCATCGTCATCAACGCCGAAAAGGTGCAGCTGACGGGCAACAAGCGCATGAAGCCGAATTACTGGCACACCGGCTATCCCGGTGGGATCAAAAGCCGGACAACTGGCCAGATTTTGGAAGGCGCCCACCCCGAACGCGTGGTGATGCAGGCGGTCAAGCGGATGCTGCCGGGCAACAAGCTGTCCCGCAAGCAGATGTCGAACCTGCGGGTCTATGCCGGTACGGATCATCCGCACGAGGCGCAATCGCCCGAAACGCTGGACCTGCGGTCCATGAACAAGAAAAACACCCGGAGCGCCTAATCCATGGCTGAAGAGATCAAATCGCTCGAAGAGTTGAATGCAGCCGTCGAAGGCGCTGAGGCTGACATTGTGACCGAAGCCGCGCCGACACGCGACCCCGTTCGGGACGAACTCGGCCGATCCTACGCCACCGGAAAACGGAAAGATGCCGTTGCCCGCGTTTGGATCCGCCCCGGTTCCGGCAAGGTGACTGTCAATGGCCGTGACCTGAGCGCCTATTTCGCGCGTCCCGTTCTGCAGATGATCCTGCGCCAGCCGTTCGAGGTTGCCGGACGGGAAGACCAGTTCGACGTGGCCGCCACGGTCAAAGGCGGTGGCCTGTCCGGTCAGGCAGGCGCGGTGAAGCATGGTATCTCCAAGGCCCTACAGCTTTACGATCCCTCTTTGCGGGCACCGCTCAAGGCGGCAGGGTTCCTGACCCGAGACAGCCGGGTTGTGGAACGTAAGAAATACGGCAAGGCCAAGGCCCGGAAGAGCTTCCAGTTCTCCAAACGCTGAGCCAAATCATCGCGCGGCGCGCCTTTGCGCCGCGTGATTCGCAAACAAAGTGTGGCCTCTGAGGTCCATTTTAGGTTCCAAAATCGATTTTGGTCCCCATTTGTCCCAATTGGCGAAAAATTGCCTTCTCTCGGCCCTAAGGCGTTTATTAAGCTGTGCTGACGTAGGGAACACCCTGCGACAAGAGAGGACTTGGTTTGTTACGTCAGCGGTTTCACTATTTGCACATCGGCAAGACTGCCGGGACAGTCACAAAGTCAGTTATGCGTTCGATGAATACGGAACGTGGCTGCAAGGCCCGGTTTATCCTTCACAGTCACCGGGTGTCTTACTCCGATCTGCCAAAGTCTGAGCCCTATCTGTTTGCCGTGCGTGACCCGATTGCCCGGTTCTACAGCGGCTTCTACAGCCGTAAACGCAAAGGCCAGCCGCGTCACTTCAA
>JBCBGY010000188.1:0-8446 GCA_038526275.1 Pseudomonadota bacterium | reverse complement strand
TCACTGTCGGTTTCGTTGATTCAAGGCAGGGGGTAGGCGTTGCCCGCGTTGCTGCAGCACTTTCATCGCATCTGACTGTGTCTGGCGGAACCTTGGCCCTTGCATGCGGCGCAGCACATCGCGCGTATAGAGCGCCGTTAGAAAAGGTCGATCCTGGCGCTCCAGATGCAACAGCACCCGCTTCAGATATACGGGATAGCGTCGTCGAATACGATAATGACGAGCGAACATTTTTGCCGTCAGCTTTCCGCGCACGGCTGCATTAATTAGGGCGGTCAGGATGCCCATATTGACAAAGTCAGGAACCAAATCCGAGCCCATCAACGGGGTTCTCAGCTTCAAAATGCCGTCCCGCGTGAACAAAGCCGCATGCATGGCATCTTCGGCCTCGTAGGGGTCATAAATCACTGTGCCGCCCGAAGCGGCTTCCATCATATCGGGCGCATAGCCGTAGCGACTTGTAAAATCGACACGTCGCATTTCTGGAAAGCGCTGGTCCCATTCGGTCACGCGTGGATCCAAAGTGGCCTGTGGATGAATCAGCAGCACACGGGCACCAGGCGCGGCCACCGAAAAGACCGCTGCGGCGTAACCATGGGAGCCCGCACCATAAAAGAGGACGCGTTCGAACCGGCCGAAGAAGGCGTCGTCGATCAGCTGGTCGAAGAAGGCGTAGATCTCATCTTCGCGAAACCAGGTGTCTCCCTCGCTGTAAAGACCAAGATGTGACCAACCCTGCTTGCCAGCTATGCCCAAACCCATGGGGAGGCCTGATCCGGCATCTTCGCGCAAATCTTCGGCATTCTCGAAGGTGACCAGAAGGGTCTCATCATCGTCTGTGAAGAGTGCGCCATGTCGATCACCAAACGTCTTATGGAAGCCGTACTGCGCGCCATGTTTGTCCAGCATGCGCCGCCAATTGTCTATTGCATGCCTGCCTGTTGCCTGCACTGCCCTAACCCGGCCATCCATCAAACTGGTAACTCTACGATATCAACGGTTAAGCACGTACTTTACGAGCCGAACATCCGAGATCTAATGGTAAGAGAAGATTTTGGCTAAAAGAAGGCCTGTAGACCGGTTTGTGCCCGTCCAAGGATCAGTGCGTGCACATCGTGGGTGCCTTCATAGGTGTTGACCGTCTCCAGGTTCACCATGTGGCGCATGACCTTGTAATCTTCCTGGATCCCGTTTCCACCAAGCATATCTCGTGACATCCGGGCAATGTCCAACGCTTTGCCGCAATTGTTGCGCTTCATCAGGCTGATCGCCTCTGGTGCAGCCGTACCGGCGTCCATAAGCCGTCCCAGTGTCAGAGCCCCTTGCAGACCAAGCGTGATCTCCGTCTGCATATCGGCCAGTTTTTTCTGGAAAAGCTGGGTTTGGGCAAGCGGTCGATTGAACTGTTTGCGATCCAACCCGTATTGCCGCGCTGTTTGCCAGCAGGCTTCGGCGGCACCCATTGCGCCCCAAGAAATACCGTAACGCGCCCGGTTCAAGCAGCCAAACGGGCCTTTCAATCCTTCAACATTGGGCAGCAGAGCCTCTTCGCCGACCTCGACACCATCCATGACAATCTCGCCGGTGGTCGAGGCCCGCAGCGACAGCTTGCCTTCGATCTTCGGGGCGCTCAGCCCTTCCATGCCTTTTTCCAGGACAAAGCCCCGGATCTTGCCGCCATGGGCGTCGGATTTGGCCCATACCACGAACACATCCGCAAAGGGCGCGTTGGAAATCCACATCTTGGAACCGGTCAGCCGGTAGCCCGTTGCCGTCTTTTCGGCCTTGGTTTTCATACCGGCAGGATCACTGCCCGCATCAGGTTCGGTCAGACCGAAGCAGCCGATCAAGGAGCCCCCGGCGAGCCCCGGCAAATATTTCTGCCGCTGTTCGTCCGTGCCGTAGGCGTAGATCGGATACATCACCAAGCTCGACTGAACAGACATCATGGAGCGATAGCCGGAATCGATCCGCTCGATCTCCCGGGCGACCAAGCCATAAGTGACATATCCCGCGCCCAAACCCCCATACTCCTCCGGGATGGTCAAGCCGAGCAGGCCAGCCTCACCCATCAGCGCGAAAATCTCCGGGTCCGCAGTTTCGTCGCGATAGGCCGCCGCCACGCGAGGGGCCAAAACATCTCCGGCGAATGTGCAAGCGGCGTCGCGCAGCATCCGCTCATCCTCAGTCAATTGCGCTTCCAACAAAAGCGGGTCCGACCAATGGAAGCTCGCCAATTCGGGTTTGTCTTTTGCGGAAATCGGGGTCGACAGGTTCATGGCACACTCCTTACTCAGAGGAACTTCTAGTTCGTTCGGAGCCTTCGGGCAATCATTCCGACTGTGGACTCGAAGGTCTGTGAACAGACAGACCTTGCATTTGCCAAAACGCATGGTTTGGTGGCCCGATGAATAGGGGAAAGCCATGACAGACCTGCCCAGCGACATTTCAGCGACTCAATCCATGCTGGCCGGGCAGGACTATGTGTGCGACCGGGCGTTGGCCACAGTCGCGTTCTTGTCGTTGAAGCTGGGCCGCCCCCTTTTTTTGGAAGGCGAAGCAGGAACCGGCAAGACCGAGATTGCAAAATCCATCGCCGCAGCGCTTGGCCGTCAACTGATCCGGTTGCAATGTTATGAAGGGCTCGATGCGGCCAGCGCGGTCTATGAATGGAACTTCGCCGAACAGATGATCGCCATCCGAACGGCCGAAGCCACCGGCGGGGCAGATAGAAAAGCGCTGCGCGCGGAACTCTTCTCCGACGACTACCTGATCGCCCGCCCGCTGCTTCAGGCGATGCAGCCCCAACCTAGTGGTCCACCCGTCTTGCTGATCGACGAGATCGACCGTACCGACGAACCATTTGAAGCCTTCCTTCTGGAAGCGCTCAGCGATTTCCAGGTCACAATTCCTGAACTCGGAACAGTCGCTGCCCCGGAACCACCGATCGTGATCCTGACCTCCAACCGCACCCGCGAAGTCCACGATGCCCTGAAACGCCGCTGCCTATATCACTGGGTCGGCTATCCGGATTTCGACCGAGAGATTGAGATCCTGCAGGCCCGCGCCCCCGAGGCCGCCGAAACCCTTAGCCGCGAAGTCGTTGCCTTCGTCCAAAAACTCCGTACCGAGGATCTATTCAAAAAGCCCGGCGTCGCCGAAACGATCGATTGGGCCAAATGCCTGCTCGCTCTCGACGTGATCACCCTGTCGCCCGATGTCATCGCCGATACGCTGGGCGCGATCCTGAAATACCAAGACGATATTCAAAAGATCCAAGGGTCCGAAGCCCGACGCATCCTGGAGGATGTCCGCACTCAACTCACCCCCGCCCAATGATCCGGCTTTTCTTATTGGCGCAAATACTTTCCGGGGGTCCGGGGGTGGAAAACCCCCGGCGGCGAAGGTTCGACTAACAATGCCCGAGTTCAATGCCCTCGACATCCCGGAGGACGGAAAGCTCAGCCACAATGTCGTCTGGTTTGCCCGCGCGCTGCGCAAAGCCGGAATCCCGGTGGGCCCCGGGCGTGTGGTTGATGCGATCCGTGCGGTCGAGGCTGCCGGTTTTAGCGAGCGTCGCGACTTTTACTGGGTGCTCCACGCCTGCTTCGTCTCACGGCCGGAACAACGGGAAACGTTCGCTCAGGTTTTTCGTCTCTTTTGGCGGGACCCGCGATATCTGGAACATATGATCTCCATGCTGACCCCCGCCGTGCGCGGCGTGGCAGAAGAACGCGCGGCAAAAGCGGCAGAAAAGCGGGCGGCGGAAGCAATTCTTGATGGCGCTCAGCATGATCTACCGGCGCCTGTTGACCGACCCGACGACGAAACGGCAATCGAGATTGATGCGTCCCGCACCATGTCATCGGAGGAACGGCTGCGGCATCTGGATTTCGAACAGATGAGCGCCGATGAGATGGCCGAAGCCAGACGGATCATCGCCCGATTGACCTTGCCTGTTCCGCCGATCCAGTCTCGTCGGACCATTGCAGATAGATACGGGCACCGCCCGGATTGGCCGCGAACCATGCGTGCGGCCATGCGTACAGGTGGAGAAGTCACCGCCTTTGCCCGCAAAGCTCGGCGGGAACGTTGGCCCAATCTGGTAGCAATTTGCGACATCTCTGGATCAATGTCGCACTATTCGCGAACGGTTCTCCACTTTCTGCATTCTGTCAGCAATGCCAAAGGGCAGGGTTGGGCCAAGGTCCATGCCTTCACGTTCGGCACGCGGCTGACCAACATCACCCGCCATTTGCGCCAGCGTGATGTGGACGCCGCTTTGCAGGCCGCAGGTGCCGAAGCGCAGGATTGGGAAGGTGGCACGCGGATCGGCGCCTGCATTGGCGCGTTCAATCGTGACTGGTCCAGGCGTGTATTGGGGCAGGGGGCGGTCGTGCTGTTGATCTCAGATGGTCTCGACAGAGATGATCCCGACCGGTTGGCGGCAGAGATGGAGCGGTTGCATCTGTCCTGTCGCCGCCTGATCTGGCTCAATCCTCTGTTGCGATGGGAAGGCTTCGCGCCCAAGGCTCGCGGTATTCAGGCCATGCTGCCCCATGTGGACAGCTTCCGCGCCGGTCATTCCATTGCCTCGCTTCAGGAATTGGCCGACGCCTTGGCGCGACCTGTCGATCCGCGCGACACGGCGCGTTTTGCTGGCCATTGAACGACCCAAGATCTGAAAATTGCTAAATTGAGCGCGCAAAAGCGCGCACGCTATTCTGGATTCTATAGGCGCGGGCTCACCAAAGCAAAAGCTCGGAGCCGCCATTGCCTGACACTGACCTGACAGGCTGCGCCCCGGATCGCAACGGGAATGGCGGTTTCCACCTGCGGCGGACCCTCCGCAATTCCCATTGCCATCCGGGTCGCCACCTGTCCCGACAGTTTCAGGCAACGGCGGCTCCGAAGCAAAGCTTGGATCTGGGGAGCGCGAGGGCTCCCTGTGGTTCAGGCGGCTTTCGCGAGGTTGCGCAGGACGTAGTGGAGCACGCCACCATTTTCGACATACTCAATCTCGACCTCGGTATCGATCCGGCATTTCAGTGTAATGTCTTTCACCGAACCATCAGCCATTGTGATTGTGCAGGGCACCATCGCTTGCGGTTTGAGATCGCCTGCAAGCCCTTTGATCGAGACGGTTTCTTCCCCCGTCAGCCCGAGGCTTTTGCGGGTATCGCCGCCGGTGAACTCAAACGGGATGACGCCCATGCCAACAAGGTTCGAACGGTGGATGCGTTCAAAGCTTTCGGCGATCACCGCTTTGACGCCCAGAAGCGAGGTGCCTTTCGCGGCCCAGTCGCGGCTGGAGCCTGCGCCATATTGTTCGCCGCCGAAGATGACCAATGGTGTGCCCGCATCCTTGTAGGCCATGGCTGCATCGTAGATCGAGGTCTGGGCGCCGTCGGGGCCTTTGGTGTAGCCGCCCTCGACACCGTCGAGCATCTCGTTCTTGATCCGGATATTGGCGAAAGTGCCACGCATCATGATCTCGTGGTTGCCGCGTCGTGACCCATAGGAGTTGAATTCGCGCGGCGAAACTTGGCGATCTGTCAGATACTTACCGGCTGGAGTTGTATCTTTGAACGAACCTGCGGGAGAGATATGGTCAGTCGTGATCATGTCACCCAGAATGGCCAGAACCTTCGCCTCTTCGATATCGGTGATCACACCCGGTTCCATGCCCATGCCCTGGAAGTAGGGTGGGTTTTGGACGTAGGTTGACGCTGTTGGCCAATCGTACACCTGGCTGTCTGTGGTCTCGACGTTGCGCCACTTTTCGTCGCCTTTGAAGACATCTGCGTACTTGGTCTGGAACGCTTCGCGGGTCACAGTTTGTTCGACCAGTTCGGCGATTTCGGCCTGGGTTGGCCAGATGTCTTTCAGAAAGACGTCGGTGCCGTCTTTGTCCTGGCCGATCGGGTCGCTCGCAAGATTGATGTCGAGCGTGCCTGCAAGCGCATAGGCCACCACGAGCGGCGGTGAGGCCAGGTAGTTTGCGCGGACATCCGGACTGATCCGGCCTTCGAAGTTGCGGTTGCCCGAGAGGACCGAGGTGGCCACCAGGTCGCCTTCGGCAATGGCCTCGCTCAGTTCCGCCTGGATCGGGCCGGAATTGCCGATGCAGGTTGTGCAGCCATAGCCGACCAGGTTGAATCCGATCTTGTCGAGATCCTCCTGCAGGCCTGCCGCTTCGAGATAGGCGCTGACCACCTGGGAGCCCGGGGCGAGCGAGGTCTTGACCCAGGGTTTGCGGTCAAGGCCCAGGGCCGCAGCCTTGCGCGCTACAAGGCCCGCACCGATCATCACATAGGGGTTCGACGTGTTGGTGCAGGATGTGATCGAAGCGATCACGACCTTGCCCGATTCCATTGTGTAATCTTCGCCCTTAACGGGGATTTCCTTGCCCATCGGACGTTTGAAGGTCTCTTCCATCTCTTTGCGGAACGCGGTCTGGCCTTGATCCAACGGCACATAATCTTGCGGGCGTTTTGGGCCGGAAATCGCAGGAACGATGGTACCCATATCCAGGTGCAGCGTGTCAGTGTAGATCGGCGCATAGTCGGCACCGCGCCAGAAGCCGTTTTCCTTGGCATAGGTCTCGACCAGAGCTACGCGCGCCTCGTCCCGGCCTGTTGTTCGCAGATAGCGGAGAGTTTCGTCGTCGATTGGGAAGAAGCCGCACGTCGCGCCATATTCCGGGGCCATATTGCCGATGGTCGCGCGGTCCGCCAGTGGCAGACGATCAAGGCCTTCGCCGTAGAACTCGACGAATTTGCCAACCACGCCTTTGGCGCGCAGCATCTCTACCACTTTCAACACAAGGTCAGTGCCGGTCGTGCCTTCCATCATCGTGCCGGTCAGTTCGAATCCGATGACCTCAGGGATCAGCATGGAGATCGGCTGACCGAGCATTGCGGCTTCGGCTTCGATCCCGCCAACACCCCAGCCCAGAACGGCAGCGCCATTGACCATGGTCGTGTGGCTGTCGGTGCCGACCAGCGTATCAGGATAGGCGACGTCTTCGCCGGACTGGTCCGTATCGGTCCAGACGGTTTGGGCAAGATATTCCAGGTTTACCTGATGGCAGATCCCGGTGCCTGGCGGCACCACGCGGAAATTGTTGAACGCGGACTGGCCCCATTTCAGGAACGTATACCGCTCCATGTTGCGCTCATATTCGCGGTCAACATTCATCTGGAAGGCGCGGGGATTACCGAATTCGTCGATCATAACCGAGTGGTCGATCACCAGATCCACAGGGTTCAACGGGTTGATCTTTTCAGGATCACCGCCCAGTGCCACGATCCCGTCGCGCATTGCTGCTAGGTCAACCACCGCCGGAACGCCCGTGAAATCCTGCATCAGCACCCGGGCGGGGCGATACGCAATTTCGCGAGGGTTCTTACCAGCCTTGTCTGCCCACTCCGCAAAGGCTTTGATGTCGTCGGTGTGAACTGTTTTTCCATCTTCGAAACGTAGCATATTCTCCAGCACGACCTTCAGAACGGCCGGGAGTTTGGAGAAATCGCCAAGGCCAGCGGCGGTCGCGGCCTCAATGGAATAATATGCGATGGATTGGTCGCCGACGGATAAGGTCTTTCTGGTTTTTGCGGTATCTTGTCCAACTGTAATGGGCATAGTTTGGCTCCTGTGTCAGATGCGCGCGATCAAAGTAGCTGCTCGTCCTGTGACGTAGGCGACCGCGTTGCGCAAGCAAAGAACGGTGGGGAAGGGCATGTCGGTATACTCGTGTGCACAGTTGCGAATGGTCCGAGCGATTTTCTGTAACATTGCTCTCTCGATTGGTTGATTGGTGCAATTTGTCAATTGGGATTACAAAATCGGGGCCTTTGGAGATCGACCATGAAAAACCTATTCGCTGCACCGGCCCTGAGCCTTTTGCTGTGCCTGATCGCGCCACAACTTAGTGCGGACGACCGGCGAGTGGTTGTGGAACTCTACACGTCCCAAGGTTGCTCCTCTTGCCCGCCCGCCGACGAACTGCTGCATCGCTTGTCAAAGCGAGACGACGTTATCGCCTTGTCGCTGCATGTGGATTACTGGGACTATATTGGATGGAAGGATATTTTTGGACGTCCTGAGCATACGGACCGGCAAAAGGCCTATGCCCGCGTTGCAGGGTCTCGCACTATCTATACGCCGCAAATGGTGATCGGGGGCGTTGATCATATCGTTGGCGCCCATCCGATGGATGTGATGGAGACACTTGACTGGCACAAAAGTCAGCCGGCGAAAGTAAAACTCACGGCAAAACTTGTAGATGGAACCGTTACGATTTCGGCTCCGCCCGCCAACGGCATCGGAGAAACGGTCGTTCAATTGGTGCGTTTTGTGCCTGAAGCATCTGTTGCGATCCGGCGTGGCGAGAATGCCGGGCGTACATTGACCTACGCCAATATTGTCACCGCATGGGAGATCA
>JBCBGY010000187.1:1955-8481 GCA_038526275.1 Pseudomonadota bacterium | reverse complement strand
ACGCCCCGTCGTTCATTACCACCCAGCGAACACTGTTACCGTAGCGAGCGCTAACATAACTGATGTGGCGGGGCCCCAAAGCCGTCTTTCGACGGCAGACGGTGTAATCCAATTCAGCAAACAAGATAACGCCTGAATGGCCACAGCCACTAAACCCGTCCAATTGGGCCAATTCGGCCAAAGACCCGCGGCCGATAATACTGCCATGGCCATTGCGGCCAACACGAAGATTGAAATGAAGGCCACAATCCGTCCAGTGAGTGGTAGTGGCCCTTCATTTTGCCCACCCTGGGTCAGACGACCCCAAGGTGCACCGAAGATGAGGGCAATCTGAAATCCAATGGTGGCGATGCAAGCGCACAGGTAGGTGAGCGAAATGTATGCGACCCAGTTCATACAGATCAGTTACGTGGCAGAGACCGCGCATCGCAAGCCCGCAGGTGAGCAGCCTTCATGACATCTTCAGCCGCTCCTCAAGACCCATCGCCATCCGGATCGTACAGGAGGGACCGTAAATCAGGAGTATCTCATGTATCATCGCCATATCGTTAGGGACCATTTTGCTTTGCTTGATCGGCCTGTTTGGACTGCTCTCACCACAGAACAGTCGCATCTGGCCAGCAGAATGGGCAGCGCCTGTGCCTTTCCGGAAGAGATCGGGCCACTGGCCGCAGCGGCCAGCCAGGCGCACGGCGACATGCGGGATTTCAACGCGCTGATTTGGCACCGATCAACGCCTTTGATTACTTTGGAGACCCGCTCTCCGATCTGTTCCGAGTTTCTTTTGGCCGAAGACCCTCTCGCGGTGCTGCAGATGCTGGCGACGTCGCTGATCCAAACGCCCTCGACCCATGAGATCGAAATGCTTGGGCCCGAAGATTCCGAACAAATCTTCGACCTTGCCTTGCGGACGAAGCCTGGCCCGTTTGCCCGCAAGACCAACCTTTTGGGAGAGTTCATGGGCGTTCGTCGCGAGGGTCAGCTCATCGCAATGGCCGGACAACGGTTGAGGCTTCCTGGATTTGTGGAAATCAGCGCCGTTTGCGTTGATGCGCCCTATCGGGGCCAGGGCATTGGAGCGGCGCTGGTACGGCAGATGGCAGATCGCATTCTGAGCAGTGGCGACACTCCGTTTCTGCATACCTATGCTTCAAACACCCAGGCGATTTCGCTCTATCAGCAGTTGGGTTTTGAAATCAGAGCCAGCTTGGAAGCCACCGTTTGGGCGCGCAATGCCATGGTCCAAGACCCATGAATATTCACAGCCCAAGCTGGTCCAACAACCCCACCAGTTCCGTTTTGCGGTCTCTATCCCTCAAATTGTAATGGCGGAGAAATTCCTCTTTGCCAAAGGGGATTTTCTGCCTCTGGATGTCCTCCACACATTCTACCGCCCTGTCCATAGCCCCGCTTTTGGCATGGGCTAAGGCGCCGATGATGTAGACGTAAACGTAAGGGTGCGGGGCCCGCATGGCGCGATCTGCAAAACCTGTCGCCGTTTGCAGATCGTTGGACAGAAACGCCGCCATGGCCCGCGTGCCGAGCATGGATTGTAGGTTCGGATCGATGGGGCTGAGATCCAGTGCTATTGCAACATCCTTTGCCGCAGCATCACCGTTGCACAACACGTTCTGTAGGGTGGCCCGATTGTAGAACCCGTAAGCGTAGTTGGGGTTGGCCGAAATGGCATTGTCGACCCAAATCAAACCGTTCTCTGCATCACCCACCAACCATTTGGCCCGGCCATAGGTCAGGTTGCAGAACGGATCCAGGGGATCAAGCTTCAACGCCTCTTCGGCATGGCGCAAGGCCAACTCCCGATGCTGCGCGACATCTGCCTCAAAGTGCTGAAACGCGATCTGAAATTCTGTGTGAGACAGCGCGCTTAGGGCGCGTGGAAAGCTGGGATCCAGGGCCAGAGCATTTCGGAAATGATCTGCCGCAATCAAATTGTCCGTCTGATTGTAGCGGTACATATGGCGCATGCCCAAATGGAAATGACCCCAGGCATCTATGCTGTCAGATGGCGCATGTTCGAGCTTTGCAGCTTCGTGCAAGGGCAGTTGCAATTCGAGCGCGTTGGCTAGATCACGAGCGATGCGCGCCCGCAAGTCAAAGATGTCCTGCAGCGCGCCGGTGACGCGGTCTGTCCAAATCACCTCTTTGCTTTGCGTATCCGCCAACTCCACCACAATGGCCAATTGCGATCCAAACTGTTCGACAAGTCCCGTGACCACGAACCGGGACCCGAGCTGTTCGGCCATTTGCCCAAGGTCGGTCCCGGCTTGGGCAAACTGAAAACTCGAACCGCGCGCGATAACCTTGATCCAGCGCAGTTTCGATAGTGTGACGATCAACTCGGCTGGAATAGCTTCCGCAATCGCTTGGTTCTGCGCGTCTCCTCCAACCAACTGGAACGGACATATGGCGATCGTTGGTCTGCGCGCAGGTTCAGGCACAACACTAGGCTCTTTGACGACGGCTGACGGCATTCCTGCCTCTTTCACTTCGGCCACGAACCGAAATCCGTGACCCCGCACGGTTTTGATGACTGCCTGACGATCTCCGTCATCCCCCACTGCTCGCCGGATCTGCCGAATTGCCGTCGAGAGTGAAGCCTCCGTCACAAAAACCTCCGGCCAAATTTTCTCGAATATCTCGTCCTTCGACACGGCGCGATGCCGTTCTTCGACCAACAGTTTCAACAAAGCGAAGTTCTTCGGTTCAAGCGGAACCGGACCATCGGGACCGCGCAACTCCATGAGCCGAGGCGACAGCCGATACTCTGCGAACTCGTAATGCATGGTTCGAAAATAGACCGGATGCCGCGTCGCTGCAAAGCTCGGTTTAGGGCTGGCTGGCCCATAGGATCATCCATTCCTCAGGAAATCTTCAGATTGGGATCAAGTTACAACGCCTCCCATCGCTTAGGACCGCAGCGGGCCTGCTTTGGCCATGCCCTCATCATTCGAATGGAGCTTACGATGAAACGCCCCGGTCTGATCCTTTACGGCGCTAGCGCCTATGTACTGTTTAACGTTGTTTTTCTGTATATGATCGGGTTTCTGCTCGATCTCTTCGTCCCGAAGTCAATCAATGATGGCGCACTCATCCCCACTGCTGCTGCAGTCGCTGTAAATGCCTTTCTGATTTTCCTGTTCGGGTTCTTTCACAGCCTCATGGCACGTGAGAAATTCAAACGTGTCTGGACAAAAATCATTCCGCCAGATGCCGAACGCAGCACTTATGTCTTGCAATCCGCCGTGTTTCTGGCGGTCGCCATGGCCTTTTGGCAACCGCTTCCGACCTCCATCTGGTCATTTGACGGCGGACTTGCCGTGGCCGCCTATGGGGTTTGCGGACTTGGCGTCTTTCTGGTGTTGCTGTCGACATTCCTGATTGACCATTTCGAGCTTTTTGGGCTGCGCCAGATTTGGTGCGCCGGCAGGGAAAAGCCGATGCCGCAGCCAGTCTTCCGCACACCGATGCTTTATCGTTTTGTGCGGCATCCCATGCAGTTAGGCATCATTCTGCTGTTTTTCGGCACGCCGCATATGACAATCGGGCATCTTCTGTTTGCCAGTTTGATGACGGTCTATGTGATGATTGGCCTATGGTTCGAAGAACGGGCCCTGGTGCGCGAGTTTGGCGAGGCCTACCGCAACTACCAACGCAATGTTCCCATGCTAATCCCTCGGTTGACACCGATTAAGACCCGGCAACTGGAGCCTCAACACAGCTAACCCATCAGATCAGGCCGCGCTTTCATGTGAGCGCGGCCGAACTTGAGGACAACATGTCGATCTTGAATTATCCCGGACGCTGTGCCTGCGGCGAGGTGCGTTATCACCTGACCAGCACACCGTTGATTGTGCATGCCTGTCACTGCCGGATGTGCCAGCGCCTGAGCGGCAGCTCAAATGCAATCAACGCATTGATTGAAGCGGACAAGGTGCAGTTGCTGGACGGCAAAACGCAAGACATACTTGCGGCGACACCTTCGGGCGCAGGGCAGTTGATAACGCGGTGCCACACCTGCCAAGTTGCCGTTTGGAGTGAGTATCGGTCGTTCAGCCGTCGCTACGGAGCGCGGATTAGATTTGTGCGGGCAGGCACTTTGGATCAGCCAGAGACGTTCCCGCCGGACGTTCATATTTTCACGGAAAGTATGCAGCCGCATCGGCAGCCGTCCGATGGAAAACCGCAGTTTCCGGCGTTCTACGATGTCAAAAAAGTTTGGACATCTGGCAACCAACACCGCCTTCAACAGGCGAAGGCAAGACACACCCAGGCGTAGATCAATTGGCACGGCGAATCTGATTTCGTCGCCGTGCCAGGCATTTTGGATTACTCGGCCGCGATAGGCTTGTCGGAACGGGTCCAGGCGAGCGGCTTGAACACCTCGTCAACTGGTGTTTGCGCCATGTGGTTGACGTAGTTCGACATGGTTTTCTGGGCGAGACCAAGCACAACATCCAATATCGCGCGGTGACCATAACCTGCATCGAAGAAGGTCTGCATTTGGGCCTCAGTTACATTCCCACGTTCCCGAACCATCTGCAGAGTAAAGGTACGCAGCGCTTCCAATTTTGCATTTGGCAATGGTGTCTCGTTGCGCAAAGCTTCGGTGATCTCGTCCGAAACCTTCATCATTTTCGCAATGCCGGTATGGGCAGGCACGCAGTAATGGCATTCATGTTCGACATTGATGGTTTGCCAAACCACCGTCAGTTCATCTGCATCAAACTCCGTTTCATTGAAGAATTTGTGCAGCATCTGGTATGCTTCAAAGGCCTGAGGGCTTTCCGCCAGAACCTTGTGAAGCCCAGGCAGGCGACCGAAGGCCTTTTGGGAGTTCTCAAGGAGTGGCTTGGAGCCTTCAGGAGCTGTTTCGATCGTGTGTGAGGGGAAGGAAGCCATGAAAGTGCCTTTGCGATGTGTGCGTGACGCAGTAATTAGATCTTCTTGAGTGATCACTCAAGAACTATAATGTAGTAATCACTCAAGTATTGGTGAGTAATGCCGAGAAAACCAGATTTTGACCGTGATGATGTGATTGACCGCGCGCGCGCCCTGTTCTGGCGGCGCGGCTGGGCTGGTACGTCCTTAAAGGATCTTGAGGAGACGCTTAAGATCAAACCCGGTAGCTTCTATGCAGCTTTCGGGTCGAAAGATGCTTTGTTTGCGCTAGCCCTGGATCGATATGCCGACGACAGCCTTGGCAATCTTCGAAGATTGGCCGCAGAGCATGGGCCGATTGGCGCACTGCAGGCATTGCCACAGCAAATCGTGGAAAATGACTGCACACCCGCCAAAGCCTGTATGCTTTCAAAGACTTTGCTCGAACTGCAAGGGCGTGATCATCGTCTTGCGACCAAGGCCAATGATCACCTTTTGGCGATGGAAAAAGAGATCGCCCAGCTTTTCGATCAGGCGCAGAAAGCTGGCGATGTTGGTGCGTCTCACGACCCGCAGCATCTTGCCCGCCGGTATCAGTCTGATCTGATGGGTCTGCGCATTTCGGCGGAACGGCCTGGCATTGACGCTGCTCCGATTGCGAAAGAGATAGCAGATGGTCTTGAAAAACTTCGTTGACCACAGACGGGGACCACCATGGCTTTGACGGAAGCTTTGTCGCGGCTGCAAAAACAGCTTGGCCAGATCAATCTAACCGACCTGCCCAAGCGCCATGTTGGCGTCAACCGCTGCCAACGCGCTCAGTGCCTCACACGAATGACGGTTTTGGAGCCGACAGTGATGCTGCCGGTGCACGGCAAGAAGAAGATCCGTGTCGGCGAGGAAAGCTACGCGGCTGAGCCGGGAGAAATGTTGCTTCTGCCTCCGGGCATCGAAATAGACATCGATAACCAACCCGACATTCGGGTGGGTTGTTTCGAAAGCGCGCTGCTGGTCTTCGACACACAGACACTCGACCTGTTTGGCAAGTTGCACGGCCCGCACTTCGATACTTGGCACCTCGTCCCGCAATGGAAAGCCGTCGGGAGCGATGCGTTTCTTGCCGCCGTCAGCGACTGGGTTGCTTTCAGTTATGCATTTGACCCGGATCAGATGCAGACGCGGCACCGAATGGCAGAACTATTGCTCATCCTGGCCCGGCAAGGCGTTGTGGGAAACCTGATGCAACCCGTGCAGGCAAGGACGTCGTCCCGTGTCAAACATATCCTTAGGCTGGATCCAGCCCACGACTGGAGGGCCGCCGACCTGACGGTAAAGCTTGGCATGAGCGAAAGCACGCTGCGGCGCCGGTTGCGCGCCGAAGGGTGCAGTTTTCGCGACCTGCTCGAAGATGTCCGTCTAGAGCATGGGGTTGAGATCGTGATGGCCACGGATATGCCAATCAGCCAAATCGCCTTTCAATGCGGGTATGTTTCGCAATCCCGCTTTGCAGAGCGGTTTCGCAAACGTTTTTCACTGAGCCCCACTGACCTACGCGCGACCCGTCGTTCCAGCGACGCCGATGTGATACCACTGATACGACAGCAAGCGAGCTAGAGCTCTCTGGCGA
>JBCBGY010000187.1:0-1855 GCA_038526275.1 Pseudomonadota bacterium | reverse complement strand
GGTCCATCACATGCAGGGTCAGCTTGCCAACATTTGTCGGGAAATCCGGGTTGGACCGCATCAAAGCCGCGGCGCGACGGGCGGCGTCCAGATCATGGACCGCCGTGGCAATATTCGACCCCTCCGCGCCAGTTTCATACTGGTCTTCCCCTTGCCGGATGCGCCCTTGCGCCAGGGCTGGAGCAATCCGGCGCGTGCACCGGCACGTTGCCGTTTCCGAAGCCAGCCCGCAGGACTTCAGCATGAAGTTTGAGACCTTGTCCCGCGCTCGTTTGAGCCGCTGGCGATAGGTTGCAGTCGCAATCTCCAACACATCGGCGGCTTCACGTTCCGAAAGCTCCAGCACATCGCCCAACACGTAGGCGATCCGAAGCTCTCGGCTCAGACAGACCAGCATCGCAAGTGTGCAGCCGATTTTGACCTGTTTGATCGCCAGGGCAAACTCCGCCTCGGTCATGTCCGCCACCGGCGGTTCCGTCGCACCGGCGTCCAGATCCTCCGCGAACCCCTCAAAGCTCAAACGCATGGCCTCGACCCGTCCTATGCGCTTGAGATTGACCAGATGGCGGCAAGCGAGCCGCATGGCCCACGCCCCTGCCGCGCCCGGTTCGCGCAGCGTGCCCAGATGGGTGACGATCTTCACCAGAATTTCCTGCGCCGCATCCTCGGCATCAGTGGGGTTGGCCAGCATCCGCATGGCCAGGTTATAGATCGGTCGTTGCGCTGCATGGATGAGCCGCTCCAGGGCGGCGCGGTCTCCCGCGCGCGCCGCCACAACAAGGTTCGGATCAAGGCGGATCATGCTTCCAGCACGTCCTTAAGCGTGACCAACTCGCTCGCCAGGATCTTCATCTGCTCTTGCAGCGCCCCTTCCAAGGCTTCCAGTGGCACGGGCGGAGCCATAAGCACGAAGGAGTAAGCGGCACCTGCGTCGCCTGTGGGAGTGACCCGCGAATAGGCCATGCCTTCCGCACCATCCGGAAATGTCATGCGCCAGTCCACAGTGCCACGGCTGGGGTCCGCGACTGTGGCCAGCCGGATTGGCACCGCACCAGCCGGGGTCACAAGCTCGGCGCTGTCATGATCCGCCCTGCGAAAGGCGTTGGTCCATTTCGGCAGATTGGTGGGCTCGGCCACAAAGTCAAAAACGGTCTTGGCGGGTCGGTCGATGGATACGGACTGAACATCAAAGCTCTTCATGAGACTCTCCTATCAAGTGAGCAGCCGTTTATTCGGTCTGCACAAAGGAAAGAGCCGCCGCCACCCGAAAGCGTGACAGCTTCCGAGCACTTTTTTTGCATATGCCAAACTGACCGTTGCAGGCGCGTCTTTGACCGTTCGCGGCGCGCCGGTCTAAGAACTGGCGTTTATCTCGGCCCCATCACACCAAGGAGGCTGACATGCCAAAACTGCATCCACTGATCGCCGCGGCGATTGCCGGAATTCTCTCTGCAACGACCCTTCCTGCCGGGGAGACACCGCTTTTCCTGCCTGATCCCGGCTTCGCGCCGGAAGGTATCTCTGCCAGCGCAGACGGCTCGCTTTACCTGGGCAGCATCACGCAAGGCCGTTTGATCCGGGTAGATCCGGCCACTCAGATGATCACGCCGTTTGCTCCGGCGGGGGCCAATGGAATGGTTTCGATCATTGGCACGCACGTTTCCGCAGATGATGCCTATGTTTACGCCTGTTCATCTGATCCTGGCGCCAGCGCGCTAACCGGTACCGCCGCGACGGCGCTCCTTCGATTCGACCGTGAAACTGGCGAGGCCGCGGGTCGGTTCGAGTTGCCCGAAGGCGGCGTGTTCTGCAACGATATTGCGGAGTTGCCCGACGGAACCATCCTCGCCACCGA
>JBCBGY010000186.1:1942-8537 GCA_038526275.1 Pseudomonadota bacterium | reverse complement strand
ACCGCGGACCTACTGATTACAAATCAGTTGCTCTACCAGCTGAGCTATAGGGGCAGTGGCGCGCTGATAGTAGAACCGGGCGGGTGTGGTCAAGTCCCCTTTGACCCGGATTTTACGGGATGGCCAGCCTACATGCCCAACGCTTGTTTGTAGAGATCGAGCACGGCTTCCTCCTCGGCGATGTCATCGGGCTCGCGGCGGCGCAGGGCGATGACCTTGCGAATGACCTTGGTGTCGTAGCCACGCCCTTTGGCCTCGGCCATCACCTCTTTTTGCTGGTCGGCGATGTCCTTCTTTTCGGCCTCCAATCGCTCGAACCGTTCGACAAACTGGCGCAGTTCGTCGGCGGTAACCCGGTAGTGATCTGGCTTTGCCGCGCTGCTCTCTTCGTCCATCCGACCGATCTCCTGTTGTCCCGAAGGCCCTCCCTAGCCTCGCTCGCTGAGCCGTGCAAGCACCCTTCTCGACCTTGCCCGCACCGGCAAAACCGGATAGCTCGCCCCGAAGAAGGAGAGGTTCATGGAAGCGCTCATATGGGTCGGGGCTGCCCTTTCTGTGATCGGCCTGGCTGGGATCATTTGGTGCATTTTCACCGTCTTCAAGGCACGGCGGGCCGGGCTTGACGATGATGCCCTGCGGGCCAAACTGCAGTCTGTTGTCGCCGTTAATCTCGCTGCTTTTGGTGTGTCGGCTCTGGGCCTGATGGCCATCGTGGTTGGCCTCTTTTTCACCTAGTTTCCTAAACCAAACGCCGGATATCGGACACCGGATCATCATTTTCGACCCAGGGCACGGATGCAGGCGGGGCCGGATCGCTGAGCAGCGGCTCTATCTCTGCCAATACAACCTTGGTGATAAAGGCCAGGTCCAGCTTGCGCGCCCGCTCCACCGAGATCCATTGCAAATGGCTCAGTTCGTCGGAGGCGCCAGTGAAACCCGCCGCATCCCCGCCCATACCTTCGGCCGGAGCCAGAAAGAACCGGGCATCGAACCGGCGGGAACGTCCGGGCGGGGTGACCGCGCGAAAGACAAACCGCATGGATTTGGCGGACGGCACGTACCCTGCCGTTTGGAAGGGCTTCCATGGTGCCGCGCCATCGTGCCCTGGTTCCCCCAGCAGCAATCCGGTTTCCTCCATGACCTCGCGCACCGCCGCTACGGGCAACGCGTGGGCCAATCGCTGCGAAATGCCCTGTGCCAACCTACTGTGGCAAGGGTCGGGAAGGTTATCGCGCAAGGGCATGTCCGCATCGTCCGGATCAACAGCCCCACCTGGAAACACGAACTTGTTGGGCATGAAGGCGGCCTTCGCACCGCGCTGCCCCATCAATATCTCGGGGCCGGATGCTGCGGCGCGATAAATCACCACGCTGGCCGCGTCCCGCACCTGACTTCGATCACTAGAACTATTCACCTCGCCCCCGACCCTTTGGGGCTAACCGCCTAACCGGATCGTCCAAATCCGTGCATGCGTTTAGACCATTGCAATCCGATCAGCATGCCCTTGATCCGAGGCAAAAGAAAGAGGGCCAGGCCGACACAGGCCACTGCGAACACGGCAAAGGTCACCAACGGTTCCGGGCGGAACTGGACGAAGAAGATATGCAGGAACGGCGCCATCAGGTGCCCCACCACCAGGATCGTCAGGTAGGCTGGCCCATCATCGGCGCGGTGATGGTGCAGCGCCTCACCGCAAACCGGGCATTCCTTGCGCACCTTCAAATAGCCGCGCATCAATGGCCCGCTGCCGCAGTTCGGACAACGGCGCTGCCAGCCGCGCAAAAGCGATAGCCGGACGCTGCGCGGCTCCGGCTCATCCAGTGAAGTCTCTTCGGTCATAGGCCATCCTGCTCGTCACCAAACAGTCATACAGAGTTGAGCGCCTCGCGGGATGCGGCGGGCTGCCAGTGCGTCTGCATGTCGCGAGCAAAAAAATCCGAAGGTCCGGCGACGGAAGTTCTGAGACCTGCCGTTTAACGATCATAACGGCCAACGACCTTGGCCTAAAGCGACAAATGAGGAGAGTTAAAGATGAATAGAACAGGAATTCTGGCAGTTTTGATCGCCGTTGGTGTGGTTGTGGCCCCCCTTGCGGAAGCACAGGGAAAAGGCGGCCCGCGGGTCACCTTTGAAGAGTTGGACCTGAATGGCGACGGAAGTTTGACAGCGCAGGAACTGCAAGCGGGGATGGCCCAGCGGATCCAAGCTCGTTTCACATCCGCGGACATCAACGGTGATGGCGAACTCACAGCCGAAGAAATGAAAACCGCAGCTGATTCCGGCCGGAACCGCCGAATCGAGGCCCGGATCGAACGGCTGGACGCGAACAATAATGGCACGATCAGTCTGGCGGAAATCCAAGAGGCAGCACAGGAACGGCGCCAGCGCGGCCCGGTCTTTGACAGGATTGATGCCAACGCAGACGGTGTGGTGAGCGCGGAAGAGTTCGAAACGGCCCAAGCGCGTTTCGCACGGCGCGGCGGGCGCGACCGCTGATCCCGCCCGGCGGGGGTGGCGGATTTGATCAGCCAGCACCCCTGCCGCCCCCCCGCGTTGACCCGACCCAAACGCCAAGGCAAGCTTTGTGAGCGATGACCATGCCCCTTGACGCACAATTGGAGGTCCCGGACGACACGCTTTTGGTCCTGTTTGCGAATGGGGACCGGGCGGCGGCACGGGATTTGACGCTACGGCTGACCCCGCGCGCCATGGCTTTGGCGCATCGCATGTTGGGCGACCGGGCGGAGGCCGAAGATGTGACGCAGGAGGCGATGCTCAAGCTGTGGAAAATGGCCCCTGACTGGGAACCGGGGCGCGGGCAGGTATCGACATGGCTCTATCGTGTAACGTCGAACCTGTGCACGGACAGACTGCGCTCACGAAAGGGCCGCGGGCCGGTCCCGTTGGACGCGGTGGCTGAGCCGCCCGATGACGGGCCGGGCCGCGAAGAGGCCCTGCACCTGCAGGAACGGGCCGCAGCTTTGGAAGACGCCTTGCTCACCCTGCCCGAACGGCAGCGGCAAGCGGTAATCTTGCGGCATTTGGAAGGTTTGGCGAACCCAGAGATCGCCGAGGTCATGGACATCAGCGTCGAGGCCGTGGAAAGTTTGACAGCCCGTGGCAAACGGGCCTTGGCTGCGGTTTTGGCCCGGCAAAAGACCATGTTGGGATTGGAAGAATGACGACAGACAAAGCCGATCGTTCAAATCGCCCCATGGAAGGGGACGAAGAACTGGGACCGTTCTTTGCGGCGGCCATGGCGCATCCGCCGGAGCCGTCTGCTGATCTGATGGGGCGGATCCTTGCAGATGCCGAACAGATCCAGGATGCGCGAGCCGAAGCCGCCCGCCCGATGCCGCCCGCCAAGGCGAGCCGCTTCTGGGATTTCTTGGGTGGTTGGCCATCAGTGGCCAGCCTGACGACCGCTGCGGCCGCCGGGCTGCTTATTGGCTACTATCCGACGGACAGCGTTGATCTTATGTTGTCGCAGGTCTGGAGCGACGATACCGCAGTTTGGGCGGGTGATGCGTTTGACACGGCACTCGTGACCGACGACCTGTCGGATCTTTAGGACGCGACATGACAGACGATACGCCCCCACCTTCCAACGAAGAAACCGCGCCAAAGCCCCGTGCACCCGGTTGGATGCGCATAGCGCTGATCCTTTCGCTGGCTGTAAACGTTCTGATCGTTGGCACAATCGCTGGCGCGGTCCTGTCAGGCCGGGCCGCCGACCGGGGAACGGCGGAACAGGTCCGTCAGATCACCCCCGGGCCCTATAGCCGGGCCCTGCCCCAGGAATACCGGCGAGCCATGCGGCAGGAATTGCGCGACAACCGCCAGGCCCTGCGGCAACATTCCCGGGTCTTGCGAAGTAGTTTCCAGGAGACTGTCACGCTGCTGGAAGCCGAAACCCTGGATATGGAACGGCTGGAAATCCTTCTGACAGATCAAAGAACGAATCTCAGCACGTTGCAGTCCCACGGTCATACAGCCCTCATCGCCGTCATCGGGCAAATGAGCGTCGCCGATCGCCAAAGCTATGCCCAGCGTTTGCGGGAACAGGGCCCTAAACGCCGGACCCGCGATCAGTTCCAGCGCCGCCGCGATCAATCGTCCGATTAGGCTCGGGCGGGCTTCAGGATTGCTCGCGCCCCATCACGGGCCAGAACCAGCCCTTCGGCATGCGTTTCCGGTGTAGCCTGAATTACATGAAATTGGGTATCAGCTTGATATGGAACGCCATAATGGCAAAGCTCGATACCTGCTGGGTTATCGCTGGCCTTTTTCCGCGCGTGTCAGCACCGAAAGCGGTTAGTTCGGGATGAAGGCCTTTGCCCAGCGCGGACGTGGCACTTGCTCTACCAGCGACACGGCGGGCGCATGGCGGCCACCCAACTGCAGCGTACGGTCTCGCAACACTTCAATCGCTTCGCTCGAATTTTTGGAAAGCTTTCGTGCAGGGATCGGGCGACCGACGGTCAGCACGAAAGGCTGACGATCCTTGTTCAGCGTCTCGTGGAACAAAGTGATATCCCGCAAGGTCGGATGGATCAGATCGAAGAAATAGAACAGCGCGGAATTGCGCGCCCGGATGTTGATCGGCACCACATCCAGGTCAAACTTGCGCGCAATCATGGCGGCAGAAGCCATCCAGGGCCGCTCATGCAGGCTCAGCTTGCGCCGCTTTGCCAGACGTCCCGATGGAAAGATAACTCCGAGCCGCCCTTCCCCGATGGCCTTGCGTGTGTAGGCCATGGTCTCGCGCGTTTTGCCATGGGTTCGCTTTTCCTGTCGCCATTCCACCGGCGCGATCATGCTTTCCAATTGGGGCACTGCCCGCACGATGTCGACATTCGCGTAGTAAAACAGATCGGGGCGCAGTTTCGACAAAACCGACCACAGGATTACGCCATCGGCAATCCCCGTCGGGTGATTTGCCACCACCAGCGCCGGGCCGTCGCGCGGGACCCGGTCCAGACCATTGACCGTGACATCGCGCGCAATTAACGCGGCAATGCTGTCCATCAGTTCGGACCCAGTTGTGTGCTCCAACTCTTCGGCCAAGGCGACCGTTCGGTCATAGCCCAAAACATGATCCAGCGCGCGGCGGGCATACCGCGTTCCAGGGCGACTGGCGAACAGCCATGGCGCCCGTTCGGCGATCAAGGGATCCAGACGCTGCTTCATAGTGTTAGCCATCACACCCACATGACAGTCGAATGACAGTTTGATCTTTATACCAACAGTTTGTTCCCGTTTCGACGCTAGGTAAACGCCATCGGCTGAGAACAGCGGATCGGCCGGTCGAGGCCCGTGCTCAGGATATAGGCACTCTTTGAACAATTACGAGAAGTGCATGTTCCGATGGGAATTATCGACTTTTCGGAGCCGAAAACCTGAAACGCTTAACGTGCGCGGGATGCCGCTGATCCAACCTTTTGGGGCGGGATTTAAGCCTCAATACGCGCCCGCGATGCTGGCTATGGGGATCGATAGGGCGGACGCTTTCGTCAGGCGACCAAGACAATTCCCAGGATGCTGACCATCAGCAATGCGATACCGGCAAGCTCTCTTCCAGTGGGGCGCTCCCGAAACACCAGGACCCCGCCGAGTAGACTGAACACCAATTCAATCTGCCCCAGCGCATAGACATAGGCCGCCGTCTGCAGGGAGAAGGCCGCAAACCAGCACAAACTGCCCGCCATGCTGGTCACCCCTACCGCACCAGCCACCCGCCAGGCCCGTAAGACCTGTCCGATCTGCCCCGGATCCCGCCACCAGAACCAGAGCGTCATTCCGACGACCTGCAGCGTGGTGACAGCACACAGCGCCGTGGCGGCTCTCAGCAGCAAATCATCTGTGGGCAGGGCAAGCGTGGCCCCCCGCACAGTCACCCCGGCAAGCGCGAAGAACGCACCGGACAGAAGGCCCAAACCAGCGGCCTTGTTGAAGAACCGCCCTAATCCCTGGCGTCCCTCCCGCACAGGCGAGTCGGACAGGATGAGCAATGCAATCAACCCCAAGAGGAGCGCGCCCCACCCGACGCCACTGATCGCTTCACCCAGGACCAATAAGCCAACAACTGCGGTTTGCAGGACCTCTGACTTCTTGAAGGTGATCCCAACCGCGAAATGGCGGAGCGAAAACAGGGCAACGACCAGGACCGTCGCCAAGACCTGTGACACCGCCGCGCCCGCAGCCCACAGCCAGAATGTGAAAGACATCTCCGGCAACCCGGTCGCGCTGGCATAAAGGCCCAGACCCAACGCGATCAGCGGCAGCGAAAAGACAAACCGGGCATAAGTCGCCCCGCCTGCCGACAGCCCGGTATCCTTCAACCGTTTTTGCAGCATAAACCGCAGATTTTGAAAGAAGGCCGCGCCAATCGTCAGTGGGATCCACAACCCCATCAGATCACATCACCCACGACAGGTGGTTGCCACCCGCCCGCGTGCCACCAGTTCTTCATTGCAGCCCAGAAGAGGGACCACCGGGGCGCAGGTACGAGATTTAGCGAGGCAAATACCTTCGCAATCCGCGCTGCCCGAACAGGCCTTTCCCGCGTCCTTCGGCGTGCGGAAGCAATAGTTCA
>JBCBGY010000186.1:0-1842 GCA_038526275.1 Pseudomonadota bacterium | reverse complement strand
CGGCTCTTCGACAGGTTTCGGCTCTTCCCCCCGACAGGAAACAAGGGAGAGAAGACCGAACAGAAACAGGATCGGAAGCTTGGCCATCAATACGGCATCGGATGGTCGCGATGGGTGGCAGCGATGTCGGACATGATCTCATCGCTGAGCGTCACATCCTTGCCCGCCAAAATGTGCTGCAACTGGGCGGTCGTCGTCGCCCCGAAAATGACCGATCCCATGAAAGGCCGCGTGCAACACCAGGCCAACGCCATATGCGTGGGGTCCACCCCATGCTTTTGCGCCACGTCGCAATAGGCCTTCACGGCGGTTTGGCTGCGGTCGTTCCATCTGCCCCCCAGCAGCTCGTTTTTGGACCGGCGGCTGTTTTCGGGGATCTCGCCATGGTTGTATTTCCCCGTCAGCATGCCAGCGCCCAACGGCGAATAGGCCAGCAGCCCGACATTTTCGTTCAGGGAAAGCTCTGCCAGATCGAGGTCATAGATCCGGCACAGCAGCGAATATTCGTTCTGCATCGAAATCACTTCCGGCGCGCCGGCCAGACGTGCCAAACGCAACCATTCCGTCGTGCCCCAGGCTGTTTCATTCGACAAACCGAAATAACGGATCTTCCCCGCCTTCTGCATCTCGCCGAGCTTTTCGAGCACCGCCACCATATGGGCCTCGGTCTCTGCGGTATCCTGTCCGCTCGGATCGTAATCCCAATACTGCCGGAAATGGTAAGAGCCCCGGTTTGGCCAATGGAACTGGTAGATATCGATCATGTCGGTCTGAAGCCGTTTCAGCGAACCATCCAGCGCCTCTTCCAGCTCATCGGCTTGGATACCCCGGCCCCCACGCACGAGATCGCGCCCTTTGCCGCTCATCTTGGTGGCCAGAATGAAGTCATTCCGCCGACCTGTCCGACCAATCCAGTTGCCAATGATCTCTTCCGTCCGACCGACGGTTTCCTTCAGGACCGGATTGACCGGATACATCTCTGCCGTGTCGATGATGTTGATCCCGGCATCCAGCGCCATGTCGATCTGCGTGTGCCCATCCGCTTCTGACGTTTGCGTGCCCCAGGTCATCGACCCCAAACACAAGTCAGTGACTTCCAGGTCGCTGTTGCCCAGCATCCTATGTTTCATGCCATCCCCCGTCGAATTTCGCGGGAAGCCTATGGCTCCGGCGGGTGAGGGCAAGGCGAAAGTCCCGTAGGCCCGAAATTTGTGCCGCTGCCGAAAATGAAAACCGGTGCAGGCGCGTAAGTCCTGCAGAAGGAGTTATGGATATGATGAAACTTTTGAAGCAGCTATGTTTCCTGGCCATTGCCACGATTGCCAGCACGGCAGAGGCGGCCCCCACCGAATATCGGCTTGATCCCGCAGAATCCGTGGTAGGCTTTACCTATGATTTTCAAGGCCGAGACGTTGACGGGCGGATGCCCGTGGCGAAAGCCGATTTATCAATCGATTTCAATAACCTATCGGCAAGTCGCGCGCTGGTGGAGCTTGACGTGCGAAAAGCGAAGGCCGGGTTCGCCTTTGCGACCACCGCGTTGCGGGGCCCGAATGTTCTCAACAGCAATCGCCACCCGCGGATCCGGTTCGTCAGCACCCGGTTCGGACGCACGAGCGAGGGAGCTTGGGTCGATGGAGAAATGACAATCCGGGGCGTGACCCGCCTTGTCCGGCTGCAAGCCCGGTTCTTCCGCACGCCCGAAGCAGACCTTTCTGATCTGAGCAGCCTTGATGTTTTGCTCACGGGTTCGGTTGATCGCTTCTCCTTCGGAGCCAGCGGGTTCCCGGCCTATGTCGGGCCCAATATCGACATCCGCATCAAAGCACGGATCGAGAAGTC
>JBCBGY010000185.1:0-8749 GCA_038526275.1 Pseudomonadota bacterium | reverse complement strand
GCGGGAGGAAGCACATGGCAGAGCTGCGGCAGATTGTATTGGCCAAGCGACCGGACGGGGTGCCGACGGTAGGGCATTTTCGTCTGGACCAGGCGCCGATGCCCGAGCCGGAGGTGGGAGAGGTGCTGGTTCGGACCCTTTGGTTCTCGCTCGACCCCTATCAGCGTGGTCTGATGGATGCCGGAAAGTCGTACACTGCCCCGGTGCCGGTCGGCGGCAAGATCCGTGGCGGCGGAGTTGGCGAAGTGATCGCCAGCCGCCATGCCGGTTTCGCAGAAGGCGACATCGTTCTGGCCGGTACTGGTTGGGCGAGCCACGCTTTGGATCACGGTGACGCACTGCTGAAGCTTGATCCCGGTCTGGCGCCGGTTCAGACGGCGCTGGGCGTTCTCGGGATGCCCGGGCATACGGGTTGGGTCGGCTTGACGGACATCGCTGAGGCCAGAGCTGACGAAACGATTGTTGTTTCCGCTGCCACTGGGGCTGTGGGCAGTTTGGTCGGCCAACTGGCCAAACATCGGGGATTGCGCGTGATTGGCGTCGCTGGCGGGGCGGACAAGTGCGCCTATGCCGTTGAAACATTGGGTTTTGATGCCTGTATTGACCACAGGGCGGCGGAGGATTGGCGCGGCCTGAGCAAGGAAATCTCGACCGCCGCGCCCGACGGTGTGGACATCTACTTCGAGAATGTCGGTGGCCAGACGTTGAATGCCGTGGTGCCATTGATGAACCAAGGTGGCCGGATCCCGATTTGTGGCATGATTTCATGGTATTCGGGCCAAGACGTTGACAAGGCGATGCCTTTGCCCCGGGCCTGGCTGACCATCCTGACACAAAGGCTCCGCGTGCAGGGGTTCATCATCACCGATCATCAGGACCGGTTTCGCCCGTTTCAGGAAGAGGTCGCGCCGTTGGTTGCCTCCGGTCAGATCGCCTACCGAGAAACTGTGACGGACGGTTTGGAACAGGCACCCGCCGCGTTCCTGTCGATGCTGGACGGCGGTAACTTCGGAAAGCAACTGGTGAGGGTGGCCGAATGACCAAAGCCTTTACGTTCAATACCGCGCCGTCGATCCAGTTTGGCCCAGGGCTGATTGCAGAGATCGGGGCGCGTGCCGCCCCCTTGGGGCCAAAGGTCTGCGTAGTCACTGATGCGGGGCTTCAGGCGACCGGATTGGTGGACCGGGCCGTGGCCCATTTGGCCGATGCGGGCATAGAGGTGGCCGTATTTTCAGAGGTCGTGGCGGACCCGCCGGAAAAGGTCGTGCTGGATGCCGCAGAGACGGTACGGCGGCACGGGGCCACGGGCGTTTTGGGATTGGGCGGTGGGTCTCCACTGGATGTGGCAAAGCTTGCCGCCATTCTCGCGACGGGGGACCAAAAGCTCGCAGAGATTTACGGCATCGGCAATGTAAGTGGGTCTCGGTTGCCGCTGATGCTGGTGCCCACAACGGCGGGCACCGGGTCGGAAGTCACGCCGATTGCCATTATCACCACGGGCACGTCCGAAAAGATGGGGGTGGTTTCACCGGTTTTGCTGCCGGATATCGCGCTTTTGGATCCCGAACTCACACTTGGCTTGCCTGCTCCGACCACTGCGGCCACGGGGATTGACGCCATGGTGCACGCGATTGAGGCCTATGCGTCGGCCAGCCCCAACAATAATCCGATGTCCCGATCCCTGGCGATCAAGGCGCTGTCGCTCATGGGTGGCGCGATAGAACGGGCGGTGGAGGATGGCGGGGATGTTAGCGCTCGGTCAGATATGTTGTTGGGGTCGATGCTGGCCGGGCAGGCTTTTGCGAATTCGCCCGTGGCGGCGATCCATGCCCTGGCCTATCCGATCGGGGGGCATTTCAAGGTTCCCCACGGGCTGTCGAACGCTCTCGTCCTGCCGCATGTGCTAAGATTCAATTCGGTAACGGCGCCCAATCCTTATGCGGAACTGGCCCCGCATGCCTTTCCGCAGCTGTCTGGTCTGGGGCCGCAGGAAGGTGCAGCCGCCTTTGCAGAAGCACTGGCTGACCTTTCCCGGCGCTGCGGATTGCCCGAAGGTCTGCGGGCTGTGGGGATCGGAGAAGACGCTTTGCCGATGATGGCCCGGGACGCGATGAACCAGACAAGGCTGCTGGTGAACAATCCGCGGGAGGTTACGGAAACCGACGCCTTGGCCATTTACCAGGCGGCCTGGTGAGTCGACCCGTCCCGGACACCCGCGCGGCCTATGCGCATTTTGAACCATTGGCCACACGTTGGGCCGACAATGACATTTACGGCCACATGAATAACGCCGTGCATTATCAGCTGTTTGACACGGCGGTGAACGGGTTCTTGGTGCGCCGTGGCATCCTGGATATGGGCCAAAGCGAGACTGTTTTTCTGGTTGTGTCTTCCAGTTGTGACTATTTTGCGGAACTGGCCTTTCCCGACCGTGTGGATGCCGGGCTTCGGGTCGCTCGGTTAGGGTCCAGTTCGGTGCGCTATGAGATTGGCCTATTTCAGGGCGATGCGGAAACCGCAGCCGCCCAAGGGCACTTCGTACATGTCAATGTCGGGCGGGCAGATCGAAAACCACAGCCCATGGCAGGGCCGGTTCGCGCGATCCTGCAAGAGCTTGTCGTTGCCGGTTGATCAGGTCAGCGGGGCGAGTAAGTCCTGCAACGCGGTGACGGGGTTCTCTTTCGACCAGATTTCCATGCCGATGCCGAAGAAATCGGTGACTGGCGCAAGATCGGCGATGCTGTCTGCCGTAAGACCGCCTTCGGCCACAACCGGCAGTTCGATCATTTCGGACCACCAGGCGAACAGATCCTTTTCGGCGGCGCTGCCATCGCCAAGCAAGCCTGCTTCTACAGGTCCGAAGGCGACATAGTCCGCGCCCGCTTCGCCGGCGGTCATTCCGTCATGGCGCGACGTGCGGCAATGGGCGCCGACGATGGCGTCTTCGCCGAGATCCTGCCGGGCCGGACGAACCTGCCGGGGGCCATCGGAAAAGTGCACGCCGTCTAGCCCGAGCGTTTCGGCCAACCGCAGATGGTTTTCGACCACGATGGCCACATCGCGGGCGTGGCACACTTCGCGGCAAAGGTCAGCCGCGCGGGACTGGGCATCCTCATCTGTTGTGCTCAGCGCCAGACGGACGCAGGCGATGGCCCGACTGTCCAGAACCCGCGCCAGGGCATCGGGAAACTGGGATAGCTCAATCGAGGGAGGGGATATGAGATAAATCTGGGGCTGCTCGTCGTCGGCCACTTCGGTGACATCCTTTGTCGTTTGGGCGTTGCTATAGCTGCGGTCGACCGTCTTGGCTATCCACCCCCGCTTGCCTTGGCTGCGAGGCGGGTCTATCAGGCCGCGCTGTCAATAGCTGCAGGAAGCCCAATGCTAGAGCCTACCTTTGTCCTCGTCCGGCCCCAGATGGGCGAGAATATCGGTGCGGCGGCGCGAGCCATGTGGAATTTCGGTCTGAGCCGGATGCGCCTTGTCAGCCCGCGTGACGGCTGGCCCAACCAACGGGCCGTCGCGTTGGCCAGTGGGGCGGGGCGGCTTTTGGACGCGGCGACGGTGCATGATGGCGTGGCAAGCGCCATTGGGGATTGCACCTATGTTTATGCAACGACCGCGCGGTCCCGCGACCTGACCAAGCCCGTATTGACACCGGAGGCCGCCATGGCCGAGGCCCGCGCGAAGGCGGCAGAGGGCCAAAAGATTGGGCTTCTTTTTGGGCCGGAGCGGGCGGGATTGGAAAATGACGATGTCGCGCGGGCCAATGCGATCATCACGGTGCCGGTCAATCCGGAGTTTTTCTCTCTTAACTTGGCCCAATGTGTGTTGCTGATGGCCTATGAATGGGGGCGCGGTGACGCGGTGGCTGCGTCGCAAGACCCGCCGCTGGAATTGGCCACCGGGATCGAAGTTGAAAAACTGGGCGATCATTACGAAGAACGGCTGGGCGAGGCCGGTTTTTTCTTTCCGCCCGACAAGGCAGCCGGCATGAAAACGGTTCTGCGCAATATGTGGGGTCGGCTCGATCTGACCCGTTCAGACGTGCAGATGCTACATGGAATGTTGCGCCAACTTTTGCGCAATCCGCCGCGGGGGCCTGGCTCTTGATGCCAGCGCCGGGGCGGCCTAGCTTCGCCCGCAAAGGAGGGCCCGATGGCCACGAAACGCAGCATCTTTGAAGAGGTCGGCGAGAAGGAAGCGGCAGCGGCGGCACCCTCTCCGGGGCTGATCGACCAAGCGGGACGGGCAGGCGCAAGAAAGGCCATTCGGCTTTGGCTGATTGTGCTGTTCGGTCTGGTCGTTGTGATGATTCAAGTTGGGGGGCTCACGCGGCTAACTGATAGCGGGCTGTCAATTACCGAGTGGGCACCGATTTCCGGGGCGATCCCGCCTTTGTCCGCTGACGCCTGGGACGCGGAGTTCGAGAAGTACAAAGCGATCCCGGAATATGAATTGCAAAACAAGGGGATGAGCCTGGCCGAGTTCAAGGTCATCTATTGGTGGGAATGGGGACATCGCCAGTTGGGTCGCGTCATCGGCTTGGTATGGGCCTTGGGTTTTCTGGCGTTTTTGCTGGCGCGAAAGATCCCCACCGGGTGGACCGGGCGCTTGGCCTTTCTGGGGGTGTTGGGCGGCATTCAGGGCGCGATTGGGTGGTGGATGGTGGCGTCGGGCTTAACCGGCGAGGCGTTGGATGTGGCATCCTACCGGCTGGCCACCCATTTGGGCCTGGCATTTCTGATCCTGGGCTTCATTGCCTGGTATGTGCTGCATATGGGGCGGGCAGAGCGGGAGCTGATGCAGGCCCGCCGGGTCCGTGAGGCGGACCATATGACAGGGGCTGGCGTGTTTCTGGGGCTGGCTTTTGTGCAGATCTTGCTGGGCGCATTGGTGGCGGGGATCGATGCAGGCCGAACCTATGTCGATTGGCCCTTGATGGCGGGTGGCTTCCTGCCGCCCGATCCGTTGGACCTGCAGCCTATTTGGCGCAACTTCTTTGAGGATGACGGGCTGGTCCAGTTCATGCACCGGATAGCGGGATACCTGCTTTTGGTAGTTGGTCTATTCGTTTGTTGGCGGGGGCGGCGCAGTGCGCACAAGCGCACACAGAGGGCCTTTGAGTGGGCAGGCGTTGTTCTGTTTGGGCAGGTCGTGATTGGCATCGTCACTGTGATGAACAGCGCGCCCTGGCACTTGGCCATTTTTCACCAATTATTGGCTGTCATTCTCTGGGTTCTGATCCTGAGGGCGCGGTTTTTGGCAGCATATCCCATTGTCGGATCAGTTCGGGAGGGTCGCACATGACCGCCTTTGAGGAATTAATGGCGTTTCAGCGTGAAACCAGCGCGTTGAGTCAGGTGGCCGGGCGGCTCGGCTGGGATCAAGAGACGATGATGCCATCCGGTGCCGCGGCGCAACGCAGCGAGGAGATGGCGGCGCTTGAGGCGGTCTTGCATGCGCGTCGGTCTGATGAGCGCGTGGGCGATTGGTTGGAGACCGCCACCACCGAGGATCCGGTTGGGCAGGCCAATTTGCGGGAAATTCGGCGAACTTATGAGCGGGCCACGAAACTGCCAGCGAAGCTGAGCGCCGAGTTGGCGCGGGAGACCAGTTTGGCCCAGGGCGTCTGGGCCCAGGCGCGCGCAGATGAGGATTTTGATCAGTTTGCGCCGAGCCTGTCGCGGATTTTGGCTTTGAAACAGGAGCAGGGTGCGGCTTTGGCCGATGGTCAGGGGTCGGCCTATGACGCGTTGCTTGTCGACTATGAGCCCGGGACGACTGCCGAGACGATCGGGGCGATGTTCGCCGAATTGCGCGCTGGACTTGTGGTTTTGCGCGAGAAGGTTCTGGGTGCGGATGTTGCTGCGCCAGAGCTGCAGGGCGCGTTTGACGAAGACATGCAGATGCGCGTGGCCGAACGGATGGCTGTGGCCTTTGGCTATGATCTGGATCGGGGACGTATTGATCGGGCCGTGCATCCGTTTTCCTCTGGTTCCGGGACGGATGTGCGGATCACCACCCGGACGGATGCCCGCGATCCTTTCAATTGCCTGTTTTCAACCATCCATGAGGTTGGTCATGCGACCTATGAGCAGGGGATTGATCCGCAGCACGCCTTGACCAAGCTGGGTCGCGGCGTTTCGATGGGGGTTCACGAAAGCCAAAGCCGGATTTACGAGAACCAGTTTGCCCGGAGCCGGGCCTTTTGCGGCTGGCTCTACGGTGAGATGCAGCAGGCGTTCGGGGCCTTAGGCGTGGCCGATGCGGATAGCTTCTATGCCGCTGTGAACCGTGTTGCCCCAGGATATATCCGGACGGAAGCTGATGAGGTTCACTACAACCTGCACATCATGATGCGGTTCGATTTGGAGCAAGCTCTGGTTTCCGGCGATTTGGCTGTAGGCGATTTGCCAGGGGCCTGGAATGACAGATTTGCCGCTGACTTTGGTGTTGTCGTGGACAAGCCGTCCAATGGTGTTTTGCAAGATATCCATTGGAGTGTCGGGCTGTTTGGCTACTTCCCGACCTACACGTTGGGCAATGTCTATGCGGGCTGCCTGCACCAGGCGCTGCGGGCAGATTTACCTGACCTGGATGCAGAGTTGGCTGCAGGACAAACCGGGTCTGCAACCGCCTGGCTGCGGGAGCGCGTCCAGCGGCATGGGGGGCTTTATGAGCCCATTGATTTGATCACCCGTGCCACAGGTGATGCACCGAGCGTGCAGCCGCTTCTGCAGTATCTCGACCAGAAATTTTCTGCGCTTTATCGTCTTTGATTCAAGGCTTTAGGGTTCAAATCTGATGCGATGGAAGAGATCTGAACAGGTATAGCGCTGCTTTGCAACGCGCGCTGCGGACAGGTGTTCCGCAACGCTGAAGGTTTTGCCCGATAGTTGTCGCGTGAGGGAACGCGGCCACTGGAGGACAGGATCATGGGCTTTCATGAAGTGCGGTTTCCCGCCTCGCTGAGTTTTGGGTCAGCGGGCGGCCCTGAACGTCGGACGGAAGTCGTGACGTTGGCCAATGGTTTTGAGGAGCGCAACACGCCCTGGACGCATTCCCGCCGCCGCTATGATGCCGGAATGGGCGTTCGATCATTGGATGACATTGGGTTGCTGTTGGCGTTTTTCGAAGCGCGACGCGGTCAGCTTTACGGATTTCGCTGGAAGGATTGGGCGGACTATAAGTCTGGGCCACCTTCGGAGGATGTTGGCTACACCGACCAGCAGATCGGTGTCGGTGACGGAACGCAGGACGTGTTCCAGCTTTCCAAGACATATGTGTCAGGCGATCACAGCTATACCCGCCCGATTGCGAAGCCCGTTTCGGGCACCGTGCGGGTCGCCGTCAACGGGATAGAGTTGACCGAGGATGTAGACTTTGCCTTGGACCTCGTTGGCGGAGCGGTGACCTTGGTCGATGTTCCACTGGCTGGCGCCCAGGTGACGGCCGGGTTTGAGTTTGACGTGCCCGTGCGGTTCGACACGGATCGGATCCAAAGCTCGGTTGCCAGTTTTGAAGCTGGTGATGTGCCGTCTGTGCCAGTGGTTGAGGTGCGGGTATGAGCAACGCGGCGCTGGAAACACACTTGGCGACAGGTACAACCACCGTCTGCCGATGCTGGTCGATCACGCGCAGGGACGGTCGGCAGTTTGGATTTACGGATCATGACCTGCCCGTGGCGTTCAACGGGATCGCATTTAAGGCTGACAGTGGGTTGACCGCAAAAGCGTTGGCCCAAACCACTGGTTTGGCGGTGGACAATAGCGAAGCCCTTGGTGCCCTGACCGACGCTGCGGTGACGGAAGAAGACATTTTGGCGGGCCGCTTCGACGGTGCAGAAGTCGTTGCTTGGTTGGTCAATTGGGCTGCCCCAGAGGAACGGTTGGTACAGTTTCGAGGAACTATCGGCGAAGTGACCCGAGGCAGCGGCGCGTTCACCGCAGAACTGCGCGGTTTGACCGAGGCGCTGAATCAGCCACGGGGCCGGGTCTTTCAGCAGCCTTGCTCGGCGGTATTGGGAGACACGCAGTGCCGGTTCGATTTGGACCTGCCGGGTTACGCTGCCGAGGCGGACATCGTCTCGGTCGAGGGGCGGCGGGTTTTGCGGCTGTCCGGGTTGGGAAGCTTTGAGGCCGGTTGGTTTGAACGTGGACGTTTGCAGGTGCTGGATGGTGCCGCGGCTGACCTGACCGGCCTAATCCGGACAGATACGGTTGATGGGGCTACGCGAGAGATCGCGTTGTGGCAGGACCTGCAGGCCGAACTGGCCCCCGGGGACCGTGTGCGGATTGAGGCAGGGTGTGATCGCAGGCCGGTTACATGCCAGCAAAAATTCAGCAATTACATTAACTTTCGCGGCTTTCCTGATATTCCAGGTGAGGATTGGCTGATGAGCTATCCAACGCAGGCCCGGCCCAATACTGGCGGTAGCCTGAAGGGGGATGCATGAGCCAGGTTGTGGGTGAAGCGCGGGAGTGGATTGGTACTCCCTACCGGCATCAGGCTTCGGCCAAAGGCGCGGGCTGCGATTGCCTGGGGCTGTTGCGCGGTGTCTGGCGGGTCATTTACGGCGATGAGCCCGAACGGGTGCCGCCTTATACGCCCGATTGGTCGGAGGCTGAGCGGGACGAGCAATTGTGGCGTGCGGCCACGCGGCACTTGCAGGTGCGTGTCTTGGACGGACAGTTTGATCCCGGAGATGTGCTGCTGTTTCGGATGCGGACGGGATCAGTTGCCAAGC
>JBCBGY010000184.1:0-8759 GCA_038526275.1 Pseudomonadota bacterium | reverse complement strand
AAAGAAACTATGCCCGTCATTTTGATCAAGGGCGGCCTGAGGATCGATATCCGCTCTATGCGCGGTAACCAGTGTCTCCGGGCCAATGATGGCTCCGGCCACTTCCGCAGCGCCGTCGACCCCATCGGTGTCGCAGGCCAGAGCCCAGATTCCAGGCGCTCCATCCAAAGTGATGGCGGCGGACAGCATCGCCTCGGCATTTGGGCCGCCAATCCCGTCTCCGCGCCGCGTCACAGTGCATTCGCCACCAGACAGCAGCAGGATCGGTGCATCCGTCGCGCCCATTTCCTTCTGGAGTTCCAAGGCCATACGGGCTTGTGCCGCACCCAGATCGCGTGCTTCGCCCTCCAGATCATCACCCAATTGACGGACGTCAAACCCTTGTGTCGCACCTTCCGCCATTGCAGCGTCAAGCGACTGCGAAGGTGCGGCGATGACCAAGGTCTCACAGGTGGAAAGCCGTGGATCCCCTGGGGGCAAGACACCCGTCTCGCCAGCTAGAACAGCCTGCGCACTTGCCGGGATGTCAACATTCCAACGCGCCAGGATCGCTCTGGCCTCTTCGGGCGTCGAGGGGTCCCCCACCGTTGGGCCACTCGCAATGAATGCCGGATCATCGCCCGGCACATCGGAAATCGTGAGCGTCAACATCCGGGCAGGGTGGGCTGTGGCCGCCAATTGGCCACCCTTGACCCGGCTGAGATGCTTGCGCACCACGTTCATTCGGTCGATGGGTGCGCCTGACGCTAGAAGACCCGCATTGACTGCCTGCTTTTCGGCCAGCGTCATCTCTCCTGCCGGGGCACACAGCAAAGCGGAGCCGCCACCGGAGATCAGGGCCAACACGAAATCGTCGGGGCCGAGCTCGGACAGGAGGTCCAACTGCTCAACGGTTGCAGCAACACCGGCGGCGTCCGGCACTGGATGGGCTGCTTCGACAATCCGGATGCCAGCGCACGGCCTTGCATATCCGTAGCGGGTGGTAACCAACCCCTCGCACGGGCCCCAAACGGTCTCGACCGCTTCCGCCATCCGGGCCGAAGCCTTGCCAGCACCGATAACGACCACGCGGCCCGATGGTTTCGGTGGCAGCGCCGCCGGGATACAGGCCATCGGATCGGCGGCCTTGACAGCGACATCGAAGAGTGACCGCAGAAAAGCTTCTGGCATCATCCGAGGGTGCCGCCATGTTCTTTCAAGACCTCAAGCGGAACAATTTCGAGCGCGCGTTTGTGCGTGGCTGAAAGATTAACGTGCGGGGCCAGACCTTCGTCATGGGCCTGAAGGAAACGCCCGGCACACAGGCACCAGTGATCCCCTGGCTTGAGCCCCGGGAAACTGTATTCCGGGCGCGGCGTCGACAGGTCGTTGCCCACATATTTCGAGAAGGCGAGAAATTCTTCGGTCATAACGGCGCAAACGGTGTGGCTGCCGCGGTCCTGGGCGCAGGTGTCACACGATCCATTACGGTAAAAGCCCGTTACCGGATCCAGCGAGCACGGCATCAAGGTTCCGCCCAACACGTTCACCGATTCGTCTTTGTCCATCGTTTTCTCCCCGGGCAATTGAAGAAGGAATAGGTCAGCGTAAGAGGGAGTGCAAACCGGGGAGAATGGAAGGCAGTTCAGGGTTTCGTGGTAACGGGCCGGTCTTTGATGTCCGCCTGATCCACCACGTTCCAGGCCAGCCCCTTGGTGCGAAACATCCGCTTGCCCTTGTTGGGGTAGTCCACAATGTCGGTATCGTGCCGCTCGCCCACGACGATGCAGCGCAGAATCTCTGATCCGGTATTTCGGATCGTGTGCGCCAAACCACCTTTCCGATAGCCCAGAAAATCGCCTTCCGACACGGCAAAGGTCTCGTCCCCTATCTGGGCCGTAGCCTCGCCTGACAGAATGAATACGCACTCGTCCTCACGGAAGTGAAAGTGAAGCTCAGTCGTGTCCCGACCCGGTTCCACTTCGAGAAGGTGAAAGCCGAAACCCGTCAGACCAGCCAAATCACCGAGAGATTTGTTCGTGCATCGGGCGTTGCTGTTGAGGAAATGGATCTTGGGGCTGCCCTCCATCTCTGCAATCTCGGCCTTCTTCACGAGGTATCGGTCTTCGGACATCGGGCGGCCTTCCTTCATTGGCGAGTGTCTAAAGGGCGATCGGCCCGTCCCATTGAAGCCAGCGGCCATGAAAGTCGACCCGCCCGAGTTGGTGAAGGATCCCGTCTGGCCAAGTTTGAAGGGTCATAGCCGCGCCCTTCGCACCATCAGCCTCAATCGAAATCCGTGCAAGCGGTCGGTCCAAGGTGGCACGGTTACCTGCCTCTTGCAGCAACTCTTCACCACGGGCCTGCAGCGCGTCGGGAAAGTATTGCCAGGCGATCGTGTGGTAAATCACCAAGGCCTGCCCTTCGACAGTTTGCTGCAAGGCCTGCTCGAGCCAGCCAATCGCATCACCCCGTTCGACCTGCGCAGGGTGGGATTCGGCAAGGCCGATGGCCGCGCTGGTGCGCTGCAACCGATCCGCCTGATCGGGCCAAAGGTACGCGCGCAGGCGGAGTTGGTCGAAAGGATCGGTTGGGTTGAGCGGGTTCAGGTCAACGCCCCGGCGGTCGATCACCTGCAGGTCCGCTGGTCTGGGCGCCGGGCCTGTCCAGTCCGGCGTGATCTTCACGGCGCTGTCGGTGGGGCCGTAGCTCACGTCGCCCGCCGCCAGGTGGAACTGATCGGCCCGCAGGTTCAGGCCGCCACTACAGCCAAGTTCGTGCAGCGCAAGGGGCAAGCCGGTCGCCGCGGCGACCATGTGAAAAGCTGGGATCAATGCCGCTGCGCGACGCACCTCATTGGTTTGTGGTGCGCTATCCAGCCACTCCATCAGCCGCGTTTCGTCCCGCACCAAGGCAGCATTTACCGCCTGCCATAGCGCGTCATCGCTCACGTTATTCGGCGGATAAGCAGCAGCAAGCTCCGGATCGATCCCATCCAACACAATGGCATGGAGCGCGCCGGCAATCCGAAGTGGCACCGATTGTGATTGAGGCCCCGTATCGCCAGGCCAACCCAGCATACGGTCCGCCACCGCTGAACCGGGTGCCAAACGGTCGGCAAAAAGCTTCATCAACCGGCCCATGAAGGGCGAACCCATTCTGTTGCAAGCAATGGACTGTGCGACGAAGTTTTCTTGCAATGTTTTCATTTGAACCGGTCCACGAGGCGTTGAAGTGGGGATCTTTTATCTGGCGGCGGCGCGTCAGCCGGCTGAGTTTCGACGGACTTCGACGGCGCAACCGTCTTTGAGGATCTGGGCGGGTTCAATCGAAGGGCAACGGCGTTGAGAAACCGTGGCCCATCGCCAGCGGCGAGATCTGCCGCCCCGTCACTGAGGCCCCGCAACAGATCGTCGAGCCATTCATCGTCCGCCTTGGGAAAATCGCGCAGCACATAGCCGGGCACTGCATCCTTATGGCCGGGATGTCCGACGCCCAATCGCACCCGTCCGTACGTGTCGCCGATATGGCCATGAAGCGACCGCAGCCCGTTATGGCCCGCATGGCCGCCGCCCTGTTTCACTTTCACCTTCTTAGGCGCCAGGTCGATTTCATCGTGAAAGACCATCACATCCTCAGGCGGGATTTTGTAGAAGCGTGCGGCCTCGCCCACGGATTGACCTGACTTGTTCATGAAGGTTTCCGGCTTCAGCAGCAAAACTTTCGTGCCGCCCAGGGATCCCTCGCTGATTTGCCCTTGGAATTTGGCCCGCCATGGGCCGAAGCCGTGGTCGCTGGCCAAACGGTCCACCGCCATGAAGCCGATATTGTGCCGGTTTCTGGCATATTTTGCCCCGGGATTGCCGAGGCCCACGAAAAGTCGCATCGGGCCGCTCCTTGTGACGATTGCTTCTTACCCGCGAATACCGGGCGACCGCCAGTCCTACCGGCGGATTACAATGGCCGCCAATCCGCGGATCCAAAGCGCCGCCGCCAATGGTCCTGCGGTGAGGATCAGCCAGGCATTTGCTTCGTAGAGCGTTCGTTCCAGCGTTGCGATCAGGTATGTGGGTAACGCCACAATGGGCAGGGCTAAACTGACCGCGTATCGTCTAACCGGGATCGCCTCCTGTTCGAAACGTTTCAAAATGGCGAGACGCCCCGTTCCCGTTTGCGCCTGAAGCCCCAGAATGGAAAGAGCCAAGAGCAGCAAAAAGACAAGCGATTCCGGAAACGCGGCAGAGAGCGGCGACACAGCATAAGCCGCAAGCGCTAGACCAATCCAGATCATGAATTCTCTCTTGCGCGAAGGAAGCCCGAGCGGCGCCAAGCGGTCGAGGAGCCAGTGACCTGCGATGAAGGCGATGTAACCTACCAGGAACTGTGCGCCGAAGCTTTCGACAGGCGCCCAACCCAAACCCGAACTGTTCCAGATGTAACCGCCCCACCAACCTAGGGCAGCACCGAACAAGACGTTCAGACCCAATGCCGTCCACCAACCTCCCCGGGCCATGACCCGACGGTAAAGGATCAGCCCCAGCCCAACGGTGATGAGCCCATGCCACGCCAAGCTTGTCCAAAGGATCGTGAATGGCAGAGAACGGTAGAGTTCTGTCACGGGTACGCCTTCGGCCACAAATCCGAACAAACCGGCCGCCAAGGAAAGCCCCGCTAGGCCCTGGACCTTGAAGCGGGCCAAGCAAATCGCGAACAGAAACGCCATGAGGCCATAGACCAACACCAGCTCCGGATGGGGCGGCAGGGTCACGGGATAGAACCAGATCTCTGAAACCACGACCGTGATCAGGCCCAGTGCAATCACAAGGCCAAACCGTCGCAAGATACCCACAAGGCTCGCGCGCATGTCCGTCCCCTAAAGCCCGTGCGATGTCCTACAGTGTTTCGCGGCCAATCTGAACCAAAACGCGTTGATTTGTGGGTCAACGTGCTTCGCCCTTGCTTGCAGCCCGACTGGCCCAAGAAAAAAGGGCACCAAATGGCGCCCCATGAAGTCAAAAAGTGGAAAGGTTTATTATTCCGCTTCTGCTTCTTCTCCAGTGCCATCCGCTTCATTGTCGGCAGACCGCAATCCGGACGGCGCCGAGATGTTGGCGATCACAAAGTCCCGGTCAATGGTCGGCTTGGCGCCATCTGGCAGGGCAACCATGGAGATGGTCGCTGTATCTCCGACATTCATTGAAGATACGTCCACGGTGATCTTTTCGGGAATGTCGCCTGCAGTGACCACAAGTTCCACTTCCGGACGCACCACGGTCAAAACGCCGCCGCGCTTGATCCCCGGCGAAACCTCTTCGCCAACGAACTCTACCGGGATAAACAGGTTAACCTTGGTGGTCCGCCGCAGGCGCATGAAATCCACATGCGTCGGCAAATCCTTGACCACGTCCCGCTGAACGGCGCGGCAGATCACGCGGACATCGTCGTGCCCTTCGACCTTCATATTGAACAGGGTCGACAAGAAGCGGCCCGCCTTGAGACGCTTCATCAGCACGTTGAAGGGGAGGTTGATTGGCAACGGATCTGTGCCGCCACCATATACAATGCCAGGTACGAGCCCATCTCTGCGGGCTTGACGGGCGGCCCCCTTGCCTGTCCCCGTCCGTACCGTGGCGTTGAGATCCGGGATCTCTCCAGCCATGGGTAAACTCCTAGGTTACGGGCCTCCTCCAAGGGTGTAGGCCCAAGTATGAGCCGCGGTTTATAGGCCCCTTACGTCCCAATGGGAAGCCTTTTCTGTTGGTTTCGGGAAACGCGCCGGTCTCCCGAAACCGTTCAGTTCAATCGCGCAGGCGCACGAGGTCAGTCATCAGACCTTCCGTTCCGTTATGCACGGTCAGGCGTTCGACCTTCCCGGCGATGGATTCCAGCGCCTCGAGTTCTTTCAAGCGCAGCATCACCGGGTTTTCCGCCATGACCTTTGCCGTGTTCAGAAGCGAACGGGTCGCGTTCGTTTCTTCACGGCGCCGGATCACGTTGGCCTCGGCCTGCTTTTCGGCCGCGACCACCTGGTTCAGGATCTCACGCATGTCGCCCGGCAGGATCACGTCTTTCAACGCAATCTCACCAACTTCGATGCCGATCTCGGCCATCTCCGTCCGAACCTGCCCGGCCGCTTCGGCGTCAACCGACACCTTGTCCGCCAAAAGCTTGTCGAGCGTCAGCGCGCCCAGCGTCTTCCGGAAGGCCAACTGCAACGCCCTGTGGAGCGCCTCAGCAAAGTCCTTCACAGCCGATGTCGCCAGAACCGGATCCGTGACCCGGTAGTCTGCAGTCAGGTTCACCCGGATCGTCACGCGGTCTTTCGTCAGGATCTCCTGCCCGTTGACCTCATGCGATTGCCAGCGGATGTCGACCAGCTTGACCATATGCTTGCGCCCGACGAACCAGAACCAGTAAGTGCCCGGTTGCAAAACCCGCTCGAACACGCCGTCGACCGTCAGCAAGCCAACCTTTCCTTCGCCAACCTCTGTCGAGGTCATCTGTTTGGTCAGGCCCGACCGCATCAGCCGCTGTGCCAGCTTGGGCGCAATCTCGTGCCCGCCGCTCAGGTCGACACGTTCTACAGTCCAATCCCCTGCATCTTTCCAGAAGATTGCGCGGTGGTCCGGCGTCATGACGTCATGAACCCGCCCGTCGAGCGAGATGATCGCCAGCTCTTCGGCCCCAGTCGTGATCTCTGTCAAATGTGCTGCCGCGAGATCAGGCTGTTCCCGAAAGAGCGCCCGGCTGTAGGGCGAGGTGAAGCGGAGACCATTGACCTTGTGCACCTCGATCTCGGTGCCTTCGCGATTGATCCAGTGTTCGCCTGGGGTCAGGATTGCGGTCAAACGCCCCTTATCCAGCACCAGAGCCCGTTCTGTTTCGCTGATGATCACGCGCTTCAGTCCGAGCGCGGCTTTAATCATTCGTTCGATATTGGTCATGTCTTTGTCTCCTCTTCATCTCGTCCTATCGTCGTCGCAACGTGCGAACTCCTATGTTTGTCAGTTGGTTGCGCCCGGTCGGGCGTCAGGTGTTATGCCACGAAGGGCAGAAAAAAGGCGCCGGGGCCGCCTCGCGCCATACCGCCCGGCGGAGCGGCAGAGAGCGGGCATTGCAAGCCAGGTGCGGGGCATTGGGCGGATCGAAATCCACCCGGCCCGGCGCGAGGCGCGCGCTGCCGTCATCTGCCACCCGGCCCGACGGCAGAGCAGCGAAGGCCCGTTGCCGTGTTTGTCCGAAGACGCGCACAGCGTGAGGCCGCCCCTGCTGAGGCAACCCCGGAACCCGAATTGTGAACCGTTTTGATACGGTCCGGCGTGGAAGGCCGGTGAGGAATCGAACCTCTAGCGTCTCCGCTATACCTAGTCGAAATGACGGGGATCGAACCCGCTACAGCTACGATCTTAACGTAGTGCTCTACCTATTGAGCTACATCTCAGAATGGCACCCAAAGCCAGCCCCATCGTCCTTCTGGCCCTGGCATACGACCATCGGCAGAGCCGATCCGCACCGGACGAACCGCGAGTTCCATCCGCTAGGGTCCAAACATGACATCTGGGAGCCGCTGGATAGGGCGGCCTGTGGGATTCGGGCAACGGTACTATTGACCCTTGGTCACGCTGTTGCCGTCGCGCAACAAAATTACGCGCTCGCGCAACATTCGAAAACGTCCGGCCCTTCATGCCTCGACTTGTTCCGGCCCGGTGCCAAACTTTTCAAAGATGTTGCGGAGGTAAATTTTTCCGTTTGTTCGACCAGATAGCAGAGTTCTAGCTTCAGCCGCCCGTGTCCATGTCGACGCCAAGGGCCTTAGCAACGGTGAAGATGTCCTTGTCGCCGCGGCCGCACATATTCATGCAGATCAGATGATCGGACGGCAGGCCGGGCGCGATTTTCATGACATGGGCCAAGGCATGGCTGGGTTCCAGAGCCGGAATGATGCCTTCCTGTTCGCAGCAAAGCTGGAAGGCGGCCAAGGCTTCTTTATCGGTGATGCTGACATATTCCGCGCGGCCAATATCGTGAAGCCAGGCATGTTCCGGGCCGATGCCCGGATAGTCGAGCCCGGCGGAAATGCTGAACCCTTCCAGGATTTGGCCATCATCGTCTTGCAACAGATAGGTGCGGTTGCCATGCAGCACACCAGGGCGGCCACCCGTCAGCGACGCGCAATGTTCCATCTTGGCGTTCACGCCCTTGCCGCCAGCTTCGACGCCGATGACCCGGACTTCTTTATCGTCGAGGAATGGATAGAACAGGCCCATCGCGTTGGAGCCGCCGCCGATGGCGGCGATGATCGTATCGGGCAGGCGGCCTTCGCGTTCTTGCAACTGCGCCTTGGCTTCCTTGCCGATGATCGACTGAAAGTCGCGAACCATGGCGGGGTAGGGGTGCGGCCCGGCGACCGTGCCGATGCAATAGAACGTGTCACGCACATTCGTCACCCAATCCCGCAGCGCATCGTTCATCGCATCTTTCAGCGTGCCACGACCGGATGTCACCGGCACCACCTCGGCGCCTAGAAGCTTCATCCGGAAGACATTTGGCGCCTGACGCTCCACATCATGGGCGCCCATATAGACGACGCATTTCAACCCGAACCGTGCGCAGACAGTGGCGGTGGCAACGCCATGCTGGCCCGCGCCGGTTTCAGCAATAATCCGGCTTTTGCCCATTCTGCGGGCCAGAAGGATCTGCCCCAGCACGTTGTTGATCTTGTGCGCGCCGGTATGGTTCAGCTCGTCGCGCTTCATGTAGATCTTGGCGCCACCCAGATG
>JBCBGY010000183.1:0-8804 GCA_038526275.1 Pseudomonadota bacterium | reverse complement strand
CAAAAGCAGAACGGTGAGCTGGCACGTAAAGGCTTTGGTTGAGGCAACCCCGATCTCGGTTCCCGCGCGAATTGGGAAGGTGATGTCAGACGCCCGGGCGATTGAGCTTTCGGTCACATTGACCACCGAAGCGATTGTGTCGGCCTTTTGCGTGCAATATCTCAAGGCCGCCAGCGTGTCGGCCGTTTCTCCAGACTGGCTGACGAACATGGCCAAGGTGCGCTCAGAAATCGGCGGTTCGCGGTACCGAAATTCAGAGGCCACATCGACCTCGACCGGCAGCCTTGCAATCTGCTCAAACCAGTATTTGGCGGTCAGACAAGCATAAAAGGCCGTGCCGCAAGCGACCATTGTGATCCGCTCGAAATTCGAGAAGTCGAGGCCGGGATCTGGCAGGGTAATTTCATTGCTGCGCAGATAGTTGGCCAGGGTATCGCCCAGAACAGAAGGCTGTTCGGCGATTTCCTTCGCCATGAAATGCTTGTGGCCGCCTTTTTCAACCTGGCTCAGATCGAGTTGCACCCGCTTCACCGGCCGATTGGCGCGCCGCCCATGGTGATCCATGATGTCTACGCTGTCGCGGGTCAGGACGGCCCAGTCGCCATCTTCCAGATAAGTAATCTGCTCGGTCAGCGACCCAAGCGCGAGCGCGTCAGAGCCGACGAACACCTCACCTTCGCCGTATCCGACCGCCAGGGGCGGCCCGCGGCGGGCGGCGATCAGCAGGTCTTCTTCTCCGTCGAACAGAAAGCACAGGGCAAATGCCCCTTCCAGACGGGCCAGAACCTGCGCCGCCGCATCGCGGGGGCTGTTGCCTTGGCTGAGATAGTAGTTGGCCAACATCGCGACCGTTTCGGTGTCGGTCTGGGTTTCCTGCATCAACCCTTTGGCGGCAAGTTCCGCGCGCAGGTCCCTAAAGTTCTCGATAATCCCGTTATGAACAACGGCGACGGGACCGGACCGATGTGGATGGGCATTGCCTGTGGTCGCACTGCCGTGGGTGGCCCAACGTGTATGCCCAATGCCGGCTTTTCCAGGCAGCGGATCATGGACAAGAAGATCTTGCAGATGTACCAGCTTGCCGACTGCCCGGCGTCGATCCAGGCGACGATCATGGATGGTCGCGATACCCGCACTGTCGTAGCCGCGATATTCCAAGCGCTTGAGCGCTTCAACGATAATCGGCGCCGCCTCGTGTTGGCCGAGGACCCCTACAATCCCGCACATAGTTAAGCACCTCCCTTTGATTTAGCCTCTTTAAGGGCCCTTAAACGCGCAAACAATGCTTCCGCCATTCCGGGCTTTGTTTCTTGTTTAGCGCGTCCAAAAGACAACGCTCCCGCTGGCACATCTTGGTTAATGGTAGAGCCCGAAGCTGTCATGGCTCCATCCCCGATCACCACTGGCGCAATTAACATCGTGTCGGATCCTATGAAGGCACCCGAGCCAATCGTTGTTTTATGTTTGAAGACACCATCGTAGTTGCAGGTAATTGTGCCCGCACCGATGTTGGTGGCCTCTCCAATGGAAGCATCACCGATATAGGAGAGGTGATTGACTTTTGCGCCACCGGCCAGAGTTGCATTCTTGATCTCGACAAAGTTGCCGACCCGGACATCCTCGGCAAGTTCCGCGCCAGGGCGCAACCGAGCATAGGGCCCGACAACGGCGCCACGGGAAACATGGCAGCCTTCCAAATGACTGAAGGCTCGGATCCGGGCGCCGGTTTCCACTGTCACTCCGGGGCCGAAGATGACGTTGGGCTCGATCAGCGCGTCACGCCCGATATGCGTATCGTGGCTGAAGAACACCGTTTCCGGGGCAACAAGTGTAACGCCGTTATCCAGTGTCCGCTGGCGCATAGCGGCTTGGAACGCCGCCTCCGCCTTTGCCAGGTCAGCCCGGGAATTGACGCCGAGCGTCTCGGATTCGGGGCATTCCACGACGGTCACCGACTGACCGCGCCCATTTGCGATGCCCACAATATCCGTCAGGTAATACTCGCCTGCCGCGTTATTATTGTCGACCGCATCGATGAGGTCGAACAGAACAGCGCGATCTGCCATCACAACGCCGCTATTACAAAGCGTTACGGCGCGTTCCTCGGCGTTGGCGTCCTTATATTCGACAATGCGCAGCAATCGGTCGCCATCGGTGATGAGACGCCCATAGCGGGCTGGATCAGCGGCCTGAAAGCCAAGGATCACCACATCATGCTGCGCGCGGGCTTGCGTCATGCGGTTCAGCGTTTCGGGTTGAATGAACGGCGTGTCACCATAGAGAACGATGACATCTCCGGACTGATCCGCGAGCAAGTCCTTGGCTTGTGCAACAGCGTGCGCGGTTCCAAGTCGTTCGGATTGCAGGGCAATCAGCGCATCCGCGTCAATATGGTGAGCGGCCTCAGCCACCTGTTCTGCACCGTGCCCTGTGACGATGACCGTTTTCGCGGGCTCAAGCACAGCCCCTGATCGCATGGCATGGGCCAATAACGGCGCGCCCGCCACCTCATGCAAGACCTTCGCGAGGTCCGATTGCATGCGCGTACCCTGACCGGCGGCCAATACCACCAAACTAACTGACATGACTGCCCAGCCCACGTTGTTCTTTTATTTAAGTCTATGTATCCGCTCGCTCAGTCTTGGCAAAGGGCTGGCCGGTCACTTGCCGTGACAGAACATTACATCGGAAGGGCCGAATATGCGCACTGTCGTCTTTGATCTGGACGGAACACTGGCCGATACAAGCGGAGATTTGCTTGCGGCGGCAAATGCCTGTTTTGAAGGGCTGGGTCATGGCGCGCTGCTGGGCCCGGAAGATGCCGCAACGGCTCTGCGCGGCGGGCGGGCGATGTTGCGGTTGGGTTTTTCGCGAGTGGGCGGCGCGACGGAAGCCGAAGTGGACCGGCAATATCCCATTCTGCTGGAAGCCTATGGCGCGAACATCGCCGAACATACGCGGCTTTATCCCGGAGCTGTCGAAGCGATAGAAACTTTGCGGGCGGACGGGTTTGCGATTTCGATCTGCACCAACAAGCCGGAGGCTTTGGCCGAAGATCTGATGCAAAAATTGGGCGTCCGCGATTTGTTCGGGGCATTGATCGGCGCCGACACTTTGCCGGTTCGAAAGCCCGATCCGGCCCCCTATCGCACTGCGGTGGAGCGCGCCGGAGGTAATGTGGCGCAGTCCTTGATGGTGGGAGACACGGACACCGACCACAAAACCGCCCGCGCCGCAGGCGTTCCGTCCGTGTTGGTCACATTCGGTCCGTCTGGGGAGGATATGGCGGCCATGGAGCCTGACGCGTTGCTTGCCGACTATGCCGCATTGCCCGCATTGGCGCTAAGGCTCTTGCACCAATGACGGGGTTCCAGGTGCAACTTAAGAAAAGTTGCGTTCACACCAGCGCTGGGAGCCTTCCCACTGTTCCAGCAGGCCGATCAGATCGAGTTTTTCGTTCAGCGAAACCAGACGCATCCGCATCGCCCGCATACGCTGTTTGCGGGTTCCGGGGACATGCTGCAGATACTGGACGGCCATTTCCTGGGCAGCATCACGCTTTGCATTGTCGATAAGCCCGCCAGAGAACAGGACTTCCATCGCCGAGAATTGGATGGCCGCGCAGTTCAAAGCCTGTGCAGAGCGGCCTTCAATGACGATTTTTGCCTGAACCTGACCGGTCAGAGCACCAAGGGCGAGAGTTGCGGCGAGCGCGATAACGGACAATTTCATAGGTTGCGGCTCCATCTTTACGAACAATTAATCATCTCACACCTGCCGTACCCCGTTAATCCGATATTAACCGAGACTTTTATCGATTGACGCGCGTCTTTTGAGTGTGAAGGTTAACGCCATGGAGACGTTTCGCGGCAATTTTACTCAGCAAGAACCCATCCCCGAGGAGGCTATCGCCGCAGCGGTAGAGGTCATGCGGTCTGGCAGACTGCACCGCTACAACACCGCGCCGGGCGAAGCGGGCGAGGTGGCTTTGCTCGAACAGGAATTTGCAGCCCTGGTCGGGGCGAAATATTGTCTGGCAGTAGCGTCTGGCGGTTATGCCATGGGCGCAGCCTTGCGCGCGGCTGGTGTCGGGCCGGGTGACGCAGTTTTGTCGAATACTTTCACCCTTGCGCCGGTACCTGGAGCGATTGCGGCCATCGGGGCAAAACCGATCTTTGTGGAGGTCACGCCTGATCTTACCATCGATCTGGACGATCTGGAGGCTAAGGCTGACCAGGCTGGCACCTTACTGCTCAGCCATATGCGCGGCCATATCTGCGACATGGACCGGCTGATGGCTATTTGCGATGCGGCGGGCATTACGGTTATCGAAGATTGTGCCCACACGATGGGCGCGGCTTGGCGTGGCACGCCCTCTGGTCGCCACGGGGCGGCAGGATGCTATTCGACCCAGACCTATAAACATGTAAATTCCGGCGAAGGCGGCTTTATCGTCAGCGATGATGCTGAACTGATGGCAAAGGCTATTTTGCTGTCAGGCAGCTACATGCTGTATGACAGGCATTTGGCCGCACCTGGGCCCGAAGTGTTCGAGGCTGTGCGGTACACAACGCCAAATGTCTCTGGCCGAATGGACCATTTACGGGCCGCGATCTTGCGCCCGCAACTCGCCCGCCTGTCTGAGCAGGTGGCCGCCTGGAATGATCGGTATCGCGCTGTCGAAGAAGGTTTGCAGCATCAACCTGGCTTGACTGTGATCGACCGGCCGAAGGACGAGGCCTATGTCGGATCGTCAATCCAGTTTCTGCTGCAGGATTGGGGCGATGACGACATTCGAATGCTTTTGTCCCGCTGCGCCGCCCGCGGGGTGGAGTTGAAATGGTTTGGTGCGCCAGAACCTGCGGCCTTCACCTCGACCTATGACCATTGGCATTTTGCGGCGCCGACGCCCCTGCCCCGCTCTGACCGGATCTTGCACAGCATCATCGACATGCGCCTGCCTTTGACCTTTTCCCTGGCTGATTGTGCGCAGATTGCGCGGATCATTCGGGCAGAGGTTGGCGCCGTCTATCAAGGCCGCGCCGCAGCGGAGTGATCTTGACAAACCGGGCCATTTTGACTATTTGATTGGGCAAAATGGACCGCTACGGTGAGGCGCATCATGGCCTTTGATTTTTCGAATGCAGAAGAGATTGCCAGGTCATGGCAGTATCTCGACGACAAGAACCCTCCGCCGAAAACCGCGATAGGAGCTCATGAGGCGATTGAAAACGGCCTACTGCCGGATGCGCTGAACCGTTTCCGAACTGCCGTCGACGGTTTGTCCGACAAAACCTGGGCTGAGATACTGGCGGTGAGCCTGACCCAGTTGAAGCGGCTGCGGGCTGGCAAAGCTGCCTTATCCGCCGATGTGGGCTCTCAGCTTTTCCTGTTTGCGCTGATCCTGACCCGGGCTGAGGATGTGTTCGGTTCGCGCGAGGCGGCTTTGGACTGGCTGCAAAAGCCGCAACCGCTGTTGGAAGGGCGGCGCCCGATTGAGTTGCTTGACACCTTTGTGGGCGCGGCCTCACTGGACCGGACGCTGCGACAGATCGATTACGGCGTCTACCTGTGACCCCTCTTCCCGCGGCCCTGGGCGGCGATGGCGCTGTCCGGGTCCATCGGCTGGATCGCCAGAAATATGCTGAGGATTGGGAAGCGGGCGAAGGCGCCTTCCAGGTTGGCGGTCGCTGGAACCCAATCGGTGTTCGCGCGATCTACTGTGCCCTGGATCCGGCCACGGCCATTCTGGAGGTTGCTGTCCATAAGGGCTTTGCGGTGCTCGATGCTCAGCCCCATATCATGACAAGCTTTACGGTGGCGGACCCAAGCCGCATCACCGTGGTGCGGGTCGAAGATCTGCCCGATCCGACTTGGCTTGATCCTTACAGCCAGTCTCCCGAACGCCGGGCCTGGGGCAAGGACAAGTTGCGTCAGCACCGGATGTTGGTGGTACCGTCAGCTGTGTCTCGGCTCAGTTGGAACCTGATCGTCAATCCGCCCTTGGAACCGGGATGGTGCTTGGATGTGGTGCAGGAGCCGTTTGTCCTGGATCCCCGCTTGAATGAAGAAACCTCGGCGTAATCCAAATGTATGTATGCCTTCGGCGAGGATATTTTTGCCAATAAGAAATCTGGTTGGTCTTTCGGTTTGGGTCCGTTGACGGCCTAAAGGAAGGGTCATACGCTCTGCCATACTTTTGGGAGGAGGGTTTGCGATGTTTCTAGCATCGATGGCGTTCGATCTTGGCGACGACGTCAATGATTTGCGGGACATGGTCCACCGCTGGGCGCAGGAGCGGGTCAAGCCCATGGCAGCGGATATTGACCAGCAAAACAGCTTCCCCCCTGATCTTTGGCGCGAGATGGGAGAGCTTGGTCTGCTCGGCATCACCGTCGAGGAGGCCTATGGCGGGGCGGGCATGTCCTACCTGGCCCATACGGTGGCGGTGGAAGAGATCGCCCGTGCCTCGGCCTCGGTTTCGCTGTCTTATGGTGCCCATTCGAACCTCTGCGTGAACCAGATCCGGTTAAACGGCACGGAAGAGCAGAAGCAGAAATATCTGCCCGGACTGATCAGCGGAGAACATGTTGGCGCCTTGGCCATGTCCGAAGCCGGTGCCGGATCGGACGTCGTATCGATGAAATTGCGCGCCGAGAAGCGCAATGACCGCTTCATTCTGAATGGGACAAAATACTGGATCACCAACGGACCCGATGCCGAAACACTGGTCGTTTATGCCAAAACTGACCCGGATGCGGGCAGCAAAGGGATCACAGCCTTTCTGATCGAGAAGGCCATGCATGGTTTTTCGACAAGTATCCATTTCGACAAGCTTGGCATGCGCGGCTCGAACACGGCGGAGTTGATTTTTGAGGATGTCGAGGTGCCCTTTGAGAACGTTCTGGGCGAAGAAGGCCGCGGCGTTCAGGTGCTGATGTCTGGCCTGGACTATGAGCGGGTGGTTCTGGCCGGGATCGGAACAGGCATTATGGCGGCATGTCTGGATGAGATCATGCCGTATCTGTCGACCCGCAAGCAGTTTGGTCAAGCGATCGGGAATTTCCAGCTTATGCAGGGCAAGATCGCGGATATGTACACCGCCCTGAATTCTGCCCGCGCTTATGTGTACGAGGTGGCGAAAGCCTGCGATCGAGGCACCGTGACCCGCGCGGATGCCGCAGCATGCGTTCTGTATTCTTCTGAAGAGGCGATGAAACAAGCGCACCAGGCCGTGCAGGCTATGGGAGGCGCGGGATTTCTGAATGATGCTCCTGTCGCACGTATCTTTCGCGATGCAAAACTGATGGAGATTGGCGCGGGCACGTCGGAGATCCGCCGCATGCTGGTGGGCCGCGAACTAATGGCGGCGATGAATTAGGATTGTGCCAGCGTTTCGGTTTCAGCCATTGCATAACGCGTTGAAATCTTTGATTTCAGGCCGCATGTGATTCAGGTCAAAACGCTTTTAGGTGCGCCGAAAGATCCGGGCCACCTCCTGCAAAGCGTCGCGCTGCCGCTCGGACAGGCCAGATGGTCCAACCACTGTCTTGACCAATTCCAAAACAGGATCCACGGCGGATTGCCCGCCAATCCTAAGCAGCTTCTTGGCAAGGCGGGTCACCGCCGCATCTGTCGTGCCACATTCGGAGATCAGCCAATGACCGAGGATCATTGCCTCCTCGGCGGCCTTGTTGTCCAGATTGTAGGTATCCGCGAACCCCTGTTGCAGCATGCGTTTCTGCTCTTCCGTCGGCATTGAGCCGAGTTCAGCAAAGGCCATCGTCAAAGCAGCGCCTGCCAGGCTCTCATCCTCAATCGATTCCACGGGGTGTTGATCGGCACGGCGCCGAAACCCAAACCGACGCGCGGCACCCAAAACATCCGTCGCCATGTCGGTCACGACATCCACTGCTTCGGCGGCGTCGCGCGCCCGGTGAAGCCAATAAAATACGCCGCCGGCGACGGCCAAAATACCCAAAAGAATATGCACAACAGATATCCGAAAACGTTCTAATTCACGACTTTGTGTATCAGCGGTAAGGACCGACCACAAATGATCAGACCGAAAATGTGTGTTTCGGAAATCACACCGTTCGGGCGACGTCGCACATCGCCCCCAGCCTCAGTGAAAGGCTCTGGGGCCATTGCGGTAAGGAATGGCAACGACCTGATGGTTATCGCTCCACAAGATGGTGCCGGGGCGGCGCGCCCGAAGCTCTTCGACCGGGAAGCCAATGTCGCACAATAGCCAAGCCATATAGCGCGCGTTCGAGACATGTTCTGCCGCTTCCGGTCTGAACCAGCAGACGCCTGCCCGTTCGCCTTTTCCGCATCGCCGAACAAAGCTGCCTGGTTTATCCAAATGCAAGCAAAACCAGTGATACATGCGACCCAGTTCATCTATCTGCCAGCCTGTCAAACGACCGTCATCACGGGCTTCTCGGGCAACCGAGAACGCGCAGAACAGACCGGACTCGGCACGAGCCTGATCGTCCCAATGGGACGATACAAATCGAAGGTACATGGTAACGTGCTGCCCGGATGGCAGCCCTCTTGGAGATCAGCGGGAAAGACGCACGGACGGCGCCTGGCGAAACGGCCTAGCGTTTCGACGGTGGTAGGGTCCGCTGTGATCGATTGATGCGCATGGCATCCTCCAAGTTTCCGCCGGGCATTAGACGATTTTAGCCCGCACGGGCAAGTGCAGACTCGGAAACGAGGCGTTGTCAGGTTTTGAACGTCTGTCTTAGCGCCAATGGTCGGCGAGCCATGGCGTCGGGCGGCACCGCCGCAGCAGTGAC
>JBCBGY010000182.1:0-8812 GCA_038526275.1 Pseudomonadota bacterium | reverse complement strand
GCAGCGTGTGAAGGGCATGTTGCTAAATACTCAAGTAAAATCTTCCACAAGTAACCTGCTTCCGGAGTCTGCCCTTTTTTGGGCTGAACAAGAATATTTGGAAGCTAAGCTTGATCTTCTCGATTCGACGCGAGAGTCCGCCCAGCACACACTTGCGATCCTGATCAAACGAAGGGCAAACATCGAAAGCGAAGTTACGATTCTGGTGAATCGTCTAAACCGAATACGGAGTGGATTCGACAGTGGGATTTTTTCTCGTATTGAACTAGAGCGAATTCAAAGAGAAGTCCTTCAATTGAAAAGAGTACTTTTGGAATTGGATACTGAAATTGAAGTGCAAAGAGGTGTCCTTGAAGAAACACAGTTGCGGCGTGAAGAACTTCGAACCGAAAGGCGGAGAGAGTCAGCTCTACGTCAACTCGAAATCGAAGAGCGAATTACTCAAGTTAATTTATCGATCCAAGAATTGAAGGTACGTATTGAAAGAGCAACCATAGTCGCAGCGACTGAAGGAAAGGTAATGGTAGTTACAGTGGTCAGTCAGAACGAAGTCATAGCTCCAAACGAGTTGATCGCTGAAATTGTCCCTACAGACAGTGCGCTGCGTGCGGAAATTGAAATTTCGGCTGATCGTGTTGGGAGTCTGGAACCAGGCATGGAAGCGCGTCTCAAGGTTTTGTCCTACGATTTCACGCGATATGGCGAGATAGTTGGCCGGATCAAGGACATTTCTCCAACGAGCTTTCCCAACCAATCGGGCCAAACAGTCTATCTCGTCGATGTGGAAATTCCGGGGGAGGGCCTCCCATCTGGTCGAAAAGTTCGCTCAGGTATGACAGTGACCGCCGATATCTTGTCTGAGCAGAAGATGATACTTGCGTATTTGCTGAAACCCTTGCGCGCCTTGAGTGACCGAGCTTTCACCGAAGCATGAAACTGTATTCCCTCGATACTTGTGGTATGCGGTAGTAGAATTTTCAGGTTACATTGCGCCTTTGCCAAGGTCCGACATCGCACCAAGCGTCACAACCCGGAGGTAGAGGATTTCCCTAAATCGCTGTCGCTAGACGGGACGAAACAGACTGTTTCCAGTTCAGTTGAGCGAGTGTGAGTGGTCAGGATTGACGGGCCATTAATTGGGATACTAGCACACCAATATAAGAGTGTATTCTGCTTGGTGTGCAGAAAAAACTGATTGCGGGGGACGCTTCATGCCTTGGAACTTTGGCACATTTGATTTGAGTGATTGGAAGATCAATTTGCCGGTCGATAGCGACTATATCGACGGTAGCGGTGATCCATTGGACGGCGGGTCCGTCGAACTGGTTGGCGATGAATGGGAAGGCTACGAAGACGGGGAATTCGTCTACTTTGATCCCTCCGAAAATGGAATGATATTTTCCACCCCGGTGGTCGGTGCCACAACCGGTGGGTCGGGCTATACCCGTACCGAACTGAGGGAGATGGATGAAACCGGCGAAGACGAAATCGCCTGGGAGATTGAAGATGGCGGGACGCTGTCAGCGACACTGAAGCTCACGGAAATCGCTGAAGAAGATGATGGCGATCCGGCGCGGGTGATCGTTGGTCAGATCCACGGAGAAGATGACGAGCTTGTACGTCTCTACGTCGACAGTACCGGCCTTGTTTATTATGCCAATGAAATCACAGGCGATGACGGCGAAGAACGCTGGTTCAAGATGGTCAATGCCGACGGTGACGAGGCCAATGTATCGGTCGGAGAGACTTTCTCTTACATTATCGAAGTTGTCGATGATCGACTGATTGTTCAGCTTTACGCTGATGGCGAGGTCTATTCCGGCGGCTCCGTTGCCCATGATTTTGACACGAATGCGGGCGACTCCAATTATCTGGTGGATGATGGAACCCGGCTTGATCCCACAGAGATCGTGGATACCTGGTTTGGCGACACATTCTACTTTAAGGCTGGCGTCTATCAGGGCGTGAACCAGAATAGTGGGCATTTCGCCGAAGGCTCCGGCACCACGACAGCAGTGTTTTACGATATCGACGTCAGCCATGTCCCAGGCGAGGGACGTGATGCTTGGCTTGGCGACGGATCAACCCCGCCGCCGGATCCAGAACCTCCGGTTGATCCGGAGCCTCCGGTGGACCCCGAACCGCCAGTTGATCCCGAGCCGCCTGTTGATGGGAATGGCGAGACTTTCGAAGGAACCAACAGTGCTGACACCTACACCGGCACCTCAGGTGATGATGTAATTTCCGGCAATGGCGGCGGAGATGACCTGCGCGGCGGTGGCGGTGCCGATTTCATGTCCGGTAATGGCGGATGGGACGAACTCCGCGGTGGCGATGGCAATGACACGATTATGGGCAATCGTGGAAATGACCTACTAAAGGGCGAAGCGGGCAACGACTATCTGGATGGCGGCACGGGCAGTGACGAATTGTGGGGCAATGATGGGGACGACATCATCATTGCCGGTGCTGGTGCCGACTGGCTGAAGGGCGGTAACGGCGCGGATACTTATGTGTTCGATTATCTCGATGGTATCGACATCATTGCGGATTTCAGCACGTCCAACGGCGACAAGATTGACCTGAGCGGTATTCTCGACGGAGCTACAGGTCTGACAAGCAGCAATGCCTTGTCTGACGGCTACATCACGCTGGTCCAGGTGGGTTCAGATACGCACGTTCGGATCGACCTTGACGGAGAGGGTGGGGCAGCTTCAAAACATCAACTGACGTTGCTTGGTGAGGATGCGTCCGACCTGGAACTCGATGACTTTATCTTCGAGGCCAGCGCAAACGGTCCGGAAGTGCCGACTTTGGTCAAGGCTGTGAATGCAGGCGGTGGTGCATTCACCGCAAACAATGGCGTCGAATATGAAGCCGACACGTTTGGGAATGGCCGGTCATACAGCACAAACGCCGCCATTGCCGGAACGACCGATGACGGGCTCTATCAATCTGAACGTTGGAATCCAGGTGGCTTCACCTACGAAGTGGATGTCGATAATGGCACCTACGATGTAGAGTTGAATTTTGCGGAGATTTGGAGCGGTGCTTCCAACTCTGGCGTCCGGGTTTTTGATGTCTATGTTGAAGGCGAGTTGATCTTCAATGACCTTGATCTGGCGGACGAAGCTGGCTTCAATGCGGCATTCGACCTGATCGGCGAAGTTGAAGTCACCGATGGTGCGCTGACAATTTCGACGACGTCTGAGGCGCAGAACCCGAAGATCTCCGGCTTCTCGATTTGGGAATCCGAAGGGGCGTTGAATTCTGGCTTTGTCGAAGGATCGCTTTACGACGATCTGAGTTTCTGACCTTTGTGGCAAGCGGGCTCCGGGCCTAGTGAGGCGAGCAAACATTCTGATCCGTCAGAATGTTTGACCGCTTTTGTGGGCAAAACGCGTGTGCGCCAAGCAAGATCTGGAAACAGTTCGTCGGGAACCAGGTTTGTGCCGGTCTGGCCGCTGCGATCAAAGATGCACGAGCCAGAGCCCCCAAAACCCATGTGCCCGGCTACTTCCGCCTGACCACGGATCTAGCGGCGCGGATCATTATGTGGGTCGTCAGGTTTGAACCTGATTTGTCACCTATCATACGCCTATGGAAAGCTGCGTTTCCTGGCCCCATTGTTTGGGCGTCTGACCATATAATCGTTTGAATTCTCTGCTGAATTGCGACGCGCTCACATATCCGACCTCCCACGCCGCTTCGCTCACTGACCTGCCACCCGCGATCTTCATCGCAGCCTTGTTCAGTCTCATCGACTTCGCAAATTGGATCGGGGACATCGTGGTTGCTTGCTTGAATTTGCGATGGAAGACAGCGCGGCTCATGCCAGCGTGGGCCGCCATGTCGTCGATAGAGACCGGCGCGTTCAGGTTCGCAGACAAAAACTGGATTGTTCGGGCGATTTCGTTCCCAACACCAAAAGCGTTTCGCGCGGCATGGCCAGCCTCTCCTTTCAGGACGGCGAAGTAGAGTTCGCGCAAACGACCCTCGCTAAGGACCGCTGTAGCGGCAGCGTCACCGCCTAATTCTAAAAGGCGCAACAGTGCATCGGTGAATGACGTGTCCCACTTCGACAGTGCCACCCCCGGTAGGCAGTGCTCCGGGTGCCGAACAGGTCCGATGGTGTTTTCTATTTCTATCGCTATTTCTGTCATCACCCGGCGGTTCAGCGCGATAATGACACCAAGCAAAGGGTCCTCCGGCGATGCGGTGGGCGTGCCTGCCAAAACCGGCAGCGATATGGGACAGCAAAAATAGGCGCTGCTGTCGTAAACATGGCGTTTACCGTCCAGCACGGCTTCTTTTGAACCACTGACGATGGCCACAACCGTCGGTTCATAAACAGCAGGTGAACACGGCACAGGCTCTGTGACACGAAACAGCCGCACGCCTTCAGTGTCTGTATCTACGATGCCGGGTCTGGGCACCCGTTTCTCGATAATCTGTCTGATCTGCTGCTTGCTCACGTTCCAAACCGACCCAACACGATGCCCCGTTCCAACTTGCATGATACAATCAGGCAAAAATTCAAGACGTTTTCACCTTCTTTACGGCAGTTGTGGGAGCTATTTCCTTTTTTCTGCGACCGACCCGACCTGATGGCCGAACTGTAAAGGAGAAGAAATGAAGAACCGATTTGGACCAAAAGGCTGGACGCCGGAGCGCCTTGGCTCCCTTGCAGGCAAGACATTTGTCATTACCGGCGCAAATGCAGGTGCAGGTTTTGAGGCAACCCGTATTTTCCTTTCAAAAGGCGCGAGCGTGGTGATGTTGAACCGCAGCCCTGAAAAATCTGCCTCCGCGGTGGAAAAGCTCAAGCGAGAGTTCGGACCCGATGCCAAGGTCAGTTATGTGCGGATGGATCTCGCTCAACTTGCCAGCGTCCGCGAGGCTGCCGGGAAAATACTAGAAACGGTCCAGCAGATTGATGCCCTCATCTGCAACGCCGCCATAGCTCAGGTGGCAACCCAGAAAATTACGGATGATGGTTTCGAAAGCCAACTGGGCGTTAATCACTTCGGTCACTTCTTGCTGTGCGGATTGCTGTTCGAGCGGATCAAGGCATCGGCGGGCCGGATCGTCGTTGTCGGCAGCAATGGTTATAAGATGGGCGACAAGCGCATCCGGTTCGAAGATCTAAACTACGACAACAATTACACGGCATGGAATGCCTATGCCCAAAGCAAACTTGCGCAAATGATCTTTGCATACGAACTTCAGCGCCGCGTGCAAGCAGCGGGAACGGGCATCCAGGTGCATGTTTGTCACCCTGGTGCTTCTCGGACCAGCCTGATCCGGGGCACAGCTGGTTTTGGTACGCGGATGCTGGCGACACTTTTGTCACCGCTGGCCCAGTCTGCCGAAAGGGGGTCTTGGCCCGAAGTCATGTGCGCGACGGAAGATGGTCTTGAGCCAGAGAAATATTATGGTCCAACCAGATTTGAAATGGTCGGCCCCGTCGGCGAGTGCCCGCTGGAGGCTTTTGTTTTGGAACGGCAACAGGCTGATGAACTTTGGAAACTGTCCGAGCAAAAGACAGATCTGCGCTGGCCGAATGAGTTGCGATAGGTGGTTCCCCGGTTGGCCTGGTCCAGTCAACCGTCGTTCCGCTTAGTGGACTTCGGCGGCTCCTGCCGAATTCATATGGTCCCAGAGTTCACCGCAGACCGGTGGGATCTCAGCCTCGATGGCGTGCATAGCATCGACGACAAGGTCTTCGCGCCAGCGGCGCCCTGCGATTTGAACTCCAATCGGTTGAGGCCCTGCAGGCAGATCCGCCACATGGGTCGGTAGATTACCGGCAGGAAGGCCCGTGAAATTCATGACAAACGACCAATGCGAATGACCCAGGGCGTCGAGCAATCCTTCAGGGCCTTGCACGTCCCGACCTGCCTCAAAGAAGGGCGTCAGCAGAAAAGGGGTCAAAACCAAAGGGTAGCTTTCCAAGAAAAGCGACCATTCGCGGGCGTAGTGTGAGCGCTGTGCTAACACTGACAGCAACTCAGCGCCTTCGTAAGGCGGGAAGACCCTGTAATATTCCTCGAAGACCGCATTCAGCGTTTCGGACCCGTGTTTGCCAATATCGGGGCCAAGCAGCGCTTTGACTTCACCCATCAGTGCCCGATAACCAACCTCTCCGGTTTCTCGCGCGAGCGGTGGTTCTACGTCGTCCACCGCGTAACCTGCGTTTGAGAGGGCTGAGGCGGCCCTGTCAATTGCTGTAGCGACCGCGGGATGCAGACCGAACCCGAAATCATTGCGCGTTACTGCGACCTTAATCGGTGTTTCCAAGTCCTGGCCGCGCCAGCCTAGCGGCACGTGGAACGGGTCGCGGGGATCGGGTTCAATAAGCGCGGGCATCGAGAGATGCAGGTCAGACGCCGACCGCGCTATAATGCCTTGGACTGACATGCTTTGTGCGAGGAGACCACGTTCGACTTTTTGACTTGGATTCCAGGCCGGCACACGACCAAGCCCAGGTTTCACGGTGACAGCACCATTGGCGGATGCCGGAAAACGCAGCGAGCCGCCAATATCGTTTCCATGAGCCAGGGCGCCGATGCCGGCCATCACAGCCGCCCCGGCCCCACCGGACGAACCTCCCGCGGACAGGTGGCGCCCCCAAGGATTGTATGTTCTGCCAAACAACGGGTTGTCGGTATCGGCCCGGAAAGAAAATTCCGGCGTATTGGTACGACCGATGATGACAGCGCCGGCGTTTCTGAGATTGCGCACAACCGGAGCGTCATCCGGCGCAATCAGATCTTTGAATGCAGGCACACCGTTGGACGTTGCATGCCCTTTTTGATCCGCGTTTATCTTGATCGTAACCGGAACACCGTGCAGCGGACCTTTCGGTGCCGTACTCGCATCGAGAGCGTCCGCTGCCCTGCGGGCTTCATCGGACAAGTTCTCGACCACGGCGTTCAATTCTGGATTGGCCGCATTCATACGTGCGATTGCGGCCTCGGTCACCTCTCTCGCCGACAGCGCTCCGTCCCTTGTTGCGGTAGCGACTTCAGTGGCACTCCATTGCCAGAGCGGTGCTTTTTCTGACATTTGAGTGTTCCTTACTGCGGGCAACGCCGATCGGCGCATCAAAAACTGCAACTGAGACTAGGGCGATGTAACGGTGGGCGCAAAGTGTTTGCGTCGCCCGCTTCCTTAGACAAGTCAGGGTCTGGTCCCGGGCCGGGGAAGCAGGACGAAGCGCTGACGGCCATCGGACGTTCTGCGGCCCGGCTCGCTTACGCCAGTTCAAACGAGATATCCTTCGCGCCCTCCCAAAGCACTGCATTGCCCAAGGTCTTGAGGTTTTCCAAACCCGTGGTGAGGGTGATGAAATGGTTTCCTGCCAACTGGCCCATTTTCGAGGCAAAGGCCACGCCGCCATAGGCCAGCAGGATTTCCGTTTCGCTGATGCCGCCTGGGTACAGAATGATATGGCCAGGTGCTGGGTGACTGGTGTGGTTTTCGTAGTCCACACCGAAATCTTCATCGCCCAGCGGGATCCACACGCCTTCGCCTGACCAGCGGACATGCACGATTTGGCCTTTGTACGGCAACAGTTTGAGGAACATCGCACAGGTTTTCGGCGCATCGGCTTCTTCGAAATGTCCCCCAAAGGTGTAGCCACCCGCACGAACGATCAGATCAGTCATTGCTGTTTTTCCTTTGAAATTTGTTCGCCCTGCGCTTGCGAAGGTGAAGCGAGCTTCACCCAGCCGTTTCAGAATGACCGCATATCCATTGGTGGAAGGAACGATGCATTGAAAACGTCGCCTGCTGACGGAGCGCTTGGCAGATCGTACAACCCCTGAATGGTGGAAATCGAGCGGGTCAGACGCTCATCATCTATTGCGCCGATACCATTCGTCTTGCTTTCGTCCGAGAAGATCAGGTTGTCGAGTGCGAACTGCAGCCGCTTCATCTCCAACTCGCCATTGCTCAGCGGTTCGGTCGCGGTAATCACGTCGATCCCCTCCTGCGGATTGGCCAGCACATCTGCCATGGCTTTGGCGATGGCGGTCACAAGACCCTGAACGGCCTCTGGGTTCTCTGCCAGAAGCTTTGGCGAAACCATCACCCCGTTGGAATAGATGTCCAGCCCCGACGCGCCATAGGGATACCAGGTGAAATCCGTGTCGGGATCCATGCCGAGGCCCAGGATGTTCAGATAGCTGGTCACGTTGAAGACGAGGCTGGCGGAGACCTGATCCTGGATCAGCATTTGCTCCTGCAGGTTGGACTTTACGCTGATCAGTTCCACTTTGCTCGCGTCGATCCCAGCCGCCGTGGCTAAAGCTGGAAACAGCTTGGTTGAGGCAGATCCCGGAGGTGCGCCCACCTTCAGGCCCTCAAGGCTGGCCAGGCTTTCCACAGGGCCTCCGGTTTTGGTCAGAACAGCGAAGGGAGGCTGGTTGTAGATCTGATAAACCATAACCGGCGCCTCGCCGGGGTTAGTGGCGGCATTCTGGATGATGGCGTTCATGTCGCCGAAGCCCGCATCATATGCCCCGGACATAATCCGCGTCACAGTGGCCGCGGATCCCTCGCCCTGGTCGATGGTTACATCCAACCCTTCGTCGGCGAAGTAACCTTTCTCCTTGGCCAGATAGAACCAGCCATGAACACCTTGGATTTTCCAATCCAGAGTGAACTTAATCGGAATTCCTTCGGCAAAGACCGGGCTGGCCAGACCAAGTGCCAGGGCGGTTATCGATAGAAGATTTCGGATCATCATCATTACTCCTTGTTGCGTTTCGCCCTTCCGACCGGTGGGCGGTTGTTCTTGATTAGATTT
>JBCBGY010000181.1:0-8920 GCA_038526275.1 Pseudomonadota bacterium | reverse complement strand
GATGGGGGCCAAAATGCGCTGTGAGATGATCCAGAACAGGATGTCTCCGTTGCTGAGCTGGATCTGGTAGAGGCGCCCAACGGCGCGGGCCAGAAGGAAGAACAGCGCCATAGCGATCGCGCTAGCCAGGCGCCAATCCGCGCCGTAGACGCCCACGCCGACACCAACGCCTACGACGAGCAGCACAAAGTACAGGATGGTGATCAGGTTCGGCGCGTAGTTCACCCGCGACAGGGCATAGGCTGCCATTGACCCGACCAATACGCTCAGTGCGGTGGAACTGAGCGCTATGATGATTGAATTGAGGTAGGCCCTGAGCGTGTCTTCATAGTCGGTGACGAAAAGCTCTTTCCAGGCGTGAAGGCTCGGCTGGAAGTCCACGAATGGCAGAAAGAATGGGCCCTGATTTACGGCCACTTGCGTTTTGACGGAGGTGATCAGGAGCCAGTAGATCGGGAACAGAACGAAGAGCGACCAGAGCAAAAGGGTCGCATAGAGCAAAACCTTGGTTGCCGGAGCCATTTCACCGATCCGGCGCGGTTCGAACAGGCCACGCTTCACCGTGAGGCCCTCAACCGGCCTAGGACGACGAGGTTGAAGAAGCTCACGCAGGTCACCACGGTCACAAATAGCAGTATGTAGGCGATGGCCGAAGCTTGGCCTAGATCAAGAGACCGCCACGCGTAGTAGGCCTGAAGGCTCACCGACTCCGTTGCGATGCCCGGGCCGCCAGCCGTCATGATGTTGGGCAGATCCACGATCTTGAACGCTTCGATCACGCGGATCAGCATCACGGTTGCCGCCACGGGCAGCACATGGGGCCAGGTGATTTCGCGAAAGCTCTGCCACGGGCCTGCGCCATCCAATTCGCCCGCTTCGGTCAAGTCGCGGGGCACGCTTTCAAAGGCCGCCAGCATCATGATGAAAACGAACGGGATCCACTGCCAACTATCGGCAACGGTGATGAAGATCCGGGCGGCCCATGGGTCCGCCGCCCAGGCGAAGTCGCCCAAGCCCACCCATTGCCAGACATGGGCAAACGGGCCCTTGGTCGTGTCGGCGAGCATCCGGAACGTGTAGCCGACCCCGATCGGCGTCACCATCATTGGCACAAAGAAGATCACCCGGAAGGTCGTGCGTCCGCGAAGTTTTTGCGAGCAGGCAAAGGCCAGCGCTGTGCCGATCAGAAACTGGATGCCGCAACCGATCACCACGTAGAACAATGTGGTACCAATGGTGCCGAACGGGTTGCCACTGAGCAAAGTCGCACAGAACATCCATAGCAGACCGAACGCCATGAAGAAGGTAAACAGGCGACCGAGGAACCAGAGCCAGTGGAATTTTCGGATCACAAAACGCACCATCCACCAGACCAAAAGCGCGGTTCCGGCAAGACCCACAATCCAGCCCAGCACCGAAATCGATGTGAATGTGCCAAGCAGGTGAAACTGTTCCGACCCGAAGATGAGTTTCTCGAAGTTCCGCCATCCGACCCAACGGACGGAGTAACCACCGCCCCGCAGACGCAACCGTGAAAAGGCCAGGATCAACGAGGCGATGAGCGGAAAGATGGAGAAGATCAGGATCAGCGTGACCGCAGGCGCCAGAAAGAGGCGCCCCATATGTCGGTCGAGCCATTCGTTCATGCCGGATACCCTTTTGGCTGGCACAGGCGGTTAGTACGCCTGTGCCGAAGTCACCCTAGTTGGTGATGCCCAGTGACAGCGAATAGATTGCCGCTTGGTCTTCGCGCCCGAAATCTTCGGTGATCTCTTCCCAGCCCTCTTCGATATTGGCCAGCGCCTGTTCCACCGTGATTTCGTCCGCCATGAAGCGGGCAAGCTCGCGGTCCAGAACGACGCCCGTATATTGCTGGGCACCGGGAATGCGGAAGTCCGACGCCATATTCGGGTGATTCAGGCTATCCTTCACGGCACTGAGGTAGTTTTCAGCTGATGCCTGGCTGAACCCGGCCGCGACCCAAGCCTCCGTGTCCTCTAACTGAGAGTTGCGATAGGGATTGTACCCGGTCCAGCCCAAGGTCACGTCAACATTCGACTGCGCTGCCTGGTTCATGTAGCTCAGGAAGTCGTAGGCGGCTTGAGTCTTTTTGTCCTCAAGCGTTGCCGAAATCGCCGCAGTCCATCCGCCGAACGCAGCAAAGGGCGAGAAGTTAACGCCATCAATTGCGTGGGGGCATGTTGTGTCGTCGCAAGCCACTAATTCGCCGGTGGCTGCGTCGAGCACCTCGGTCGAGCCGGGCGTGATAATGGCACCGACCTTGTCGCGGATCTGGCTGCCCTCTTCGATCGACAGCGGACCAATGTCGCCCCAGTCGATCATCAAACCGCACCGTCCACCGATCATCAGCGCGCGCGTGTCACCAATATCATGGTTCAACTCGTCCGGCGGTCCGTAGGCACCGGTGGCTTTGTAGACTTCAAACGCCGTTTTCCATGCGGCGTTGTTGATCTTCGGCGTCATGGTTTCCGGATCGAAGTAAAGGCCTTCTGCCGTACCTTTCGATTGCACCATCCCTGCCGCGATCGTCTGGACAGCGAAGTAAGACTGCGCATTCCGCTTCTTGAAGATGCAAGATCCGAAATCCGCCTCGCCGTCACCATTCATGTCCTTGCCATGAATCTTGGAGGCGACGTCCATGTACTCTTCCCAGGTCTTGGGTGGCTCAAGTCCGGCCTCCGCCAGAACGTCGGTGCGGTAGTACACCATCTGGAAGTCACCATCGATGGTGATGAAGTAGGTCGAACCCTCGACCTTCTGGTTAAAGTCCCTGAAGTATGGCGCGATGTCCTGCAGATCGATCTTGTCATCCGCTTCGATGAAGGGATCAAGGTTTTCGACCAATCCGGCCGCCACCAGTTCCACGCCCCAACCAGAAGCAAAGACACCGACATCGATAGAATTCGTGCCAGTTGCCCAGTCTGTCAGAAGCTTCTGAAAGATCTCGGCAAAGGGAACCTCGGTGACGCGAATTTCAGCACCGGTCATTTCGGTGAATTCAACGCCACGTTCCGCGAGACGCCCCGCGATGACTGGCCCGGGTCGGGTCAGAATATTGATCTCGATACCATCATACTGGCCCTGCGCCGCAAGAGCAGTCGGGAGAAGCGCAGTTGCCGTGGCAAGAGCCGACCCCGTTAGTAGCGTTCGTAACATGTTTCTCCTCCACCGTTTTTCTTGAAGAGCGGGACAACGCGCTGTTCCATTTTTGAACTTCACGGAGGCGACCCAGGGGCCAACCCGCAGCCGAGCGCCAAAGTTCCTCCCAACTCGACGTCACCCAATCACCGCAAATCAAAGCTACTTGTGCTAACATTCTATGTCAACTAACATGTTAGTTGTGCGATGATGATGGCAAGACCTCTGAAACGCGCTATCGTGGGGTTGGAGGGTCTTACTGTTGACGATTGCCGACGCATCAAAGCTCCCAAGCCTGAGTGACTTCAGCGGATCGCTGTCGGATCGCGTTCATGCCGCGATCAAAGGGGCCATTCTGTCCCTTGATTTCTTGCCCGGTTCCAGCATTCGAAAGACGGATGTTTGCGACAGGTTGAATGTATCGCGGTCACCCGTTGCAGAGGCTTTGACCAAGCTATCCTCTGAAGGGCTGGTTGATATCGTCCCGCAATCCGGGACGCGGGTGTCACGAATATCGATGGCTGCCATCCGAGAAGACAGCTTCTTTCGAGAAGCGCTGGAGGTCGCCGCCACTCGGCATGCAGCCTTACATCGTACGCCCGATGTTGTCGCCCGGCTGAAGCGGAACCTGGAGATGCAGAAACTGCTGATTGTGGATGTGGATAAGGAAGACTTCATTCGCACCGACGACGCCATGCATGAAATCATCATGTCGACGACGGGGATGGCCAGGCTCCCGTCCATGGTCGATGCCGTCTCTGCTCAAATTGACCGGGCCCGTCTCATGATGGTTCCGGAGCCGGGGCGGCTGGCGGACACGGTTGACGAACATCGAAAGATCATCGACGCGATCGAACGCCAAGATGTTCATGGTGCGGAAGACGCCATTCGCGATCATGTCCGGCAGCTCCTGACACGCCTACAGTCGCTTGAGACAGATCGACCGGATCTGATCACGTCTTGACCGGCAGAACATGAACTTGCGCCCTCAGTTCTACTCCAAAAGTTGCCCGAGCCGATTGGGCCATGACTTAGAAAGAAGAGGCCCATGACAGTTATCAATGGCCTAACCACATACGACCTGCGGTTCCCAACATCCGAGCAACTGGATGGTTCGGATGCGATGAACCCGGACCCCGATTACTCTGCGGCCTATGTCATCCTGGAAACGGATGGCCCGCATTCGGGACATGGTCTGACCTTTACCATCGGGCGCGGCAACGAGATTTGCGTGGCCGCAATCGAGGCGCTGCGAGATCTGGTGGTTGGACTGGAGCTGGACTGGATCACCCAAGATATGGGACGGTTTTGGCGCCATATCACTGGCGATAGCCAGCTGCGCTGGATCGGGCCGGACAAGGGCGCAATCCATCTGGCGACCGGGGCCGTGGTCAATGCGGTCTGGGATCTTTGGGCCAAAGTCGCCGGAAAACCCGTATGGCAGCTTGTGGCCGAGATGAGCCCGGAAGATATCGTTCGCCTGATCGACTTCCGCTATATCACGGATGCCCTAACACCCGACGAGGCGTTGGCAATCTTGCAGGCGCAAGACCCGGATAAGCAAAAACGGATCGAAACACTGCGCCGCGAAGGGTATCCGTGCTACACAACCTCTGCTGGCTGGCTCGGCTATCCCGACGACAAGCTCCGCCTGCTCTGCCGCGAGGCCCGGGCGGCTGGATTTACCCACACCAAGTTCAAGGTTGGCCGTTCCTTGCAAGACGACATTCGCCGGCTGACCATTGCCCGCGAAGAGCTGGGCCCCGAGATGACAATCATGATCGACGCCAACCAGGTTTGGGAAGTGGATCAAGCCATTGAATGGGTAGGGGAGCTGGCCTTTGCCCGCCCCTACTTCATCGAAGAACCCACGTCACCGGACGACATTCTGGGGCACAAAGCCATCCGCGAGGCCATCGGCCCGATTAAGGTCGCAACGGGCGAGATGTGCCAAAATAGGGTTTTGTTCAAACAATTCATCGCGTCAGGCGCAATTGATATTGTTCAGATCGATTCCTGTCGGATGGGCGGGCTGAACGAAGTGCTCGCGGTTATGTTGATGGCCGCTAAGTATGGGCTTCCCATTTGGCCCCATGCCGGCGGCGTGGGCTTGTGCGAATATGTGCAACACATGTCCATGATCGACTATGTGGCGATTACCGGAGAGAAGGAAAGTAAGCGGATCGAGTATGTGGATCATTTGCATGAACATTTCGTCGATCCATGTGTTGTCGAAGAAGGTTCCTACCGGTCCCCGACCGCTCCAGGCTTTTCGATCGAAATGAAGCCGGAAAGCATCGCTTCCTATCGCTTCAAGGGCAACGATTAAGCGGAAAGAAACTTGATGATCCAGTTCAGATGCGCAGGAGAAACGTTTCAGTCCCGAGCAGTATTGCACATTCCCAAAGGTTCGAGCACCTGTTCGTTGGCGTATAGTCTTACTGAGACTGAGCACACAAACCAAGTGTGAAGTGCGAAAGCGGCCATCGGCACACAGAGCCGCGAACGCCCCAAAAAGCCCATTTACCTGATGCTGCACCTTCGACCAATGTCTGCTTAACTCAACAAGGCAGTCTTATCGACCGACGGAGATGTAGGGCATGCGCCCGCTCTAAGAGCGGCCTCGCTTGGAGCAATCGCGAGCGGCTGGAAATCCTACCGGAAGGGAAAACCGCCTGCTCTGCTATCTCAGTCAGCAAGGCTGTATCCTTTGGAAACGCCAAACTCGCGATCTGCAGACATGGCCAAATATCTCTGCTGTAAGCACTGCGCCGCACCATTTCACCCTCCGCCAAAGAGCGAATGATACGCTTAGCGAGCCATCCGTTGATTTGACGCCTCTCTCTTTCAGAACTCGTCCAATCTAATGGGTGGAGCGGCCACCAGCGCCTGAGTCCTCGTAGATGGGCGATGACGACCGGCCCCATTTTAGGTTTGGGCAAATCACTAATGTAATCGGGACCCATAATGGTGAATCCGCCGTGCGCCAGTGCGAAGCGTGGCCATGCACCATGCTTTGGATCGTTGAATCTGCTGAAGGGAACGAGACCGAGTTCCACATCTAAAGGCAGTTCCGGCAGGTTCTTCAGCGACGGCAAATCTGGCCGGTTGTGTGATATCAACATCAAATCGATATCAGCAGGTGACTTGCTACCTCGTGCGAGTGAACCACGCAGAACGATTGACAGTTCTGTGTCCCCGATTTGGGAATGTAGAGCCCTTGCAAATTCAGTGACGATACATCCCATGCGTCCGACAGGGCTAGAGCCAAGGCGTGGCAATTCACCTTTTTGGTTTGCTCGGACAAGCTTCCCAAGCGGGCGCAATCTGCTGTCCCTAAGACTGAGAATCATTCTATCAACTTCGCGAAAGGTTTATTTCCCATACCCTAAGATGGGACGATGGCAAGCACCACTACCGGAACCACCGATCCGGATGCTGATCTACTTTCACTCAAGCTAGCTAGTCCTTTGCGGTCATTGGTTTGACCGCAGCGAAAGTTCACATTTCCCGCGCGGCGGACCTTGTCGGGCAACCTGACGAAAGTCGCTTCAGCGAAGATAGATGGTTGCGCAGTCTTGGTAAGACTGAGCGGCAAAGCTATTGAGACCGGGGGGCAATCAGCTGGGAACACGCACAGTATCAACCTGCTTCAGGAGCCCGGGACCAGCGTTCATCATATACTCCAAAACCTGCAACGGTCGTTCCGTCGGATTCATCGTTCTATTTCAAATATAGAATTCGATATTCCGCTATTCGATTTTCACTTCAGCATGTTGGCCGGCTGGCCACGATCACCAGCCACGACACCCACTTGACATGATACCTTATGGTGTTATTTAAAGTGACACCATAAGGTATCACTTTAGGAGGACTCATGCTGAAATCAGGTCTTGCCCTCGTGCTGTTCGCGGCCGCCACGCCAACAGTAGCGGATCACATCATTGCTCTGCCCCAGGCGGAACTTCCCTGGACGACCACGAATGAAGGCGCGGAATTCGCAGCGCTGCAAGGAGATCGCTTCGCCGGGTCTTACATGGCGATGGTTCGCCTTCCCGCAGGGCTTGCCAGCCCGCCGCATGTCAAAACAGCAGATATGTTCGGTGTGGTATTGGAAGGCACTTTTGTTCACACGACCAACGGCGAGCGGGGGCGACGACTGGGTCCAGGCTCCTACTACCACATTCCCGCAGGGCTGCCCCATGTCAGCGCTTGTGTATCCGACGCAACATGCATTGCGTTTCTCTATCAAGACGGCGCGTTCGACTTCAATGTGGTCGAGCAATGACATTGCAGGCGACGTTCCGGGGGCTGGCGGACCCTACCCGGCGCGACATTCTCAAAATGCTTGCGGAACAGGAAATGACGATCGCCGAGGTGGCCGAGCGTTTTGAAATGACGCGCGGCGCCGTCAAAAAGCACCTCCAGGTTCTTGAAGAGAGCAACCTGATCGGCGTCCGCACCATGGGCCGCACCCGTGTCAATCACCTGCAAGCCAAAGCCATGCTCGAAGCGCGCGACTGGATGAACTTTTTCGAAGCCTACTGGGATGACCGTTTCTCGGCTCTCGACAAGGCGCTGCAATCTGAAATGGAGAGACAAACCAAGATGACCGATACCCTGACCAAATCTGCCTTTTTTCCAGTACCACCTGACATGGTTTGGAGCTACCTGACCGACAAAGACAAGCTCGGCACTTGGTATCATCCAGCCACGGCCGACCTGACCGAAGGAGAACCCTACGAGTTGGTCAACACCAATGATGCCGGTGAAACTGTTCGTCAGGTTTGGGGACGTGTCATTCGGGCTGACAAGCCGCGCCAGTTGGTTTGTACCTTTGAGATCCCCTATTTCGACGGCGACGAAACGACGGTGACCTGGACACTTGAGCCTCTTGCCGGTGGCACCAAACTTAGCCTCAGCCACGATGGCATCGCGACGGCCAGCGGAGAAGCGGCAAGCCGCCTTCTTTCGGCCATCGACAAGGGGTGGGACGAGCATCTTTCGCAGTTTCGGGACGCGATACTGCCAAAAGTCGCCTGAATGGTTGTTGACTGGTGTGAACTGCCCAGCAGTTCACACACGCCGTGTGGCCACTTGATTTGCGCCCTCTTTGATCATATGTAGTCACATATGGAGGTGACGCGATGTCTGCTCAATTTACCCTGCGCGAGGCCAAGGCCCGTCTGTCGGAAATCTTGGACATGGTGGCCGCTGGCGTGCCAGTTGAGATCACCCGCCAAGGCCAGAAAAGTGGCCGGTTTAAGGTCATTCCGGCCGACGCCGAATTCGGCAAACGCAAACCTGGCGCTTTGAAGGGTAAGATCCGGATCCCTGAGAACTTCGACGACGAAGACATGGACATAATCGCTGATTTCGAAGGCCAAGCATAGGTGCGGGTGCTGGTCGACACCCAAGCCTTGCTTTGGTGGTTGACGGATTCTCCAAATCTCGGCCCCAAGGCTCGCCGGATATTCATGGCCGACGAGCCGGTCGTTAGCCCTGTCGTTTTGTGGGAGATCTCGATCAAGGTCAGTTTGGGAAAACTTGAGGCCGATGTTGCGGAGGTTTGCGAAGCCGTATCGGCAGAAGGGTTTGAACGCATCGGGTTTCTAGATCAGCATATGGTCGCATTGGCAAAGCTGGCCCATCACCACAGGGACCCATTTGACCGTATGCTTATCGCGCAGGCCCAAACCGAGGAAATCCAACTCCTAACGTCAGATCAAAAGATAAATCTTTATGACGTCAAAGTATTGGA
>JBCBGY010000180.1:0-8997 GCA_038526275.1 Pseudomonadota bacterium | reverse complement strand
GTTTGATCCCGAATTGAGGCGAAACCGAGAGCATTACTGCTCTCGGTCTCTCTGACTGTTCAATCAGGCTTTCTTGCCGCGGACATGTCCATCGCCGGCTTATCGCAGCGTTAATCGGCCCACCGGCGGGGGTTCGACTACAACTTGAAATTGTTTTGACGTTGTAAACGGTGCGGTTCCAGAAAATCGTGCATCACACGGCCGCCGCAAGAACCTGACATTAAGCCAAATTTTGTAGTGGGGGTCTACCGGGGAACCGGTGTCTGCATTTCCCCCGTGGCATCGGTGGGATCGTGCTTACGTGATTTGTACGAGTAGTTGGAGATTGACGCTATGAAACGGTGGGTTGCTATCGCCGCTGTTGCGCTCTCGATGCTATCGAGCCCGTCCCTTGCCGGTACGGTAACGCTGCAACAGACTTATGGAAACTTGTTCGGAAACACCCCGGAGGAAAGGCTCCGCCGCGTCGTGGAAGTCACCTATGGCGCCACGCCAATCAAAGCATGGGCCGGGGCTTTCCGTATATCGGAAGCGGCGGGCGAGGACTTTTTGGCGTTCTGCGTAGAATTGGCCGAATACCTCAAGCTCCCGTTCACCTACACCAAAACGCTGGCCCTGTTCGATGCGGCCACGACTGACCGGGTGGCGCAGCTGTACGATTCGGCCTTCACGCAGGTGACCAACAGCGACGCCGCGGCAGCATTCCAAGTGGCGTTGTGGGAAATCGTTACAGATCAAGGCACGGCACCGGACCTGGATAGCGGCACCTTCGTGCTGAACAGCGGTGGCGCGGTCCGCAACGTCGCTGAAAGCTTTTTGTCTGGCCTGTCATCGGGCAATAGCAGTGCCTATCAGCTGACCTTCTATTCTGCGCCGGGCAGCCAGGACGTGGTCACGGGGCAGCTATCCTTGATCCAACCCATCGCCGCCATTCCTTTGCCGGGGACTGGCGTCCTGCTCATCGGAGCCATTGGCGCTGCCGCTCTGGTTGGTCGCGCGAAGCGTCGGCGGGCATAGGGTCAGCGCTTAGCCGGCGACAAAAGGGGCTTTGGGTGGTTTGAGATCGACAAACGTCCTTAGCCCCGGTCCAAAGAGAGTTTCGCCGCTGGTTAATGTCTGACAAAATACTTGCAATGTCATGTATCATCTTACGCTTTGAAATCTTTGATTTCAGGCAGCGGTAGATCATTTCGCATGACGCTCTAGGAGATCCCATCGATTGCCGAACGGATCCTGCCAAACAGCGACGGTACCGTAAGGTTCCTGCCGGGGAGCTTCTTCGAACATCACGCCCGCGTTGCACATCTTCTGATAGGTTTCGCGAAAATCAGACACTGTCAGAAAGAACCCCACCCGACCGCCGGTCTGTGCTCCGATGGCCGCCGTCTGCTGTGCGCTCGCCGCAGCGGCCAGCAAAATAGCACAATGACTGCCAGACGGTGCCACGACGACCCAACGCTTGCCCTGCCCTTGATCTTCGTTGCTCCGCAAATCCCAACCGAGCGTGCCCACATAAAAGGCAAGGCCCGCCTCGTAACTCGGCACCACAATGGTCACCAGACTGATCTGACCAGATGTCACGACTGACATGACATCGGTTCCTTTGCGTCGGCTTGACGACGGGCCAAGATAACCTCGACTACGCTACAGGCCAGGACCGGTAGACCCGCGCCAAACGGAATTGCCCCTGTGGCGCCTAGCCATGACATTCACTTGGGCCTCGCTTCCCATCTAATAGGGTCTGTGATCATGGCACTCAATTCGCCCGGCGGGCTTTGCGACCGCCTCGGCGGCGACCGGTGGATGGGGAAATGGCAGTCAGGCCTTCTTGCAAAAGCCGGGTCATGGGATGGTCCGGGGCCGTAGAGCCGTGCTGTTCCAACAGGTTGGCCAGTGCGGATTTGTCATCGCTTCCGGGCCCAAGTGACAGGGCCCAATCGACCAGGATGGACCGACATTCCGCTTCCGTGATGCCTTCAATCCGGTAGCTTTCCCGGATCAAACCCTTGGGATCTTGGGTGTCACCTCTCATCCGTTATCCTTTCCTGCATCTCCAGATATTGCACATCCAAAAGCTGCAAGGATCAACCCGGTCGAAAGTTTAAAGGCCGCGTTCTTTGTGAATGCGGCCTTCTGGGGTGTTTAAGCAGCGTCCGGTGAAGGTTCGTCGGACTGCGCCGAACGAGCGCGTTCCTCCATGAACTGGTCGAACTCGGACTTGTCCTTTGCAGCCCGCAGACGCTCCAGAAAGGCTTCGAACGCTTCCTGCTCGTCTTGCAAACGGCGCAGGGTATCTGCCTTGTAGGCATCGAAGGCCGTATTGCCCGAATTCTTGAACTTCATCCCACGGATGTGGTTGCCGTGGCGCCGATGCGCGCAACTGCCCGAAAACATGCGTTTACTCCAGATCATATATGCAAGAAAGGCGAGCCCGATGGGCCAGAAAAAGATGAAGCCCAGCACCATTGCTGCGATCCAAGCTCCTTTGCCTCGGTCATCAAGCCAGTTTTCTGCCCGGGCGAACCACGAGGGGCCAGAAGCAGAGGAAGCGACGGTTGTCATTGGTTTCTCCGTTGTTGAATTTATGTGAATGTCTTTCACATACCACCAGATGGGGTGGCACACGGCCTGCGACAAGGGGGTATGTGAAGACTTTTCACATTTTCTGTTAACAGAGCAATCGTTGACCTCTTTGAGCAGTCGAGGCATGGGGGAACCAATGCCGATACCGTTCCATCGAAGAATAGCGCGCTGTCCGATCCCCTTTGATCGGACGGTGACCGCAGACATTTCAGCGCGCTTCGAGCACCATGCGCGGGAAACCCGGGAGCTTCTCGCAGGTACATCCGGATGCAGTCCGTTTCTTCGCAGGCTGGTCGAGAAAGAAGCTTCCTGGCTCGATCAAGCCCTGTCCCGTGATCCGGACGATGTACTGACCGAGATCTTCGCGCGAGCGACGGCAGACAGCAGTGATCCGCCCCGTAACCTACGGCTGTTAAAGGGGCGCTTGTCCCTATGGGTCGCCCTTTGTGATCTCGCTGGAATTTGGTCTCTGGGGGAAGTAACCCGCGCACTCAGCCATTTTGCGGACCGCACCATCGATTGCGCACTGCGCTCAGCGCTTCTGCCCGAGCTCGCCCGAGGCAAAGTTCCAGGTCACGGACCTGATGATCTGCACGACACGGCAGGTGTCACAATCCTGGCAATGGGCAAATTAGGGGCGCACGAGCTTAATTATTCATCCGACATTGACTTGATTGCGCTATTCGACAGCAACCGCTTCGACCGTGCTGATGTGGCCGAAGCCCGCGCGGCCTTCGTGCGCGCCACGCGCCGGATGTGCACCATCCTCAGCGATGTGACCGCCGATGGTTACGTCTTTCGCACGGACCTGCGATTGCGGCCCGATGCGGCGGTGACGCCTGTTTGTGTCGCGATGGATGTTGCCGAAACCTATTATGAAAGCGTTGGCCGTACGTGGGAACGCGCCGCCTTCATCAAGGCCCGGGCCTGTGCCGGAGACATTGCGGGCGGCAAAGCTTTTCTGGATCGTCTCATCCCATTTGTCTGGCGGCGACATCTGGACTTCGCGGCCATTCAGGATGCACACGACATGCGCAAGGCGATCAAGGCGCATAAAGGGTTGCATGGCGACCGACTTTTGGGCCGCGATCTCAAACTCGGGCGCGGCGGGATCCGTGAGATCGAGTTCTTTACGCAAACCCGGCAACTGATTGCCGGGGGGCGGGATCCTCAACTTCGGGATCCGGGAACGGTCAACGCGCTACACAGTTTGGCCCGGCGCAACTGGATCGGGACGGATGTGGCAGAGACGCTGGCTGCCGATTACACCTCGCACCGGACTTTGGAACACCGGTTGCAAATGGTCGCCGACGCGCAAACGCATTTGCTGCCACGAACCGACGAAGGCTTTGAGCGGATCGCCTGTTTCATGGGTGAAGGCGACGCCAACGTGCTTCGTCAAGACCTGCGCGCGCGCGTTGACCGGGTCGCCGCCTTTGCGGAGCAGTTCTTCAGTCCAGGTGAACCGGGCAAACCGGATGGCGATACCGATGATCCGGCAATTGTCAAAGGCTGGGCGCGCTATCCCGCGCTACGATCTCCCCGCGCGGTTGAAATCTTCGAGCGGCTCAAGCCGGATCTACTGCACCGCCTCGGAAAAGCCGCCAAACCGGAAGAGGCCCTCATCGCTTTCGACGGGTTTCTGTCTGGTCTGCCTGCTGGCGTACAGATCTTTTCACTGTTTGAGGCAAATCCCCAACTCCGAGCGCTGATCGTGGACATCGCTGCGACCGCACCCCCTCTGGCGCGTTATCTGTCCCGAAATTCCGGTGTGCTGGATGCTGTCATTGGGGGCGATTTTTTCACGCCTTGGCCCTCTGTGCCTGTGTTGATCCAAGATCTGGATAATGTTCTTGACGCTGCAGCGGACTACGAACGGCAACTCGATGCGGTGCGCCGCTGGGCCAAGGAATGGCACTTCCGGGTGGGTGTTCACCATTTGCGCGGCCTGACCGACGCCGAAACAGCCGGGCGGCAATATGCAGGTCTGGCCGAGGCCGTGCTGGCCGCGCTCTATCCTCGGGTCACAGCCAGTCTGGCCGAAAAGCATGGGCCGCCGCCCGGACGCGGCGCCATGGTGCTTGCAATGGGCTCTCTGGGTGCGGGCTGGCTGAACGCCCATTCTGATCTCGACCTGATCATCATCTATGATGCCGACGGCGATGATTATTCGGAAGGCCCTCGTCCGCTCGCCGCGCGGCCCTACTATGCCCGTTTGACCCAGGCGCTGGTCACAGCCATTTCGGCCCCCACGGCGGAAGGCAAGCTGTACGATGTGGACACGCGCTTGCGGCCATCGGGCCGGCAAGGTCCGGTCGCCACCTCCCTTTCATCCTTCCGGCGCTATCACGCGGAGGAAGCGTGGACATGGGAACATCTGGCGTTGACCCGGGCCCGACCCGTAGCCGGTGAGGCGGGCGTTCAGCAGGACGTGGCCGTGGCCCGCGCAGAGATCCTGACGGCGCCCCGGCACCGCGCAAAGGTCCTTGCCGATCTTGCCGATATGCGGGCCCGGCTCGCACAGCAGCCAGATGGATCAGGCCCGCTAGAGACCAAAAGAGGCCCCGGTCACGCGCAAGACATTGCTCTATTTGCGCAAGCCGCAACATTGCTGGCCGGGGATCCAAGCGCCCGCAGCCCGGACGACCAACTGGCCAAAGCCCGTTCCTACGTGGCGGACTATGACCATGACACGCTCTCGCGGATGGACCGTCTTTGCCGGGCGGTCATGAGTGCCGGACGCCTGGTGGTTGATGGTACCATATCCGAAGAAACCCTCGGGCAAGGCGGCACAATGATGGTGTTGCGGGCAACTGGTGCAGCGTCCCTGGCCGAGCTAGCCCAACAATTGCAGGAGCAGGCTGCGGATTGCGCGCGAATCATTTCATCTGCCCTGGCAAGGGGTTGAAACCGATATGTCCTCACAAAGCTGGTAAAACATCGCAAGGAAGGCCAAATGGTTGGTATGGTAAATGTGAACCCTCACCTTCCCGATCCGCAATTGCAGGCAGAATTTTACGCCGATGTGCCGGCAAAACGTGCCTTCGCCTGGATCATAGACGCTATATTGATCGCGCTTTTGACCCTTGCCGTACTGCCGTTCACCGCATTTCTGGCCCTTTTCTTTCTTCCCGCATTGTGGCTGATCCTGGGATTTCTCTATCGCTGGATCACGCTGAGCCAACGGTCGGCCACATGGGGTATGCGCGTAATGGCCATTTCTTTTCGTGGTCATTCTGGGCGACCGTTAACCAGCGGTGAAGCTTTTATGCATACCCTGATCTACAGTTTTTCTATGTCGTTGGTGGTGCCGCAGATTATTTCGATCTTCACGATGCTGTTGACTGAACGCGGACAAAGCCTGGGCGATTTGATGTTGGGGACAGTGGCCATAAACAACAGCGCCGCCCTCTGATCACGCCTGTAGAATTAGCCCGAACGCGGGGCTTGGCGAGTGGAACGAGCCCTGCTACCGTCGTCGCATCTTGCAAGTGAAAATTGATGCGCCACACTCTTCCGATCGCCCCACAGTTCTATGTAACTGCTCCTCAGTCCTGCCCTTATCTTGATGGCCGGATGGAGCGGAAGTTGTTTACCGCATTGCAGGGTGATTACGCGGAACGACTGAACGACACTTTGTCGAAGCAAGGGTTCCGGCGGTCGCAGAATGTGCTGTATCGGCCATCTTGCGCCGATTGCAACGCCTGCTTGTCCGCCCGCATCCGGGTGGCAGACTTCAAACCGTCTCGCAGTCAACGTAAGACGATCAAGCGCAATACGAGTTTACGCCGGGAGGCGACATCGCCTTGGGCGACGGAAGAGCAGTATCATCTGTTCCGCCGCTACCTCGACAGTCGGCACGCCGATGGCGGCATGGCGGACATGGATATATTCGAGTTTGCGGCAATGATCGAAGAAACGCCGGTTCGCTCGCGGGTCATCGAATATAAGCATGACTCGACCGACGAAACCCGCCCGGATGATGGTACATCTCCTAAATTGGCGGCTGTTTGCCTGACGGATGTGCTCGATGATGGTCTGTCGATGGTCTACTCGTTTTATGAGCCCAACCTCGCGCCCCGCTCCGTCGGAACATATGTGATCCTTGATCATATCGAAATCGCCCGCTTGGCCAATCTACCCTATGTGTATTTGGGGTACTGGGTGCCTGGCAGCGCAAAGATGGGCTACAAGGCCGGGTTCGACGCCGTTGAGATATACAAGGGTGGCAATTGGATCCCGCTTGGCAATCCAGAAGATCACTCCAGCGAGACCCATCCGCTGTCTGTGGATCCGATTGCCGAGCAGGTGGCGCGCATTGCCCTGCCGGACAGCCAGCCGGCCAAATAAGAGCAAAGTGGCACTTCGTCCGCGGAGCACTCTTTTGGGCGCCATCTAAGCGTCGTGAGAAAAAGGCGGAACAATGTCCGCCCTCCATCCTTTGAAACTAAGCTTGGTCCCGGGATCAGCCGTTGCTGCGCAAGGTTGCCACTGTGGCCGTGACCCAGGCAAACAAGACATGGCCGACCAGAGCAACCCAAGTGATTGTGGCCCAACCCAGGAAAGGTGCATTGCCGGCAACCAGATGGGCCATGAAATACAACGCCCAAACCCACAACGCGACGCCGTAGACCGTTGCAGCGATGAACCAGTGGACCTGCGGGGCAAAGTGGCGGCGCAGAGGTTCAGCAATCAGAACCCAACCCGCCGGATAAGCAATCATCCCAGCGAAATAGTGCAGGGCATGGGCACCCGGCGTGTAGCCCGCACCGAAGATCGTCTTGATCACACCATTGGCCAGCGGCACCGGCGCAAGACCACCAAAACCCAGCATCGGGCTCAGGCTTTTTCCAAAGAAATCAAAGGCGATCGTCGAAAACGCACCAGCCATCAGGACGGTGGTCACGATGGTCAGAATATCGCGCGGAAAGCGTATGGTGCCGGCGGGGGCATTAGCAGTCATCGTCATTGGCTCAACTCCTGTTCGTATCTCACTGAATACAGCGGTATGCCGTTGATCTAGGAGATGAACCGGGGCTTGGGATAGAGCAGCTACGATCCTGTGACCTTCCGCGAGCGCAAGCCGGGATTTCCGTGATCGAAGCGGGCAAAACTGAAACATTTACCCCGTCGCGGCTGGACAAGAGCCGCCGAATTGTTGCAACTGCCCGTCACCGAAAGAACTGGATGATGCACCGCCATGGCCGCTTTGAAAATCCGCAAGGGCTCTTCGAAACATTCCGCTTACGATCTACGCGACCCGAATGCCGAGGTGATGGAGACGCATACGCTGGCCGTGGTCGTCGATAACGAAGCGGGGGTACTTGCGCGGGTGATCGGCCTCTTCTCGGGGCGGGGTTACAATATCGAAAGCCTGACCGTGGCGGAGATCGACCATGAGGGCCACCGGTCGCGTATTACAATTGTCACGACCGGAACACCGCAGGTGATCGAACAGATCAAAGCGCAGTTGGCCCGTTTGGTGCCCGTCTACGAGGTGCATGACCTGACCGTCGAAGGCGCCTCGGTGGAACGCGAACTGGCGCTCTTCAAGGTGGCGGCCGCCGGAGATAAGCGGATCGAGTCCCTGCGTTTGGCCGAGATCTTCCGGGCCAATGTTGTTGACAGCACGTTGGGCAGCTTTGTGTTTGAAGTCACCGGCACGCCCGAAAAGATCGACGCCTTTGCCGAACTCATGCGCCCCTTGGGCTTGCAGGAAGTTGCCCGGACCGGCGTCGCAGCCCTCGCCCGCGGCTTTCAGGACCAAGAAGCAACCTCCAACCGCTAGGACCGTGCCGCCGTACGAGGCGGCTTGTCCCCAACCAGATATCTCGGGCCTGCGCCGCGTTCCGCCGCTTGGTCTGCCGGATTGTAAAGCGCGCATTTGTCCAACGACAGGCAACCACAGCCGATGCATCCATCCAGATTGTCCCGCAATTTGGTCAGGGTCTCGATCTGCCGGTCCAATTCTGCCCGCATACCTGTGCCGATCTGGGCCCAATCTTCCGCCGTCGGCGTCCGACTTGCGGGCAGCGCCTCCAACTCCCCGCGGATCTGGTCCAGGGTAAATCCAAACTGCTGAGAAATCTGGATGAAGGCCAACCGGCGGATGACGGACCGTTCAAATCGTCTTTGCCCGCCGGCATTCCGGTTCGACATGATCAGCCCTTGGGCTTCGTAATACCGGATGGCCGAAACCGCGAGCCCCGTGCGTTTGGCCACCGCCCCAATGCTCAGTTCCGACGCCATGGTTGTTCCTCCGAAAAAATAGCTTGACCTAAAGTTGGGTTTAGGAATTACACGTTCGTTTGTCTAGAAATCAAAAGGGAAAGGAGGCTCCAAATGAGCACCGTCGAACTTGAACATGCCAACATCACCGTGACGGACGCCAAGGCCACTGCGGAAGAGTTGTGC
>JBCBGY010000179.1:0-9016 GCA_038526275.1 Pseudomonadota bacterium | reverse complement strand
TGAACGCGATTGGCTTTGACGCCATGGCGGTCGGCAATCACGAATTCGACGATGGTCCGGCGGCGCTGCGCAGCTTCATCGATACGGTCGATTTCCCAGTCATTTCGGGCAATCTCGATCTTAGCAGTTCGACGGAGCTGAAAGATCAAGTCGAAAACCACGTAGTGCTGGATGTGGGCGGCGAAAAGATCGGCATCATTTCCGCTTTGGCGACCAATACGGATGAAACCTCGAGCCCTGGCCCCAATGTTGTGTTTCAGGACGAGATCGAGAGCCTGAGCGCTGATGTTGTCGCGCTGGAAGGCGAGGGTGTGAACAAGATTATCGCGCTGACTCATGTCGGCCTGCCCAAGGATGTTGAAATTGCTGGGGCCGTAGCTGGATTGGACGCTGTTGTGGGCGGGCATTCTCACACCTATCTGTCGTCCAGCGATGACGAGGCTGCAGGCCCCTATCCGACCATGGTGGAGCAGGGCAATCTGCAGGTGCCGGTGGTGCAGGCCTATGCCTATTCGAAATATGTGGGCCATTTGAAACTGACCTTTAGCGATGATGGTGTCGTGACGGCCGCAGAAGGCGATGCGATCCTGTTGGATGCATCTGTCACACCCGATGAAGCCATCGCCGCCCGTGTGGCAGAACTGGCTGGCCCGATTGAAGAACTCAAATCCGAGGTCGTTTCTGAGGCTGCCGAAGCCATCGAAGGGAGCCGTGAAGTATGCCGCGCCATGGAATGCCCGATGGGCAATCTGGTGGCGGATGCGATGCTCGACCGGGTTGCGGATCAGGGCGTGACAATCGCCATTCAGAATGGCGGCGGTTTGCGCGCTTCGATTGATGCGGGCGAGATCACCATGGGCGAGGTACTGACGGTACTGCCCTTCCAGAACACTCTGGCCACCTTTCAGTTGAAAGGCTCTGACATTGTCGCAGCCTTGGAAAATGGTGTCAGCCAGGTGGAAGAAGGGGCTGGTCGATTCCCGCAAGTTGCCGGGATGAAGTATGTTTGGGACGCTGCAGCGGAGCCGGGGTCCCGAATTGTGGAAGTGATGGTGGCTGATGGCGACAGTTTTGCGCCGATCGATCCTGAAGCCGTGTATGGTGTTGTATCGAACAACTACATGCGTAGCGGTGGGGATGGCTATTCTGTTTTCTCGACTTCGGGCCTGAATGCCTACGATTTTGGCCCGGGCCTGGAGGCGGTCGTTGCCGACTATCTGGCAGAGAACGGTCCTTACGCGCCCTATACGGACGGACGGATCGCTCAGAAATAGAAAGCGGGTGCGCTCCCGCCCCTTTTGCCTTTTTGGCAAAAGCGTTGGGCGTAGGGGTGCCCTGAAGGGCGGCAGGGCCGTTGGCCCGCCGCCCTTCAGGGCCGTGGATACGCGCCCTGCGGGCGCGAGGGGGGGCCATAGGGCCCCCTTTGTCGTTGAGCCTTGCGGTTGTGGCGGATGGGACGTTATGGCGTGGCCTAAATTGTTGCGAGGAAGAGCCATGGATTTTGACCGCTCTATCAAGATTGCGCCATCGATTCTGGCCGCGGATTTTGCCAATTTCGGCGCTGAATGCCGTGCGGTGGAAGAGCAGGGGGCCGATTGGATCCATATTGACGTGATGGACGGACACTTTGTACCGAACCTCACGTTCGGGCCGCCCATGTGCGCCGCGTTGCGCCCGCACATCAAGACGGTCATGGATGTGCATCTGATGATTGCGCCCGTTGATCCCTTCATCGAGGCCTACGCGGAAGCTGGTGCAGACATCCTGACGGCGCATGTGGAGGCAGGCCCCCACATCCACCGAACTCTTCAAGCGATCCGGGCGGCGGGGATGCGTCCTGGCTTGGCTTTGAACCCCGGAACACCGGCGGACGCCGCCTTGGGGCTGCTCGATATGGTTGATCTGGTTTGTGTGATGACGGTCAATCCCGGGTTTGGCGGGCAGAAATTCATCCATTCGCAGATCGATAAGGTCCAGGCGTTGCGTGAGGCCATTGGCGACCGTCCTATCCACATTGAGATCGACGGAGGTGTGGATCCGAACACCGCGCCGCTGGTGGCACAGGCCGGTGCCGATGTGCTGGTTGCGGGGTCAGCGGTGTTTCGCGGTGGGTCGGTGGATGCCCCAGAGCCGTATGGGCTGAACATGACCAAGATCCGGGCTGCGTGCGGGTGACGCGCCCCGTCATTTTTGACCTGGACGGCACGCTGATCGATTCGGTGCCAGATATTGCTGCAGCTGCCAATGCCGCCCTTGCGGTACATGGCGTGACTCCGCTGTCCATGACTGAAACACGGGGCTGTGTGGGCCATGGCGCGACCGTTTTCGTGGAGCGGGCTCGCGCGCTTCGGGGCCTCAACGCGGACCTACAGGAACCAATTTTGCAGGCGTTTCTGGCGCGGTATGAGAGTGCCGTATCTTTGACTGAGCTTTATCCCGGCGTGCTGACGGCATTGGAACGTTTGGCCGCAGCGGGCCATCCCATGGCGATCTGTACGAACAAACCCATTGCGCCAACAAGAAAGGTCTTGGCCCATCTTAAGCTGGACCAGTTCTTTTCTGTGGTTGTTGGGGGAGATAGCCTGCCTGTCCGGAAGCCCGATCCGGCCCCATTGCGTCACGCGATTGAGGGGCTGGGCGGTGGTAAGGTGCTGTATGTCGGAGACAGCGAGGTGGATGCCGAGACCGCCCAGCGCGCCGACGTACCATTCGCGCTCTTCACAGAAGGGTATCGGAAAGTGCCGGTCGAGGATTTGTGCCACGCCCATGCGTTCGACCATTTCGACCAATTGGCGGCGATCGTGACAGCCGCGTGAAGGTCGATAAGGCAGCTTAAGTGGCTGAACCTCTAAGATTTAAAGGCGTTAGGTGTCTCTGAGTGGCTTAAAGGCCGTTGACCGGGACCTTTAGCATCGGATTGCCGCTCGGGTCCTTGGGCACCTCGCCTGCGCGCATGTTCACTTGCAACGATGGGATAATGAGCTTTGGCATCGAGAGTTGGGCATCGCGTTCGGTTCGGAATTTGACGAATTCTTCTTTGCTCTTGCTGCCGCCGACATGGATGTTTGCAGCCTTTTGCTCACCAACAGTGGTTTCCCAGCTGATCGCACGTCCACCAGGGCCGTAATCGTGGCAGATGAAGAGCCGGGTCGCATCGGGCAGCGCGAGGACCTTCTGGATACTGTCATAGAGCTCTTCGGCGGAGCCGCCGGGAAAATCGCAGCGCGCTGATCCTCCATCGGGCATGAACAGCGTATCGCCCGCAAAGGCAGCGTCACCCATGACATGGACCATGCAGGCGGGCGTATGACCCGGTGTGTGCATGGCAAAGCAGTTCATCGCGCCGACTTGATATGTGTCGCCATCCTGAAAGAGCGCATCGAACTGCGACCCGTCGCGTTGAAATTCAGTGCCTTCGTTAAAGACTTTCCCGAACGTTTCCTGGACCTCGATGATCTTGGCCCCAATGCCGATTTTTCCGCCAAGCTGCTGCTGCAGGTAAGGCGCGGCGGACAAGTGATCCGCATGGACATGTGTTTCGATGATCCATTCGAGCGATAGATTATGTTCGGAGATGTGAGCGATCAGTTTGTCAGCGCTGTCATGGGTGATCCGTCCGGCGGCATAGTCAATGTCCATGACCGCATCGATTACAGCGCAGGCCGAACCGTCGGGCTCTTGCACCACGTAGCTGATCGTATTGGTGGCGCCGTCGAAAAATCCGGTCACGGCGGGATGAACGGCCATATCTATGGGGTACGGCATTACAGCGCTCCAACTAGCCAACGCATAGTAGAACATCGTGCCAAGTTTCCCCCATTTCAAGGGAAATCCGTTATCCCGGTGTAAGGCCCCGCAAGCGTTCGGAACGTCGGCGGAGCAATTCCACCGTGGTAAGAAGCGCGATAGAGAATGCCACCAGAATGGTGGCTACCGACAGGATGGCCGGGCTGATTTGTTCGCGGATGCCGTTCCACATTTGTCGCGGGATTGTCTGTTGGTCAAAATCAGCGATGAACAGTACGACGACGACTTCATCGAAGGAACTGACGAAGGCAAAGAGTGCTCCGGAAATCACGCCGGGCAAAATCAGGGGCATGATGATCCGGAAGAAGGTTGTGGTGGGCGAAGCTCCTAGGTTGGCGGCGGCGCGGGTCAGGGAATGGTCAAATCCAACCAAGGTCGCTGTGACCGTAATGATGACAAAGGGGATGCCCAACGTGGCATGGGCCATGATCACGCCGACATATGAATTGGCCAATCCGACCTGCGAGTAGAAAAAGAACATCCCCGTGGCGACGATGATGATGGGCACGATCATGGGGGAGATCAAAATGGCCATGATCGTCCGGCGATAGGGCATTTCGGGTCGGCTGAGGCCGAGCGCCGCCAAGGTGCCCAGAACCGTTGCGAGGATCGTGGCGAAAAAACCGATGATGGCCGAGTTTTTGGCAGCTTTGATCCAGGCCGCATTGGCCCAGGCATCAGACCACCAGTCCCCGTCGCGGACAGCGTCAGGGTTCTGCATTCCGAACGTCAGTAGAAGGTCGTACCAGCGGGTTGAATAGCCGTCTGGATTCAGAGTCAGCATCTTCTCGGTGAAGGTGAAGTAGGGCTCGGCATTGAAGCTGAGCGGGATGACGATCAGGATCGGCGCAATCAGGAAGAAGAAAACAAATCCGCAGATCACCAGGTAGGTGTAGTGCCAGATCTTCTCCAGGGTCGAGGCGTGTTTTGGAAGGGCCATGCGGGTGTGCCTTTTGATAGCGGCCGGAGGGCTAGCCCTCCGGACCTCCCAGGATATTGTCGCCAATAAGAAAGGGCTGGTTCGTCATCCGAGTTTCAAGTTGTCAATGCCGACGAGCCGGTCGTACAGCCAGTAGAGCGCCAATACTCCTCCGAGGAGAAGCGTGGCCAACGCTGCGGCGAGCGACCAGTTCAGACTGTCTGTCATGTGGAATGCGATTTCGTTTGAAATCAGCGTGCCTTTTGCGCCGCCGACGAGCGCCGGGGTAATGTAGTAGCCGACCGCCAGAATGAAGACGAGCAGGGCACCAGCACCGATCCCGGGCACACATTGCGGCAGGTAGATCCGCCGGAACGCCGTCCAACTCGTCGCGCCGAGAGAACGAGCGGCGCGTACGTAAGACGGGTTGATCGTGCGCATAACCGAAAAGAGCGGCAGAACCATGAAAGGCAGCAGGATATGGGTCATTGCGATGACCGTGCCCATTTCGTTGTAAATCATCTGGATACGCCCATCTTCGCCCAGGATACCAAGCGAGACCATCGTGTCGTTCAGAACGCCTTGGCTTTGCAGCAGGACAATCCAACTGGTTGTTCGCACCAGAAGCGAGGTCCAGAAAGGGAGCAAGACCAGGATCATCAGAAGGTTTGAGTATCGCAGCGGCAGGGTGGCCAAAAGATGGGCAATCGGAAAGGCCAGAAGGAAGCAGAGTACAGTGATGATCACCGATAGGGTCAATGTGCGGGAAAAGAGTTTCACCCGGATCTGGCGGTTTTCCGGCACTGCCACGATCTCCCCGGTCTCCGACCGGGTCATGTCGAGCGCTGCAAGGTAGAAGCTCAAAGTATAGGGCGAGGATGCGGTGCGCATCGCCTGCCACAGCTGCGGGTCCGCCCAGTCCTCATCGATGTCGAGGACCGCCTCCATGAAAGGCGCCTCCAGCCGATCCGACCGTCGGGCTGTTTTGGTGAAAAGTGACCGTGTCCCGGGCACGTCATAGTTGATGCGCGTGCCGACTTCGCCTTGCCCACGCAACTCTTTCAGGTGCGCCAGATCCTGGACCAATGCGGCAAATGCTGCTTCATCCGGCGGGGTGTTTGGTCCGGTTTGCTCAAACCAGGCTTGAAGGTTCACCATGATCGGCGTTTCTGCCTTCGTGCCCTTATCCACATTGATGGTGAAGTCCGCGTTGTAAACGGACTGGTGCAGCATTTGCCCGATCGGCACGATAAAGGTGATCAGGACAAACGCCAGGAGCGGAGCAACCAGATAAAAGGCCCGCCGTTTCGCCCGGGCTTGCGCTGCCTTCAACGCGGCTTTCAGGGGCTGGCCATCGGCCGTTTGAAGCGGGGTTGCCGCTCCTAGATCAAAATTAGCGGTGGCGTCGGCCATGCTTCCCCACTGTTGGACTGGGCGGCCTCGGCCCCGCTGACGGGGCCGAGTGTGGTCGTGTCGCCCCGTTTACGGGGCGGCCTTTGGATTACTGGGCGAGCCAGGCGTTGAAGCGCTCGCTCAGCTCTGTGTCGCGGTCGGCCCAGAATTCGAAGTTATTGACCAAAGCGTTGGACAGGTTGGCCTCGGCTGTTGGCATATGGGGGGCCATTTCGGTCTTGCCGTCCTGGAACAGACCGACCAGTTCGCCCGAAGATTTCCGGGCCGGGCCGTAGCTGATCCATTTGGCCTGATCGGCCAGGCGCTGGGTATCGGTGGCGAATTTGATGTATTCGATCGCAAAGTCCTTGTTCGGCGCGCCCTTCGGCACCACGAACAGGTCAAAGTCGAGGATCTGGCCGTCCCAGACGATCTCGAACGGTTGGCCTTCGCCCACTGCGGCATTGAAGATCCGGCCATTATAGGCTGTCGACATCGCAACTTCACCATCAGCCAGCAGCTGAGGCGGCTGAGCGCCGGCTTCCCACCAAACGATGCTGTCCTTGATCGTGTCGAGTTTGGCAAAAGCTTGGTCCACACCGGCATCGGTCTCTAACAGGTCGTACACCTCTTCTGCCGGTACACCGTCGGCGATCAGGGCCATCTCAAGATTGGCCTTGGCCGCTTTGCGCAGGCCACGTTTTCCCGGGAACGTTTCCAGATCGAAGAAGTCAGCCATCGTTGCTGGCGTGCCTTCGACATTCGCGGTGTTATAAGCATAGACGGTCGACCAAACGATGTTGGCCACCGCACAATCGGTCAGGGCGCCATCGATAAAATCGTCAGCAGCGGCGGTGCCGTCTGGGGCGGCTGGCAAGGCGGATGTATCGATCTCTTCCAGCAGACCTTCATCGCATAGCCGGATAGCGTCGGAATATTCCACGTCGGCCACATCTATGGTCACGTTTCCAGCTTCCACCTGTGCCTTGATCGGGGTCGCCGGGTTGTCGGCGTCGACCATTACGATTTCCTTGCCGGTCTCTTCCGCGAACGGCTTGTTATAAGCCTCAACCTGGCTCTTGCCGTAAGCGCCGCCCCAGCTCATGACGGTCAGGTCTGCAGCAAAGCTTGCCGAACCTGCGACCACCAAAGCTGTCGTCAACAGCAGTGTCTTGTTCATGTTTGTTTCTCCCCTTGGTTGTCTCCGAACACTGACCTCCGTCAGGTCCGGTTTCTCAGATCGGGTCCAGTGCCCGAGCATCTTCCGGCAGCCAGCCGACAGGTGCCGTTTGTCCAACCGACAATGGGACCTTGCTGGCCCCGTTCGGCAGTTTCACGATAAACTGGTCATTGCCGTGCACATCCATCCGGCACCGGATGTGATCACCCAGATAGATCAGTTCCAATACCTGGCCTTCCGTTACGTTGGTCAGCCCGTCATGGCCCACTTCCACACGTTCCGGGCGGATCGAGACCAGTGTCTGTTCTCCATCAGCCACCGGGCTGACCGCCAACGCCTGGCAGGTCTTTCCATCTTCGAACTCCACATGGACATGGTCGCCCGATCGTCCGCGCACTGTACCCGGCAGTTTGTTGTTCTCGCCAATGAACTGCGCCACGAAGCTGTTTTCGGGCCGCTCATACAAATCGTCCGGTGGGGCGAGCTGCTGGATCACACCATCATTGAACACGGCCACACGATCCGACATTGTCAGCGCCTCTGACTGATCGTGGGTGACGTAAACAACTGTGATACCTAGATTTTCATGCAGGTGCTTGATCTCATACTGCATATGTTCCCGCAGTTGCTTGTCGAGCGCCCCCAGCGGTTCGTCCATCAGCACCAGGGTCGGGTCAAACACCAGCGCGCGGGCCAAGGCGACGCGCTGCTGCTGTCCGCCAGACAGTTGTGCAGGACGACGGCTGCCAAATTCGTCCATCTGCACCATGTTGAGCGCCCGCTTGACCTTGGCCTCGCGGTCCGACTTGCCGATTTTTCGGACTTCCAAGGGGAAGGCCAGGTTTTCGGCCACGCTCATATGCGGAAACAGCGCGTAATTCTGGAACACCATGCCGATGCCGCGTTTGTGCGGCGGGATGTTGTTGATTTCCAACCCGTCAAGGCGGATTTCTCCATGGGTGGCGGTTTCAAACCCCGCCAGCATCATCAAGCAGGTCGTTTTGCCAGACCCTGACGGGCCAAGCATCGTCAGAAATTCGCCCTTCGGCATGGAAAGGTTGAGATCTTTGACGACGAGCGTTTCGCCGTCGTAACTCTTCTGCACTCGATCGAACTCGACGAACGCGTCGCCGTTTACATGATTTCCCAAAAGGGTCCCCGTCTGACCATGGCTCTGCGGCCCATCTTGGTACGGGACTAAACCCCGGTCGCCCCAAGCATGCAACAGCTTTGGCCCAAAAATTCAGCACGGGTCCGTGTGCGGTCAAAAAATGTGCAGAGGCGACGGCAGGATTGGCAGGCGGATTAAACCAGTTCCGGATCAGTCATGAACTCCACCAGCGCAGGTCCTTCGATTTCCAAGGCTTTGGCCAGTATCGGCTCAATATCTTCCGCATTTACGACCTTCTGGCCGTGAGCGCCGCAAATTTTGGCAAAAGCTGCAAAAGAGGGATTATGCAGGCCCGTTTCCCAGACCGGCCATTCGCCCGCGCGCTGTTCTTTCGAAATTTTTCCAAGCTCGCCGTTATGCAAAAGCAGGTGCGTGATATCCATATTGTGTTTCACGGCGGTCGTCAGTTCCATCGGATATTGGCCGAAGCCGCCATCGCCGGAGATCGAAATCACCTTGCGCCCCTTGAAGGCCTCGAAATCGCGGGTCGCCGCCCAGGCGCCCATCGCGGCGGGCAGACCGAATCCGATGGAGCCCAGATAGCCCG
>JBCBGY010000178.1:0-9072 GCA_038526275.1 Pseudomonadota bacterium | reverse complement strand
TCAGAGAGACCGAGAGCAGTAATGCTCTCGGTTTCGCCTCAATTCGGGATCAAACTCGGAACGATCGTCACGATCGAGGGGAACAGCCACAGCAACGCCAGTCCCACGACCTGGATGATCACAAAGGGCACGATGCCACGGTAGATATGGGCGGTTGTGACCTCGGGCGGAGCGACACCCCTCAAGTAGAACAGCGCAAATCCGAAGGGCGGTGTCAGAAAGCTGGTCTGAAGGTTTACGGCGATCATGATCGTCACCCATTTCGGGTCCATCGTGCCGCCATAGATCACCGGGCCAACGATTGGGATCACGATGTAGATGATCTCTAGGAAATCCAGCACGAAGCCCAGGACGAACAGCACCAGCATCACGATCAGGAAGACCGTGAATTCGCTGTCATAGCTGCGCAGGAAATCCTGGATGTAGTGTTCGCCGCCGAAGGATATGACCACGAGGTTCAGCAACTGTGATCCGATCAGGATCGTGAAGACCATCGATGTCACTTTGGCCGTTTCGCGGACCACCGGCGGTAAGACCCCGGACCGGAGCAGGACCCAGCAGGCGTAGATCAGCCCGTAGATCACGTAGATATATGCCGCCTGGGCCACGAAGAAGGCCGCCCAGCTTTGGAACCCGGCGCCGGGCTGACCGACCCGCAGGTCGAAATTGACGCCGACCAGGATCATGATGATCAGGGCATAGGTCGAAAACAGGATGACCCGACCGGAGCCGCCTTGATCCTGCAGCTTGCGGAAGGCTGCCAGGAGGATCGCACCGCCCGCGCCAAGGGCCGCAGCCGGGGTCGGATTGGTGATACCGCCAAGGATCGAACCCAGCACCGCCACGATCAGAACCAGCGGCGGGAAGACAACGCGCAAAAGCTCGTTGCCGCTGAGGTAGCGCGCGGCGTCGACGCATCCGTAAATCGCCATCGCGAGAGGGATGGCCAAGACCAATGTTCTGAAGCCGGGTGTTGCGAGCGGACTGAGCACCGCCGCATCCAGGACGAGCGCCAGCGCAATCCCGGCCATGCCAATGTAAAAGGGCTGTCTTTCCGCCAAAGGAGCACAGCCGCGCCCGGTGGTCATCCAGAGCGCCAGCAGAAGAAGCCCCATGGCCAAGCCAGATCCAATGGGGGCCGCGCCAGCTACGTTCTGGGCCAGGCGTTCGGTCCGTTCTTCTTCGGTCAGGGCGCGGGATTGCTGGACCCCACCGGCGGCATTGATGGCCTCCTGTTCGGCCACGGCTTCATCCCAGGCTTCCTGTCCGTGCAACTCTATCATGGCGGCCTGGCAGTCGGGCGACACATTGGTGCGCAGGCTGGCCGCTTCGGTCCCTTCCGAGAAGCTGTCGACCCTCACATCTTGCGACCCGATCAGGCCAGCCGCACTGGCCAGGATAACAGCCCCCACCAAGACGGCGGGCGCAGCCAGATACCAGGTCAGAGCTTCTTCCCGCGTCACAGGGGTGCCGCCCTTGTCGCCCATCGCGACCGGCGGCGCATGTTCCGGGTTCAGAATGGCGAAGACCAACGCGTATCCTGCATAAAGTCCGGCCAACAGGATCCCGGGCAAAAGTGCGGCTTGGAACAGGGTGCCGACCGAAACCACCGCAGGTTCGCCCAGATAGGTCAAAGCATCTGTACAGCCTACGCTGGTTGCGCGCTTTTCCTGAGCCGCGGAATAAAGGTCACCCGCCAGCGTGCCCAAGAGCACGATTACGATGGAGGGCGGAATGATCTGACCAAGCGTCCCCGATGCGGCAATGACCCCGGTCGAAAGCTCTGGCGAATAGTGGTTGCGCAACATCGTCGGTAGCGCCAGTAGCCCCATGGTAACCACGGTTGCGCCGACGATCCCGGTCGAGGCCGCAAGGAAGGCCCCCACGACAACGATTGACACCGCCAATCCGCCGGGCAGGGGGCCAAAGACACGGGCCATTGTCGTCAGAAGGTCATTGGCGATCTTTGACCGTTCCAGGGTGATGCCCATCAGGACGAACATCAAAACAGCAAGCAGGGTCTCGATACTTTGGCCCGCCAGGACGCGCTCGTTGATACGGTTGACGATGAAGCTAACGTTCCGGTCCAGAGCCTGTTCCCATCCGCCGACGAAAACAGGCGTCTCACTTCGGGGAAGGTCGGGATATCGGAATACCGATATGTTTTCCGCCCTTATCCCTTGGGACAAGAGGTCTCGGTATTCCTGACTGCCTTTGTCGATCGCCTGGTGGATCAACAGGCCAGAACTGTCGAGCGCGGCGATGATGCCGAAGGAAATGACCGCCGAGCCAGCAATGGCGAACGCCACAGGAAAGCCTGACAAGATCCCGCCAAAGAGGGCCAGGAACACAATGATCAGGCCAATTTCGACCCCATCCAAACCGAAAAGCATACATCTGTCCCCTAGTGAATGCTGGCCGCAAGCTCGGCCTCTTCGTCGCCCAGCTTGTCTGGATCGTGATGTTTACCGGCGCTTTCTTCCCCTTCGACCCATTCCAGATAGGACCGGTAGAAGAACGCGACCGCCTGCAAGAACACCATGGCGGTGAAGACAACCAGCAGGATCTTGAACAGGAAGTAGCCATTGAAACCGTTCGGGCTGAAACCAATGGTTTCAACATTCCAGCGGAAGGCGCGGCTTTTGCCTTCGATCAACCGCTGTGCCGTATCCGAAGCGCTGACCTTTGGCGTGACCAGGTGGCGCCACATGAAGAACCAGGAATACATCCAGATCATCACGGCGGCCGGCACCATAAAGAACATGGCGCCAAACATATCAATCACCCGTTTCGCCCGGTGGCTGACGGCGGCATAGACCAGGTCCACGCGCACATGGCCGCCCTGAACGAACGTGTAGGCGCAGCACAGGGTGACGATGATCGCATTATAGAGCTTCAGCTCTTCTGCCCACCAACTGATGTCAAATTCGAGCGGGACGCCCACGCCGATGCTGATGGTTGCCCGCGCGAAGATGCGCTGGATCACCACGATAACGATCTGCTGCAACACCATCGCCAGACCGGCCCAGGCGGCGATCCGGCCCACATTATTGCCAAACCATTCCAAGCCGCGGACCACCGACCACATCATCGGGCGGTTGAGCGCCCCGATTATGGTCACGATCAGAAACGCGACGAGGACAAAGAAGAAAAATTCGACGGATCCGCCATAGTAGACCACCCGCATGACGGCCTGCGGCTCTGACCAATTGAGCCACGCCGCGGGGTGCAAAATGGTCCAGGCGAAATTGACCACCGCTTCCAGCATATTGCCAAGGAGCCAGGCCAGCCAACCTGCGCTCTGTATTCCTTCGAGCCATTCGTAGACCGGCGTCCACATGGCAATCCCCCCGTCCGAAAACCTTCGTTAGGCACCCCCCGGCCATGACCGGAGGATGCCGGGCCCGGCTAACATGTTGACTGTCAGCCGGAAAACCCCTCGCGTACCACCCCTGGGGTCTTAGCCCCGGCTGGCCAGAACGCGGTTGCGTTGAGAGACGAACTCGCCGTCTGACTTCAGGATCCAGTCGGAAGACTTGGCAAGGCTGGCATCGAAGCTGCCCCGGATCTGCGCGAACAGTTCATCGCCCATATTCTCGTCCAGAACCTCGGCAGACGCGGTGCCAAACGAATCCCAGATGTCATCCGAGAATTGCAGAGTCTTGACGCCTTGGGCTTGCAGACGGGACAGGGCCGCGCCGTTATTTGCCAAAGTCTGGGCAAGCTGCCAATGCGTTGTTGCTTTGGCGGCATTGTCCAGAATGGCCTTCTGAGCATCGTCCAGGCTTTCCCAAACGTCTAGGTTCACAGCCGCGGTCAAACCGGAGCCAGGCTCGTGGAAACCGGCTGTGTAGTAAACCTTGGCAACTTCCTGGAAACCGGCGCGCTCATCCGCAAACGGACCAACCCATTCCAGGCCATCCAGTGCGCCAGACGACAGCGCCTGGTAAAGTTCACCGCCAGGGATGTTCTGAACCGATGCGCCAAGCTTGCCCAGCACCTGGCCACCCAGGCCCGGCATCCGGAAGCGCAGGCCCTGCAGGTCAGCGGCAGACGACAGTTCTTCACGGAACCAGCCGCCGGACTGCGAGCCGGAATTGCCGCACTGCATGGAATGCAGACCAAAGATCTGGCCCAACTCGTTGTGCAGATCCTGACCGCCATCATGGTAGTACCAGTTGGTCAGCTCTTGCGCCGTCGCGCCGAAGGGCACTGCGGTGAAGAATGCGTAGCCCGGATGCTGGCCGATGAAGTAGTAGTCGGCAGAGTGGTAGATATCTGCCTGACCCGAGGTCACAGCGTCAAACACTTCAAAGGCGCCAACCAATTCACCGGGAGCCTTCTTTTCGATGGTCAGGCTGCCGCCCGACATCGCATTGACGGCTTCGTTGAAGTAGGTGGCGGCGTCATCAAGAACAGCAAAGCCACGGGGCCACGAAGTGACCATGGTCAGCGTGCGGGCGTGGCTTCCGGCGATTGCCGGTGCTGCCAATGCCGTGGCTGCCGTGCCGACAGCGCCTGCACGAAGAAAAGAACGACGATCCATATGGTATCCTCCCAGTAAGACTGCCCGCCGCTTCGACGGGCGGATCGTTGCAAGTGGCAGGCAGCATAGAACCAGCTAGACAAATGAAAATACCTAGGACTGCGTAGCCGCGCCTCTTTATTTGACGATTTGGCAGACTTTCTCGACAATGGTGCATCCGCACCGTCCACAGGATCGCCATGCCCCGACTTGCGCTGAGCTATGCCCAAAAGCTGTTTCTGCTGGCTTCAGTGCCTCTGATCTTTGCTGTGGCGTCGATCTCTGTGGTCGTGGCGGTTCAGTCCGCGCAGCTGGCGGATCGCGAAGTGAAGGAACTGGAATTCCAGCTTATCGAGGCCAAAAAGCGGGAGCTAAAAAATTACCTAACCCTCGCCCGAAACGCGTTTTTTTCGATATACGGGCGGGCAGACCCAGATGACCAGGCCGCCAAGACCCGCGTCATGCAAATGCTTTCGGCGATGACCTACGGCCAGGACGGCTTCTTCTTTGTGTACGACTATGACGGCACCAATTTGGTCAGCCCCAGGCAGACCCGGTTCATCAATCGCAACTGGGCAGGGCTGCAAGACCCGGAAGGTGTGCCGGTGGTTGACGAATTGATCCGCATTGCCCGCTCTGGCGCCGGGTATCACACATATTTGTGGGAAAAGCCCTCTACCGGCGAGCAAGCGCAAATGGTGACCTACGTGGTAGGGTTGCAAAACTGGCGATGGGCCGTCGGGACAGGCATTTTTATCGATGACGTGCGCGCCACCGTGGCCAATGTACGTGCCGAAACCGAAGCACGGGTGGAGCGTACCTTTATCTGGATCGGCTTCATAACCGTCTGCGCCCTGTTGCTGGTCTTTTTCTCTGGTTTGCTTCTGAACATCCGGGAACGCCGGTCGGCGGATGCGAAGCTCAAGGCGCTGACAAGCCGAATCATAGACACGCAGGAGGAGGAGCGGGGTCGTGTCGCAAGGGAACTCCACGACAGTGTCAGCCAGATGTTGATCGGTGTTCGCTATAGTCTGGAACTCGCGCGCAAGCGGGTGGCCGCCGGGGACGATCGGGCCATGGCCAATCTGGATCGCGGCATCGACTCCATCTCGGGCAGTATCCAGGAAGTGCGCCGCATTTCCCGCGATTTGCGCCCAGGTGTGCTGGATGATCTGGGCCTGGGTCCGGCCCTTCACACGCTGGCCGAAACCTTCAGTAAACGGACGGGCATCGTCACCTGTTTTGACCCTGTGGTGTTCCGCAATCGTCTGGAACCTGATGCTAAGATCGCGCTTTATCGCATCGCCCAGGAGGCCTTGACCAATATCGAGCGCCATGCGGCGGCCAGTCAGGTCTACCTTAAGGTCTGGGGCCACAATCGCGGGGCGACACTTCATATCGAAGATAACGGCAAGGGTATGGATGGGACCAGCCGGCGGCCCAACGGCCTCGGATTAAGGAATATGCAGGAGCGGATAGAACAAGTTGGAGGCAGACTGGACATCGGGTCGAGCCGTGACGGCACAACGATAAAGGCTCATGTGCCTCTCAGCAGACTACTGCCCCCTGACGAACCAAGCCCCGCCGTTCCACCGTCGACAGCGAACCGAGCGAGCGATAGTACGGTTGGGGAGGAAGATCATGGCCACTATGCAACCTGACGGCAACGGCAATACCCGCGTTATGATCGTGGACGACCATCCAATGGTCGCTGAAGGGATCGAAGCGATACTGGAAAGTTACGCGGATCTTTCGGTGGTGGCCACGTTGTCCAACGGACAGGAGGCTATTGATCGGGTAGAGGCCCTGGCCCCGGACGTGATCTTGATGGACCTCAACATGCCCGAGGTGAACGGTCTCAGCGCCACCGAAATCATCCTGGAACGGGCTCCCGACACCAAGATCCTGATCCTGTCAATGCATGACAGCGCGGAATACATCTCTACGGCCCTGAGCCATGGCGCGCGCGGATATGTCTTGAAGGATGTCCCGACCGACGCGATCAAAAAAGCGATAGACAAGGTCATGGCGGGGGAGCGGTATCTTTGCACCGGGGCGGAAGCGTCTTTGGCTCCGGACAGTTCGCCGGAACGGGAGGCGCTGACCAGTCGGGAGCAGACCATCCTGTTGCAACTGGCGCGCGGCCTGTCCAACAAAGAAGTGGCAAATGCGCTGGGCATCAGTGTGCGGACGGTAGAAACCCACCGCAAGAATATCAAACGCAAGTTGGGGATCAGTTCGACCGCGGGCCTAACTCGCTACGCTCTGGAACATGGGGTGCTCCAAGGGACGGGCATGGCGCTTTAGCAGCAAATGGCCAGTGCTGCCGCGTTGACAGGATGGGCGCTCAGCCAAAAGCCCATCACCAGCAAACAACTTAGCAGTGCCGCACGACAGATCGTAAAGTCAGGGACATGTCTAAACCGCATTTCTGAACTCTCCTGTTCACAATGACCCTTCATCGCCCATAGAGAAATTCACAGCAATGGCTGGTTGGTTATAGTTCTGCGCACTGATGCACAGCAAATGTGAACGGATCAGTTCGAAAGTAGGTCTTGGAAAGAAAATTCCGCAATTGATCCGTTTTGCGACATTTTCTCCAGAGCAGCGGTTGACGCCCCCAACACTCAGGTCTAATGTCGCCGACACTGACTAAGGAAGATCGTCGATGAAGACCGTGGTAATTCTAGTGGAGATTAGGTGCATGGGCCGGTAACGGACACCCTGATCAGGCCCCATGCACCCCCGCCGAAAGACCGGGGGTTTTTTATTGCCCAAACGCCAGCGATATGGAGAAAACCGATGGCACGCCAAATGACCGGAGCAAAGATGGTGGTTCAAGCCCTGAAGGATCAGGGTGTGGACGTCGTGTTCGGCTATCCCGGTGGTGCTGTGCTACCGATTTACGATGAGATCTTTCAGCAGGAAGGCATTCGTCACATTCTGGTGCGGCACGAACAGGGTGCAACCCATGCCGCCGAAGGCTATGCGCGGTCGACGGGCAAGCCTGGCGTGGTACTGGTCACCTCCGGACCAGGCGCGACCAATGCGGTGACGGGCATTACCGATGCGCTGATGGATTCAATCCCCATGGTCGTTCTGACGGGCCAGGTGCCGACCTTCATGATCGGGTCCGATGCTTTTCAGGAAGCGGACACCGTCGGGATCACCCGGCCTTGCACGAAGCATAACTGGTTGGTCAAAGACACAGACAGGCTTTCCGAAACCATCCATGAAGCCTTTCATGTAGCCACATCCGGCAGGCCGGGTCCGGTGCTGATTGACATCCCGAAAGATGTTCAGTTTGCGACCGGCAAATATGTTGGCCCCGATGAAACGCCTGAAGGCCACTATCATCCCCGCACCGAAGGCGATGCCGAGGTGATCGAAGCGTTGGTTGAGGCCATGGAAACCGCCGCTCGCCCGATTTTCTATACCGGGGGCGGCGTCATCAATTCCGGCGACAAGGCCACCCAACTGCTGCGGGAATTCGTGGCGGCGACGGGCTTTCCCATTACCTCCACCTTGATGGGGTTGGGCGCATATCCGGCATCTGGCACCTCGTGGTTGGGGATGCTGGGGATGCACGGGCTTTATGAAGCCAACCTGGCCATGCATGGCTGCGATCTGATGATCAATGTCGGTGCCCGGTTTGATGACCGCATTACGGGGCGGATCGCGGATTTCAGCCCGAACTCGCTGAAGGCCCATATCGATATCGACCCGTCTTCGATCAACAAGGTCGTGCATACCGATTTCCCGATCATCGGCGATGTGGCCCATGTGCTGGAAGACGCCCTGACCCTTTGGAAGGCCCGCGGCAGCAAAGTGAACAGCGAAGGTTTGGCCGCGTGGTGGAAGCAGATCAACGACTGGCGCGCCATCCGCTGCCTGGATTTCAAAGCGTCCGAAAAGACGATCAAGCCGCAACACGCCTTGGTCCGGCTGGAAGAACTGACCAAGAGCCACGACCGCTATATCTGCACCGAGGTCGGCCAGCATCAAATGTGGGCGGCGCAATATCTGGGCTTCGAGGCTCCGAACCGCTGGATGACTTCTGGCGGATTGGGCACGATGGGCTACGGCTTTCCGGCGTCCATCGGTGTGCAGGTCGCGCATCCGGATGCGCTGGTGATCAACGTGGCGGGCGATGCGTCCTGGCTGATGAATATGCAAGAGATGGGCACGGCGATCCAATACCGTCTGCCCGTCAAGCAGTTCATCCTGAACAATGAACGCCTGGGCATGGTCCGCCAGTGGCAAGAACTGCTCCATGGCGAGCGCTATTCCCACAGCTGGTCCGAGGCGCTGCCGGACTTCGTCAAGCTGGCCGAGGCGTTCGGCGGCAAAGGCATCATGGTCAATGATCCCGCCGATTTGGATGACGCGATCATGGAAATGATCGCCTATGACGGCCCGGTGATCTTCGATTGTCTGGTGGAAAAGCACGAAAACTGCTTCCCCATGATCCCGTCGGGCGAGCCGCACAACAAAATGCTCTTGGGCGAAGCTTCCACCAAAGACGCCATCGGCACCAAAGGCGCGGT
>JBCBGY010000177.1:6322-9077 GCA_038526275.1 Pseudomonadota bacterium | reverse complement strand
CGGTCGTGCGGGTAGATATCGCGTGCCATCTGCACCAGCGTGGCGAAGGTGCGGGGTTGCAGGTGCGCCGTCTCATAGGCCCAAGCCGCATTTGGTGCCGCGATGAAGCCAGCGCCTGCCACGAAAGCCGCGCCCGCCGTGCTGGCCTGCGCCAGCAATTGCCGTCTTGTCAGGCCCTTGGGGCCGGTATCTGTGACCATGTCTCTCCTCCCTGAAGATGTCACTTGAAGCGCCCCGACCGTTCCAGCACCTCGATCTGATAGCCGTCGGGGTCAGCCACGAAGAAGAAGCGGGCTACCTTTTCGCCTGCAGGGGCGAACTCCACGAGCTTGCGAGGATTTAGGCCCTCGGCCTCAAACCGGGCATGTTCCGCATCCAGATCATCGACCGAGACCGCGAGGTGACCATATCCGTCGCCCAAGTCGTAGGGCTCGGTCCGGTCTTTGTTGACCGTCAGTTCCAGTTCGAACTCCGTCTCGGGGTTCGACATGTAAATCAGGGTAAAGTCCGGAAAATCGAGCCGATCTGCCACCGACAGCCCGAATGCCTTGGAGTAAAACTGCACGGACCGGTCTTCGTTCAGAATCCGGACCATCGAGTGGATTTGTTTGGCCAAAGTCTGCTCCTGCGCTGGCTTGCGGGCTTGCTGGAGTCAAACTATGCGGCGCTCACGACGGGTCAGGTAGTATGCTGATACTACCTGAACCACTGATTTTCTGACAAAGGCGTTATTCAGCGGCGATGGCCGTGGCCGTAGGCGCTTGGTTCACTTCCATGAATTTCAGGCAGGCGCAGCGCAAGAGCGATGTGAAATTGGAAGGCTCTCCGCGCAATTCAAGCACCTCGGCATGGAGGGTGGAAATGAACATTGGCGTCGTCAGCCCATCTCGCTTGGCGATCCGGTCAAGGATGTCCCAAAAGGCGCGTTCCAGCCGGATGCTGGTGCTTTGGCCATTCAAACGCAAACGACGGGTTTCGCACCGATATCGATCCGGGTCCTGTCCGGCAAAAACCTGACACATCGTAGTTCCTCCCTTCTCGGCAGCGCACGTATGGCGCATCTTCTTGAAAGGATTCAACACTCTGGGTCGGTCGGCCGGGAACCCCGACCAAAGGCGGACGCGGGATACTCTCGTCAAAGGTCGATTGGCTGATCCGTCACTCTAAGGCCTTTGAGTTTGGCTTTGGCCAAAGCGGATCCGACCTCGGACCCCACAATCAGATCCGCATGTAGCGACGTCCAACCGATTGAACTGGGCAAAAGCTCCGTGCCAAATCTCAACTCGGATTCCACGATCTCTTTCGGGCCAATGGGGTTCCCCTTCGCCAAGACAGTTGCCCGATCCATGCCGATCAGGCTCTTGGCGAATGTTTGGCATGCCTCACACCATCCGTCCTGTTTTTGATAAATGGACTCGTCCGGAGCGTACTGCACTTTGCGGGATACCTTGAGCACGTTGTACCGATTGGCCAGCGGGATGAATTCAATGCCTTCGAAACCGCAATCCTCGGCCAGACGACGAAAGCGCATTGAGCAGACGAAAAAGCCATCGGACGTGAGGGACAAAGGGAAGGACCGAACCGGCGGCTTGTCCTGCGCTAAAGTAGCGTTTTCTCGATTGGTCGTTCGACCGCAGGTTCCGCAGCGGTCTGGGTTTTGCCAGACCTCCATGCCGGAATATTCCAATGAGAGCCGATATATGCCGCGCGCGCCTTGTTCAGGCATCGCAGTGGTCTGGAGATTCATGCCGTTCCATGGGCTCACCGTAATCTGGAAATGGCCTCCGCAAAACAGTGGTTGGCCCCAAGCACACTTGACGGTAGGGAAAGGCCTTCCCTGAACCATGGCCTGCTTGGCCGAGTCGTTATCGATCTCCCTGGATCGCAGAGCATCTTCGCGAGAAGGAACCACAGAAAATGTCAGAAGATCCGAGCGGTTGGCAGCAATCGGCGCAAGCCTGGATTGCCCATCTGGGCGATGCGGGCGACCGAGGCCGCCAATACATTCTCGACGCGCCCATGCGCGCAGCCGCGCGGGACAGCGGCGCAAAAAACGCGCTGGATGTAGGCTGCGGCGAGGGCCGGTTTTGCCGGATGCTGCGCGAAGATGGCATCACCGCAACGGGCTTGGACCCTACGCCCGCATTGTTGGAGGCAGCGCGATCCCGTGACCCCGAAGGCACCTACATAGAAGGACGCGGCGAAGAACTGCCGTTTCCAGACCAGACCTTTGATCTGGTCGTCAGCTACCTGAGCCTGATCGATATCCCGGATTACCAAGCTGCGATTGCCGAAATGGCCCGGGTACTGACCAAAGGCGGCACGCTGTTGGTGGGCAACCTGAATTCGTTCGTGACTGCTGTGCCGCGGAACTGGCCGAATGACACCGGTGGCTGGGTCACAGCCGGCAAGACCCGGCTTTTCCATGCAATGGACGATTATATGGACGAACGCGGCACTCGGGTTGCGTGGGCTGGTATCGAGATCTTGAATTATCACCGCCCGCTGAGCCACTACATGGCGGCGTTCCTCGGCGCCGGTCTGTCGCTCGTGCACTACGACGAGCCCCCCTATACGGGCCCAGATGAGGATGTCGCAGCTAAGATGCACCGCTGCCCCTGGTTCAACATGATGATTTGGCGGAAGATTTGAACAGCAATCGCAGTTGGAGTGCCTAAGATGGGGGCCAGACCATGACACGGGGGTACACGGTTCAAGCGTTGGGAGAGGTTGCCATCCGCTGCCGTGACCTGGC
>JBCBGY010000177.1:0-6222 GCA_038526275.1 Pseudomonadota bacterium | reverse complement strand
TGGCTGGCGAAAAATGGCGTTGAGACGCGGTGGCAGCACTTTCCCTGGATCGGTTGGCGGGGCCTGTTCTTTTCGGATCCGGAAGGCAACACAATAGAGTTTGTTAGCAAATATGAACCGCCAGGGGCCGACGCGTAGCGCACCCGCGCCACGCCTGGAGAGGCAAAACTAAACAAAGGGGGAGACATGAATACGCGCACCATTACACCAAGCGGGGTCTATCCGCCCACGCCAGACTATGTGCATGCCGTCGAACTGACAGGCCACCAACGCATTGTCTTTGTTGCAGGAACCATGGGGCTGGATCTGGATGGAACCGCGAAACCCGATCTAGACCATCAACTGGAGATGATCTGGAACAACATTCGCGCGATCCTGGCCGGTGCCGACATGAGCGTCGACAATATCGTGCGGCTGACCAGCTATCTGGCTGACCGATCCTATGCGGATGCCAACGGCGCTGCCCGGGTGACGGCCTTGGGTGGGCGGGCGATCCCGACCACGGCCATCGTTTGCGATCTTCTGGATCCAGCATGGCTGGTGGAAATCGAAGTCATCGCTGCAGCATGACCGTCACCCCTATCGTCCCACCGTCCCAGCAAAGCTACCATGATGACTGGCACTTCTCGCCAGGTCTTGAGGCGGCAGGTTTTGTGTTTCTCTCCGGCGCGACCGGTGGTGTTCGCCAGACCGGTCAAATGCCCGATGGCGTGATCGCGCAGTCGGAGAATGCCTTTGCGACGCTGGCAGATGTCTTGCAGGAGGCAGGTTTAGGATTTGACGCCGTCGTGGATATGACCACGTACCATGTCGGCCTTCAGGCCCATCTGGCGGAGTTCAAGACAGTGAAAGACCGCTTCATCCATCTTCCCTATCCCGCCTGGACGGCCATTGGGGTGAGCGAGCTTGCCAGTCCCGGAGCGCTAATAGAAATTAAACTGATCGCAAAGCGTACCAAGGCGGCACAACAACATTCCGATGTGCAACCCTAACAGCGTCGGCAGTCACAACCTGACTTGTTCAACGGCCACGCAGTACCTGCCGAGCTTTGGCGATAAAGGGTGCCGAAACAGTCCAATAGACGTCCAAGTCTATCAGTTCGAGATTACCTATCTCATCCTCTCCGCCGTGGAATAGTGGCTTTCGATAGCCCACACATTGATCTGGCGCGGGCACGGCGTTCCCGGCCTTCGTCCAGGCCTCGAAGAAGGATTTAGCCAGAGCCTCTTCCGCGAAGTTCAAGATTTCTTGGCTGTGGAAGGCTTTCAGCGACGCGCCAATATTGAGAACATCCGCAGTACCTGGCTCGAACATCAACACCTGATCGATGTCTTTTCGGATGGCAAAAACGCGGCCGAGCCAATCACTTGCAAAACACGAAATCATCTTATCGTGGTCTGGAAATGCCCGATACACCTCCAACTCAAGAGCTTCTGCACCGGCACCGGACAGAACACGATAGAGCCCGCCACCAAAAGACAGACCGCCAGCTTCCTTGCGAAGGCTCTCCAGATCATCGGCACCTATCGCCGGGTGAGACGGATCCCCGAACTTTCTCTCAAACGCGGTAAGCATAGCGTTTTCCCCGTCCTATCGGCGCGAAGCTGCATCCGTTGCAGGTGCGACTTCAGAGCTTAGGATTTCGATGACCATGGCCGCGGTCCATGTGAAGTTGCCACCGCCACAAGGCTCTGCCGTGATCGGATCGTAGTATTCCGCGAAGCCGCTTTCTTCGATCAGGCGGATGCTGTCGGTCATGATCCGTTCCACCATGCGGGTCTCTCCGGCCTTCCGGAGCCCGTCGGCGATCATGTAGTTCACAATCAGCCAGGCCGGGCCGCGCCAGTAACGCAACCCGTCATATTCCGGGGCATTGGGATCATGGCTGGGTATGACAAAGCGCGCCGTCTCGCCCAGGGCGGCAATGCGCGCGGAGACGGCCTGTACCCGGTGCTCGGGCAGATCACAGAATGCCGCCAGCAGCCCGCCGATGGACGGGCTGTCGATCAGAGTATTTGTCACCCGGTCATAGCAAAGGTATTGCCCGCGCGCGTCGCTCCATAGATCTTCCATTGCGGCACTACCCCGGTCTGCGAACCAGCGGGCTTCGCGCGCAATGTCGACCTCGCCGAAATGGACCGCCAGATCCGCCAGGTCGCTGCAAGACCGGATCAGGATCGCATTGAAACCCGGATCCACAATTCGGAACGGCGAGGCATCATGAAGCTTGGAATTGTCCCAGCCGAGGCTCCGGAAGTGCTGCACAAGCCAGATGTAGCGCTTGTACTGCTCATCCGTCGGGCGGTGAGCCGGGTTGGCATGGGAGGTGTCGCGTCGCTGGAACGGTGCCACGCCATCGGTTGGAACACGCGCGAAGGCGTCATCCCAATCGACCGAATTGTCGCGCCCGGATTCCCACGGATGGATGATCGCGACCAGACCCGTACCTTCGGGGTCGCGATTGCGGTAAAACCACTGGTGCCAGGCATGAATGCGGGGCAACAGAGCACGCGCACGATCTTCGGCCATGGCCTTGTCTTCGGCCCTGTCGAAGATGCGGCGCGCAGCAAACCCCGTGACCGGCGGCTGTGTGATGCCAGAGGTCGGAATGTCACGGCCCGTGCCCCAGACATCGGGCCCCGGAAAATAGCCCTCATCCAGTTCGTGAAAGATGATGTGGGGGACCTTGCCATCGTCCCATTGATGCTCGAACAGGGTTTCGATTTCGGTCCAGGCCCGGGCTTCATCAAAATGGGCGAACCCCAAGGCGCTGAGTGCGCTGTCCCAGTTCCATTGGAAGGGATATAGCCCATGGGTCGGCACCGTGTAATGGCCCCGATCATTGCGCGCGAGCACGGCTTTCGCCTGGTCAATCAGATCTTGTCTCATGTCGGGGCTCAGGCGACGGCTAGGCTGGTGTCGCTGTCGAACCAGCGGACCCGTTCGCGGAAGGGCTCCAACGTCAGGCCATCTCCGGGTTCGACCACGAGGTCACTGTCCAACACCGCGCGAAAGAGCGTGCCGTCCACCTCGCACGTCACCAGCAGATGCGCCCCGAGTGGTTCGACGATCTTGGCCGTCGCCGCTAGGCCCTGATCGCTCGGGCGCAGATCTTCGGGTCGGATCGCGAATTTCAGGGTGCTGCCCGCCTGAGGGCCATCCAAGATCTGGCCTGCGACGGACCATTTGCCCTGCCCCGTAGGTGTGGCGTTGAGGAAGTTCATGGGCGGGTTTCCGATGAAGCCCGCCACGAATTCGGTGGCCGGATTGCGATACACTTCCATCGGCGTTGCGGCCTGTACGATATGCCCCTGATGCATGACGCTGATCCGGTCGGCGAGGCTCATCGCCTCGACCTGGTCGTGCGTGACATAGATGGCCGTGGTCTTGGACCGCGCCAGAACGCCCTTCAACTCCGCCCGCATTTCCAGCCGCAAGAGCGCGTCGAGATTTGAAAGCGGCTCGTCCATCAGGATCACATCCGGCTCCACAGCCAAAGCCCGCGCCACGGCGACCCGTTGCCGCTGCCCGCCCGACAATTCGCCCGAATAGCGTTTCAGCAGTTGGTCGATATGCATCAGTTCCGCGACCCGCTCCACCCGGCTGGTCACTTCATCGTTTGGCATTTTCTGCATCCGGAGCCCGAAGCCGATATTTTCGAACACGGTCAGGTGCGGAAAAACCGCGTAGTTTTGAAAGACCATGGCTATGCCCCGATCCTTGGGAGGCAGATGGTCAATCCTACGCCCACCGATCCAGACCTCGCCGGTTGTGGCCGTTTCCAGCCCGGCGATGATACGCAAGAGCGTGGTCTTGCCGCAACCGGAGGCCCCTAACAAAACCATGAATTCCTGATCGGAAATCGTCAGATTGATATCGTGGAGCGCCTGATAGCTTCCGAACGACTTGGCGACGTTTTTGATCTGGATATCGGCCATATCTCAGCTTTCTTTTTCAGGGCTCATCGGTTGGCGATGCCCCACATGGCGAACAGATATTTGCGGACAGCAAAGATGAAGATCAGCGCGGGCACGACCAGGATGAACCCGCCCGCAAACTTCAGATGCAACGGGGATGTGTCCAGGTTTTGCAACAGAAACGCCGTGAGCGTTCGGTTTTCGATGGTCAGAACGGCGGCGGCGAAGACTTCATTCCACGAAATCACGAAGGCAAAGATCGCCGACGCGGTAATGCCCGGCAAGATCAAAGGCAGCACGACTTTCGTGAACGCGGTCAGGCGGGTGCAGCCCAGCGTCCATGCCGCTTCTTCCAATTCCAGTGGGATGCCGGAGAATAGCGAAAAGGTGATGAGCACGGCAAAAGGTATGGCCAGCGTTGTGTGGACTAAGGCCAGGCCAAAGACGGTGTCGTCAAGCCCGGTTTGGATGAACATCACCGCCAGTGGCAGGGCGAGCAGTGGCAGCGGGAAGGCCCGGGTCAGCAGGATCAGCAGGCGGAACAGTTCCTTGCCCCTGAAATCGAACCGCGACAGGGCGTAACCCGCAGGTGCACCGACCACAATCGACATGATCATGGTGAGCCCTGCCACCAGAATAGAGTTTTTCAGCGCCGTCAGCATACCAGCGAAATTGGCGAAGAATGTCAGGCTGCCCAGGTCAAATTCCGGGAAGGCCGGTTTGGGAAAGCTGTTCACCGTGTCGGGCGATGACAGCGTGTTGATCAGCAGGAAATAGAGCGGCACCAAAACCCAGGCGCACAGCAATACGACCGCAGAGATGTAAACCGCGCGGCCTGCTTTGCGGGTATCTGGTGCGGCAACATCTGTGGCCTCGGCAGTCATATCGAGGCCCCTTTTGGCACCCTTAGCGCGCGCAGGATGACCAGGGTGAATGCGATAGAGATGCCCAGGATAATCAGCGCCATTGCCGCCGCCGCCCCGCTGTTCAGCAGATCAAACTGGTAGGCATAGGTTTCGCCCATCAGGACGGGGAAGAGCGTGCCACCTAAGGCCGCGACCACCGCAAAAACCTCAAAGGCCAGGATCACCCGCAGGACCAGCGCGGTTTGAAGCGACGGGCGCAACAACGGCAAGGTGATGCGGACGAAGCGCTTCCAGGGGGAGGCACCAAAGACCTCTGCCGCTTCGTAATACTCCTTTGGGATCAGCCCGATGCCGGCCACAAGGATCACCAGCATGATGGCGGTCGCGCGCCAGATCTCTGCCAGAGCGATTGCCAGGAAAACGACCCCTGGATTCTGGTAGCTGAGGAAATTGGTGGGCCGTTCGATCAGCCCGAGCCCGCTCATCATGGAATTGAGGAAGCCGGACTGTTCAAAGATGGCGAGCCAGATGATCCCGGCGGCCAGATCCGAGATACCCAGCGGAATGGTCCAGACGTAAAGGATCAGGTCCCTGCCCCGCTTCATCTGGTTGACCATCGTCGCCATCAGCAAGGCCAGCGCCAACTGCACCGGCACCACTGCCGCCGCCAGAAGCAGGGTGTTGGTCATCGTGGTCGGGAACTTCCAGTAGCTCACGACGTCCCGGAAGTTGTCCAACGTGAACCCGGATCCGGTGCTGAACGCCTGCTGTGCCACCAATACGAACGGGTAGAGGAAGAACAGGCACAAAAACAGCGTGACCGGCAGGATCAGAACATAAGGCAAGAACCGAGCGCTCATCGGCCCGCTCCTCCTCTGGCGACAATGTTCGAGAGAGTGGTCCAGGCCGGATGAGCCTGGACCGTTTCAGTTACTCGACCGGGCAGGCCCCTTCGGAAGGCGCGTCGGGTGCCCAGCAAGGTGCGCCGGTTTCTTCCATGATCGCGGCCAAAGCGCTCTTTTGATCATCAAGCACCGTGCGGACGTCCTGACCGGCCAGAACGATCCGTTCGAAGCTATCGACAAAGACACGGTTGAAGTCGCCACCCTTGTCACCCAGGCCAGCGGGCAAAAGGCCAGGATTGGCATCCTCTGAGCCGCTCATTTTGGCCACAGCGTCTCCGGCAGCCGTCACAGCAGGTGGCAGGTCGCTTGGCAATTCAACATCGACCACCGGGAAGAAGTTGGTCGCACGTAGCGTGGCGATTTGGGTTTCGGGCTTCAACATGTGCGCGACCAGGGCTTTGGCAGCATCCATGTCAGGTGCAGTCGACGGAATGGCAACACCGGCGAGCACCGGCATGAAACCTCGCCCGGTTGGGCCTGCAGGTGCCGGGAAGGCCACGAAATCATCGGGCCGTTCGTTAAAGGCCTGCGCCA
>JBCBGY010000176.1:0-9324 GCA_038526275.1 Pseudomonadota bacterium | reverse complement strand
TCGACGATTGGTAGGTCTGCAAAAGGCCGGTCCAGGTGACGCCTTCGCGATCAACGCCGAACCAACTGACATAATCAGATGAGGCGGCTCTGCGGCAATCCTCACAATGGCAAAGCGCTGCCCACAATATGGGTCCCTCGGCCTGCCAAGTTGTGCGTCCACAAAAACAACGACCGCTGAAGCTGGGCATGGGGGCGATTCTTTTGGTTTGAGTGCCGTATTGGTAACGGCAGGTCAGATATTTTGCCACCGTTCGACAATTTGATCGGCGAACTTCGCCGCAGCGATAGACAGGCTATGACCCCGGCGATGGCCCAGCACAACATGTATGTGCGGGTGATCGAGCGCAGGCAAAGGGAGCCCTTGCGAAGGATCGGGGAGATCATGTTTCAGCCAGATCTGCACGGCACCTTCTGGGATGGCGCCTGGTTGGATCAGGTTTGTCGTTTCCAGCATTGGACGAAGTGTCAGTCTTTTGCGCTTGGCCGTCTGGTCGATCACGGATCTGAGGCTGAGGGACCGCGCGGGAAGGATCAGGTCGGCTTCTTCCAACAGGTCCAAGGGCAGCGCGGCATGGTCGCCGACACCGCAGAGGGGAAGATCGACAGCAGCCAAAATGTCTATCCCATCCGTGATGTCTGGTTGGGCGATCAGGGCCAAGTCTGCCTCGAATTGCGTCAGTTGCGCTTCAAACTTTCGCGGTCCGGATGGAAGCGCGGTAAAGGTCACTCTGGGATACAACTCGCGGTACTTGTTGATTTCACTTGGAAAGAATCCATGGGCGAGTTCTGGGCTAACGGCCACGGTTACATGGCCAATGCGTGCGCCCTGTAGATCAGCCACTGTTATTTTTGCGCTGTCCAAGCGGGCAATGTGCTCAATAAAGTGGCGATAGTAAATTTCCCCGGCGGTAGACAAACGAACCCCGGTCGCGCGACGGTCGAACAAAGCGATGCCCAGATCCGCCTCAAGGCTCGCGATTTGTCTGTTTAGGGCAGAGGCGGAAAGTCCCATAGATTCAGCGGCTTTTCGAATGGAGCCTTCCTGTACGATTGCGCGGCATGCGAGGTAAATTTGTATATGTTTCATGACAGTGGAAGTGAGTTGTGCGTATTTTGCATAACTCTATCCCAGATTTGGATGCAGACAGCAACGCGCCCGCTTTTTAAGCAGTGCCCCGCACCATGGTTGCGGTGCCCAAAATGACGATCCAACGGGGAATATAAACGATGATGAAAACACTGATGACTTCGGCTGCTGTTACACTGGCGCTGACGTCGCTGGCGCAAGCTGAGATCAAGGTCGGCATCCTTCATTCGCTGTCGGGCACGATGGCCATTTCGGAGACCACCCTGAAAGACACCATGCTGCTGCTGATCGAAGAGCAGAATGCAAAGGGCGGTGTTCTGGGCGAAGAGCTGGTTCCCGTTGTGGTCGACCCTGCCTCTGACTGGCCGCTGTTTGCTGAGAAGGCCCGCGAATTGCTGACCGTGCACGAGGTTGACGTGATCTTCGGCAACTGGACAAGCGTGAGCCGGAAGTCGGTTCTGCCGGTCATCGAAGAGTTGAACGGTCTGCTGTTCTACCCTGTCCAGTATGAGGGTGAGGAAAGCTCCAAGAACGTTTTCTACACTGGTGCCGCACCGAACCAGCAGGCGATCCCGGCCACGGATTACTATCTGGAAGAATTGGGCGTTGAGAAATTCGCGCTGCTCGGCACCGACTATGTGTATCCGCGGACCACGAACAAGATCCTCGAGCAGTACCTGAAGGATAAAGGTATCCCCGAAGGCGATATCTTCGTGAACTACACACCATTTGGCCATTCTGACTGGTCGAAAATCGTTGCTGACGTTGTTGCCCTGGGCGCAGACGGCAAGAAGGTTGGTGTGATCTCCACCATCAACGGTGATGCGAATATCGGTTTCTACAAGGAACTGGCTGCTGCAGGCGTATCAGCCGATGACATTCCGGTTGTTGCCTTCTCCGTGGGTGAAGAAGAGCTGTCCGGTCTCGACACAACCAACCTGGTCGGTCACCTGGCCGCCTGGAACTACTTCCAGTCCGCTGAATCTGACGCCAACGATGCCTTCATCGCTGCTTGGAAAGCCAAGATGGGCGATGAGCGTGTGACCAACGACCCGATGGAAGCACATTACATTGGCTTCAACATGTGGGTTAACGCGGTTGAAGCTGCGGGCACCACTGATGTGGATGCTGTTCGGACTGCAATGTATGGCCAGGAATTCCCGAACCTGACGGGCGGAACGGCTGTCATGCTGCCGAACCACCACCTCGCCAAACCGGTTTTGATCGGTGAGATTACCGAAGAGGGTCAGTTCGACATCATCAGCCAGACTGAAGAAGTTCCGGGCGATGCGTGGACAGACTTCCTGCCGGAATCGGCTGTTCTGGTTTCTGACTGGAAAGAACTGGGTTGCGGTATGTACAACACCGAAACCGAGTCCTGCGTTCAGATCGAGTCCAACTACTAAGCAACGTGAACGGATTGAGCCTTTCCCATTGAGTTGGGGTTGAAAAAACTGGGCTCAGCCGGAATGATCGCGGGGGCGCGGCGTTTGTCGCGCCCTTGCTATGACTGCCGGACGGTTGAGGGGGCAGGAGCCTCCGGCGGAAGTATTTTTGCCAATAAGAAAGAGGGATTGGGGTGATCTCCAGCGGGCTTGGCGTGAAACGGTTGATGGCGGCGGTGTTGATCTGGCTGGTCGGGGCCGGGTTGGTCTGGGCAGACCTTCAGACTGTGTTGCAGGACAATCGGGCGGATGTTGAACGGGCGAGCCGCAAAACAGTGGACGCCGTATTGGCAGACATTTCCGAACGGGGCGGCCCGGAAGGTGCGACCTTCTTGGAACGCTGGCAGAACAAGGACGTGTGGCAGCGGAAAGAGGATGGTCTGTTCTTTTTCGTGGAGACCGATGACAAGCAGACCTATCGGCTGATCGACATTTCCTCTGGCGAGGTTGTGGGCGAGGCGGGCAAGCGGGATCTGAAAAACCTAAAGCCCAACTCCGGGGTGCGCGGGGTCATTGCCTCGGCCCTCGTTCGGTTCCAGTTGAGCGATCCGGAACGGAGCCGTCGTGTGGCGGCACTTCGGGCGATAGAGCGCAGGCCGGAAGCCGGTCATCTAGAGCCCTTGCGCGGGGCTATCGAGGATGAGGCTGACCCGGAGATCAAGGCGCGCAAGGAGTTTTTACTGTCATTGCTCACTGTGCGTTTCGGAGACGACGTAGCCGAACGGGTTGCGGCGGCGGAAGGTATGCGCGAGCAGTTGAGCCTGGAGACGCGTGCGGCGCTCAACCCGCTTTTGGCAACGCGGCAAGTGGTGTCTGCCGATGGGCCGCCGGAGGACGCCAATGTGGCGCGGCGGTTGCGCGTGGGGAGCGAAGATTTATCGGAAGATGCGGCCTATGCATTGCTGGTTTCGGCAGAACTGGCGCCGGCCGACATCGGCGTTGATGCAAGAAAAGAAGCACTGGTGGCCAACCTTGCCGATGGCAGTGTTGGTGGTGTGCCTGTCGCGGAGCTCAACACCGATGCCGCGCGAGAACTGGCCTACGCCGTCTTGGCTGCTGAAGGTCTGGCGCCGCCTTCCGTTACCGCAGCAGAGCGGGAGGCCGCCCTTAAGGCGCATGAATTCTATGAGATCTATACCGAACCGTCGTCCGAAGTGACGGATGCTGTGAATTCAACGCTAAACTCTATCAACCAGCGGGTCGGGTTCTATCAGGTGCTGGATTTGAGCTTGGACGGGTTGAGCCTGGCGTCGATTTACTTCCTGGCGGCGATTGGCCTGGCCATCACTTTTGGGGTGATGGGTGTGATTAACATGGCCCATGGCGAGTTCATTATGATGGGGGCCTATACCGGCTATGTGGTGCAACTGTTTGTGCCAGACTATACGCTCTCGATCCTGATCGCATTGCCCTTGGCCTTTGCTGTAACGTTTGGCGCGGGCGTGGCGATGGAGCGGCTGGTCATCCGATGGCTCTATGACCGACCGTTGGAGACCCTTTTGGCGACCTTCGGGATATCCATTGCGCTGCAGCAGTTGGCCAAAAACATCTTTGGCACGCAAGCCCGGCCCCTGACGTCGCCCGGCTGGCTGGATGGGGCCTGGGTGATGAACGATGTGGTGAGCGTGAGCTACATTCGGATCGCGATTTTCGTGCTTGGGCTGATCTTTTTGTTCCTGTTGCTTTTCATCCTGAAACGCACGCGGTTGGGGCTGGAAGTGCGGGCCGTGACACAGAACCCGCGCATGGCGGCCTCGATGGGGATCAATCCCGACCGGATCAATATGCTGACCTTTGGTCTGGGATCGGGCATTGCCGGCATTGCGGGCGTGGCGATTGGGCTTTACGCCAAGGTGACGTCTGAACTGGGCGGTGATTATATCGTTCAGTCCTTCATGACCGTGGTTGTGGGCGGCGTCGGAAATATCTGGGGCACTCTTCTGGGCGCCACGCTGATCGGGTTCCTGCAGAAAGGGATCGAGTGGTTTAACCCCTCCAACACGCTCGCAGCGCAGACATTCATGATCATCTTCATCATTATCTTCATCCAGTTCCGGCCCAAGGGGATCATCGCCCTGAAAGGCCGTGCGGCGGGAGATTAAGATGCAACGCAGCTTTTTCGCGAAGAACCCGTCTGTTCTGATCTTCATTGCCTTACTGGCGGTCTTCACCTTGGCCGTGACGATCATGTCGGAGGCGCTAGGGTTCGGGATCCTGTCGACGTCGTTCATCAAGACCCTCGGCAAGACGCTTTGCTTGTGCCTGATCGCCATCGCGATGGATCTGGTCTGGGGCTATTGCGGGATCTTGAGCCTGGGGCATTTCGCCTTCTTTGGGCTCGGAGGCTACATGATCGGCATGTGGCTCATGTATGAGCGCACGAAAGGCATTGTGGAGACCAGCCTTGCCCAGGCGCCGTTGCCCCCAACGCCGCAAGAAGTGAAAGACGCGATTGGCACCCAGATCTTTGGCGTGGTGGGCGGATCGGAAATCCCGGTGATCTGGTTCTTTGCCGACAGTCTGGTCGCGCAACTGGCGCTGGTGGTGCTGGTGCCCGGATTGCTGGCACTCGTCTTCGGCTGGCTGGCCTTCCGCAGCCGGGTAACGGGCGTTTACCTGTCGATCCTGACGCAGGCGATGACGCTCGCCCTGTCGCTTTATCTGTTCCAGAATGACAGCGGGTTGCGCGGCAATAACGGTTTGTCGGGTCTACAGAACATCCCGGGCCTTGGCGGGCTGTCTCAGGCGACGATTTCGCTGTGGTTCCTCTGGGCGTCGGCTGTGGCTTTGGGCTTGGCCTATTTGCTGGCGGCTTGGATCGTATCCGGCAAGTTCGGCAGCGTGATCCGCGGCATTCGGGATGATGAAGCCCGGGTGCGGTTCCTGGGCTACAATGTAGAGGCCTACAAGCTGGTCGTCTTCACCGTCACAGCGGTAATCGCGGCGATTGCCGGGGCGCTTTATTACCCGCAGGCCGGGATCATCAATCCGGCGGAGATCGCGCCCATCGCGTCGATCTACCTTGCCGTCTGGGTCGCCATCGGCGGGCGCGGGCGCCTATATGGCGCAGTGATTGGGGCTGCTTTCGTTTCTCTTTTGTCCAGTTGGTTTACGGGCGGGGGTGCGCCGGATGTGAATCTGGGCTTCTACCGGATCCAGTGGACGGATTGGTGGTTGGTGCTGCTGGGGCTGTCGTTCGTTGCTGTGACGCTCTTTGCGCCGAAAGGCATTGGTGGCCTGTTCGATGCGCTGGTCCGTAATCCTTCGGCGGGGTCGGAGCCGGTGCGCGAGGAGGCCCGGACATGAGCACGCTTTTGGAAGTGTCCGGCGTGTCGGTTTCGTTCGACGGGTTCAAGGCCATCAACAACCTGTCCTTTCAGATCGCCGAAGGAGAGTTGCGGGCCATCATCGGGCCGAATGGAGCGGGCAAGACCACCTTCATGGACATAGTAACCGGGAAAACCCGCCCTGATGAAGGCCGGGTCATCTGGGGCGAACGGTCGGTTTCGCTGTTGCGGATGTCCGAAAGCCAGATCGCCCGGGCAGGGATTGGGCGGAAGTTCCAGCGCCCGACCGTTTTCGAAGACCAGACGGTGCGGGAAAACCTCGCCATGGCCCTGCGCAATGATCGGCGGCCCTTTTCGGTGCTGTTCTACAAGAAAACGACCCAAGGCGCGGCGCGGATCGAAGAACTGGCCGAAGAGATCAACCTGACCTCTGAACTTACCCGCAAGGCAGGGGAACTGAGCCACGGGCAAAAGCAGTGGCTGGAGATCGGGATGCTGTTGGCGCAGGATCCAAGGCTCTTGCTGGTCGATGAACCGGCAGCGGGTATGACCCCGGCGGAGCGCGATCATACGACCGACATTCTGAAAGAGGCCGCCAAGACCCGCGCCGTGGTGGTGGTGGAACATGACATGGACTTTGTCGAAAAGCTCGAATGCAAGGTGACTGTGCTGCATGAAGGGTCGGTCTTGGCCGAAGGGTCACTGGCCCATGTGACGGCCAACCAAGACGTGATTGACGTCTATTTGGGGCGGTAAGCGATGCTAGAGATCAAAGACCTGACATTGCATTACGGCCAAAGCCAGATCCTTTACGATGTGGACCTGACCGCCCAGACCGGGCAGGTCACCTGCCTGATGGGGACAAATGGGGTGGGCAAGACGTCACTCCTCAAGGCCATTGCAGGGGCGCATCAGCGATCAGGCGGCAGCCTGCGGCTGGATGGGGAAGAGATCGGGCGCATCTCGGCCCACGCTCTGGCCCAGAAGGGCGTGGCCTATGTGCCCCAGGGGCGCGAGATCTTTCCGTTGATGACCGTTCGGGAAAACCTGGAAACCGGTTATGCCTGCCTGCCCAAGTCCGAACATGGCGTGCCGGATCAAATCTATGAACTGTTTCCGGTGCTCAAAGACATGACCAACCGGCGAGGTGGCGACTTGTCCGGTGGTCAGCAGCAGCAGTTGGCCATAGCGCGGGCGCTGATCACACGACCGAAGCTGTTGCTTCTGGACGAGCCGACCGAAGGTATCCAGCCCAATATCATCCAGCAGATTGGCCGGGTGATTGAGTTCCTGCGGGATGAAGGCCGCATGGCCATCATCCTGGTCGAACAGTTCTTCGAATTCGCCCATGGCCTGGCAGATACGATCACGGTGATGAAACGTGGGCGGGTTGTTTTATCCGGCGGGAAGGATGAACTGGACAAAGGGGAAGTCCTGTCCGCCGTATCGGTCTGATGGGCAATCCCGGTTACGACATCCGCCCTTTAGCATCGGAAACCTGGGAGCCTTATGCCAGCCTGATTGAACGCCACAACGGGGTCTGGGGCGGATGCTGGTGCATGATGTTCCACCCGTCCTCCACCACGGGCAAAGGGGACGAGGCTGCCGCTGCCCGGCGGGCGGAGAAAAAGGCGCTGGTGGATCGTGGCGCGGCCCATGCCGCGCTCGTCTTTAGCGGCGAGAGTTGCATTGGCTGGGCCCAGTATGGCGGCTGTGCGGAGCTTCCGCAGATCCAGAACAGGCGCGCCTACGAGGCGGGGCTGGACGGTGACTTGCCCGATTGGCGCATCACCTGCTTCTTCACTGACAAGAACCACCGGCGCGCGGGCGTCTCTGCCGCAGCTTTGGCCGGCGCCGTTGACCTGATCGGCGCCCAAGGTGGCGGGCGGGTCGAGGCCTATCCGGACGACGTGGCAGGCCGGAAAACCTCTGCTGGGTTCCTTTGCGCCGGCACTCTTGGCCTGTTCGAAAAGGCCGGGTTTGCCAAGCGGCGCAAAATCGGCAAGCATCGCTGGGTGGTAGATAGGGCCGTTGGCTAGCGGCGCGGGTGGATGTACGATCCCAAGGGCAATAGCAGGGAACGGACGATTACATCGGTTGCGTTCGAGGAAGCTGAACCGCCGGCGCATTTGGCTGACATCGTCCACAGGTATCTAGATCTGAGAACCGACCAACCGCTGGTGCAGGATTACCAGTTTCACGCTCTGCCCGATGCCTGTACTTATTTGATTTTTGACCAGCTGGACGTGCGGGTTACGGGCGTCACACAGTTGCGAGCCTCTTTCGAAGAGCTGAACCTCGGAAGAACATTCCATTTCGTGAACATCCGCTTCCTGCCGGGGGTGTGGCAGCGTGACCTTGCGGCGGTGGAACATGGGCTAGTCAACCGCCCCTATACTGGCCCCTTGGCGTTGGTGGATGTGAACAGGTCACTGATCGGCACTGGCTTTTCGGATCAGCAACGGATCCTCTCGGCCTTGGTGGAAGATCTGCACGAAGACGGATTGGTCGAGCCAAACCCCGTCACCAAGCGGATCTTCGAACGCATGGACGATATCCATTCCGTCGCCGATATGGCGGATGTGGCGGGTCTGTCGGCCCGTCAGTTGCAGCGGGTGCTCAAGCGCACAACCGGCCTGGCCCCGCACGACTTCCTGAAGGTTCTGCGGCTCCAGCAATCGCTCGCGGGCGAGCCTTCGCTGTCTTATGCCGACCAGTCCCATTTCATCCACGCGTTCAAGAAGGCGACGGGCTACACGCCCGGCACGTTCGCCCGGAAATTCGATGTCTGAAATCTACAATACGCCGCCCCGTACCCCGGATAGATGTCCAGCAGAACAGAGAAGGAGCTGGATATGTCAAAGACGAATGCAATCGGTTGGTTCGACATCTACGTGGACGATTTGGACAGGGCCGTCGGGTTTTACGAGACTGTTCTGAGCTGCAAGCTCGATCCAATCGGCGACCCGACGGGCGAGACTCAAATGATGAGCTTTCCCGCTGATATGAGCGTCTATGGCGCGGGCGGCGCGCTATCTAAGTCCGCCCATGCCCGCCCCGGCGCTGGCGGCACTGTTGTGTATTTCTCAGCCGAAGACTGTTCGGTCGAGGAAGCTCGGGTGGAAAAGGCCGGTGGCCAGGTGATCAGACCGAAGTTTTCCATCGGTGAATATGGTTGGGTCTCGCTCTGCCAAGATACCGAAGGCAACGTCTTCGGTCTGAGCTCGATGCAATAATGCATTGCGTCCCGTCAGGCGCAGCGGCTGTCCGACCGCGCCTGACGGCAAGATGGCTTAGCCTGCGGATACGGCCAGGAGCCGATCACGGGCACATATGTTCAGGCTTCGTGCATCCGATAATTTTCTGTTCGCCGCGAATATGCTGACGCGGCCATCCCTGAGCTCAATGCGCTGCAGGTCTGCCGGGATCCCCAATTGCGCCGAACATTGCTGGAATGCGGCGCGTTTGGTGGCCTCTGGCAAATTGAGAATTGCGTCAGAGCC
>JBCBGY010000175.1:0-9369 GCA_038526275.1 Pseudomonadota bacterium | reverse complement strand
GATCCACGCGTCCGCGGCCCGGAAGAAACGTCGTCATCTCACTGGCCAAAACCTTCTAGATGTTGGAGGTAGAGCACCCCCGAACGGATTCTTTGCTCGAAACAGCTAGAAATGAGTCAAATCCCGCAAACAAGGTCATCAGAAATGTATATAGCGATGAACCGCTTTACTGTTCGTACCAATAATGCTGTCGCTTTTGAGGAGCTCTGGCTGGGTCGAGACAGCCATCTTAAGGACATGGACGGATTTGTAGAGTTTCAAATGTTAAAGGGCGAAGAGCGAGACGGTGTCATTCTTTATGCCTCTCATACCGTCTGGGAGTCTGTGGAGGCATTTCGGAACTGGACCCGCTCCGACGCCTTTCGAGCCGCACATAAGGATGCTGGAAAAACCGCAAAGCTCCACGAAGGCGCGCCCAACTTTGAAGGATTTACAGCCATACAGCATATTGAAGGCAACTCATTACAACGATAATTTCTGTGTGGACTTACCCCAGTTTTGCTGGATCTGTTTTGGCAGATCCAGCCGAGCTTTTTTGATCTAAGTTGTGGTCTCCGGCAAAAGTCCGTCTGCTTCAGCCTGTTCCCAGATCGCCTCAAATGTCGATTTCGCTCGGCCGCGTTGGCGGACTGCTCGAGCAGCCTCTAGGTTGTCAAATTTACCCTCTCCTTCGACGACAATCAGCCCGACCATGCCCGCGGACATAGGGGGTGTGCACCGGTTTCAGTAAAAACCAGGCTTTTCGAGGGTGATCTCTAAATCCTCGCTAAGCTTGCTGACCCACTCATCAACCCCGTCCGGGATCATGCCTTCAATAGAAGCGCTGCCTCTTGCGCGTATGCAAGCTTTGGCGCGACCGAAACGATCGAACTCGTCAAGGTCACGAACCCGCGTCGGGACAGTCATTTCGATTCTACTGCCCGGCGCTCTCGGCACCTGCTGTGATTCGGTATCGGCGCATCTGGTGAAATGCGAAGCGCGCCTTGGTGATCCCGAAGCGATAATATACCTTGATCTCCGCGGTGAGGGCAGGATTGCAGCAGGCATTGATTTGTTGGATCAGGCTTCCGGAACAGGGGAGCGCCAGGGCATAATTTGAGCTAGGATCACGTAAGTTACTTGGTCTTCATGTGCCGGAAGACCAAGAAGAAGTTTGGGACCTGCTCACACGTGCCGCTGAAGCGGTCTATCGGGACCCACATCACTTCTTGGGTTTGCTGCTCCTAGACGAGTTGGGCAACGCTGGCATGGAGTAGGGCTCTTTTGGCTTGGCGCGGCCTCTAATCAAGGTGGCGCAGGATCTGCGCGGGCCATTTCGATGATCTACGCCTTAGGCATGCACGGAATACCGATCGACCACTGCCTGGCCCAACTTTGGCATGAAGTTTGGCTCGAACTTGAAGGCCATGTTCCAGAACCCGAACACCTATTTTCCCGGATGAACCGTTGCTAACGTCTTTGTTACTAAAACAGTCGGGATTGACCTTGGTGACTAAAACACTCAAGATTACTGGCAAGCGGTAGTGAAAGCTGGAATTCTCAGATGCATGGCGGCACGAAGCACCCAGAGGAAGTGAACACAGAATCTGAGCTGAAACCCTGCGCCGATGAACTGCTCAAGACTGCGCTCGAAGGTGGCCTACCTGCAGACGAACCGTCGTTCGACTATCTGCTGGAAAGTTTGGAACGGAGGGGACAGTAGCGTGTTACTTCTATACTACTCATTTGCGACAAGGTCCCCTCGATCACCACGACCAAAAAACGGCATCAATTGGTGCTTGTTACAACAACGAAATGGGGGATTACACTCATGAAAAGAAGACTAGCAACAGCACTCGGCTCAGCGCTGATAGCCGCAGGACCTGCTCTGGCCGACAAAGCGGCCGTGCTGGACAATTACGCCAATATTGCACTGGCCAAGTACGAAGACAGCCTCTTAACAGCCCGCTCACTTCAATCGGCTGTATCGGACCTAATTACCACACCTTCGGCGGAAGCTCTGGAGGCAGCCAAGAGCGCCTGGCTGCAAGCACGTGTACCATATCAACAAACCGAGGTTTACCGGTTCGGCAACGCTATTGTTGATGACTGGGAAGGCAAGGTAAATGCTTGGCCATTGGATGAAGGGCTCATCGACTATGTTGACGCCTCTTACGGTGGCGCAACGGACGAAAATGAGTATGCCGTTCTCAACGTCATCGCAAATCCCTCATTTACGTTATCAGGTGAAACCATTGACGCTACCAACATAACACCGGAGTTGTTGGAGGGTTCGCTGCATGAAGCCGACGAAGTCGAAAGCAATGTTGCAACCGGCTACCATGCAATCGAGTTTCTGCTTTGGGGCCAGGATCTGAATGGTCACGGTCCAGGTGCAGGTGACCGACCATGGTCAGACTACGCTGTCGGAGATGCCTGTACTGGTGGCAACTGCGACCGGCGCGGCCAATATCTGCAAGCGGCGACTGATCTACTTGTTTCCGACCTGGAATGGATGGTCGCTCAGTGGCAGCTGGGTGGTGCGGCCCGGGCAGAACTTATTTCGAACGAGGATGCTGGCATCTCGACCATCCTGACCGGTATGGGGTCGTTGAGCTACGGCGAACAAGCGGGCGAGCGCATGAAGTTGGGTGTCATGCTAAATGATCCCGAAGAAGAGCATGACTGTTTTGCAGATAACACACACAACAGCCACTTCTACGATGCTTTGGGAATTCGGAATGTGTATCTAGGCAGTTACACGCGGATAGATGGCACTGTCGTGACCGGCGAGTCTCTGTCGTCTTTGGTCGCTGCTGCAGATGCAGGCGTCGACAGTGAACTGACCGCAAAGCTGAGCGCGACTATGTTTGAAATGTCGGAGATGAAAACAGCCGCCGAGGCTGGATTCAGCTACGACATGATGCTGGAACGCGGCAATGAAAGAGGCGAAGCGCTCATCATGGGTGCTGTAAATGCGCTGGTCGACCAAACACGTTCTATCGAACGCGCAGTCGCGGCTTTGGGCGTTGACCAAATCGAGTTTGAGGGCTCGGACAGCTTGGATAATCCAGACGCTGTTTTCCAGTAAACCAACTTGGTTGAGGGGAGACGCTCCGCTCAACCTTCGCCTTACTGTCAAGACAGTGGCGGCATGTCGCACGCTCCAAACTGATAGAGACGGTTTTGTTGTTGGCCATCGTTCCAACCCAATTATATTGATCGAGCATGGTGCGAGGGCTTAGAAAACTCTTATACTCGGTGGCCTTGAGCGCTACAGCTACCGCTGGGTTGGCCGAACTGTCGGATTTGCATCTCTCGATCGTTTCAAGGACTGCGAGCGAGGAGGAACGCATAGCCAACGTCGTCAGACCAACTCGGGATTTTTCGGCACCCGAACAGTTTGAGACGAACCCAGCCGGTGCGGCCACAGTGAGGCCCAAGAACAATACGAATGCCTTCAGTGCCGCGTCAGGAAACATGAGTTTCGAGCGCGAACTGGATTTTAAAGTGGGCAATGGCCTTTTTAAGAAACTGTGGGTGTCTTCGCCGTCCTCGACGCTCGCATCTGATGGTCTTGGTCCGCTATATAACGCGCGATCCTGCCAACGGTGTCATCTGAAGGATGGACGCGGACATCCCCCAGAAAACTCTGACGACAATGCAATCTCACTGCTGCTCAGAATATCGATCCCTGGGGAAGCAGAGGTGGCTGAGATTGAGGATTATCTGGCCACCCTGCCCGATCCCCAATACGGCGAGCAGATTCAGGATTTCTCGTTAGCCGGGCATCCCGCAGAAGGGAGTTTGGTTGTCAACTATGTGGAAGAGACCATTGAACTTTCTGATGGCGAGATCGTTACCCTGAGGCGCCCGACCTACGAAGTGGCGAACCTAGCTTATGGCCAACTTCATCCCCAGGCCATGATTTCTCCACGCATTGCACAGCAAATGATTGGACTTGGACTACTTGACGCTATACCGGCTCAAGACATTTTGGCCAATGTCGACCCCGACGATGCAGATGGAGATGGCATATCGGGCCGCCCTCAAATCGTTATGTCACGGGTATACGGCGAACCCATGCTCGGGCGTTTTGGTCACAAGGCCGGACAACCTTCGGTCTGGGAGCAGTCAGCGGCGGCCTTCAACGGGGATATCGGAATTTCGTCCACCGTATTTCCGGCGGCGCACGGGGATTGTACGATAGAACAACACAGGTGCCGTACCGCGCCAAATGGAAACACCGAGGCACATGACGGGGTCGAAATCGGAGATGAAGGCCTAGCACTGGTGACGTTTTACGCCTCGAATTTAGGAGTTCCGGCACGGAGGAATGTAGCCGACCCAACTGTTCTAGCGGGAAAGCGGATATTTTACGAAACCGGCTGCATCGGATGCCACACACCAAAGTTCGTGACCCATCGTCTTGACGACAAGCCAGAGCAGAGCTTCCAGCTGATTTGGCCCTACACTGATCTGCTGTTACACGATATGGGTCCTGGTTTAGCAGACAACCGACCTGAGGCCCGGGCCAATGGACAAGAATGGCGTACGCCACCATTGTGGGGTATCGGAATGACGGAAACAGTGTCTGGTCACACTTATTTCCTGCACGATGGCCGCGCGCGATCCCTGCTGGAGGCTATCTTATGGCACGGAGGCGAGGCGGAAACACAAAAACATAAGGTGATTGACATGCGCAAAGAAGATCGCGACGCCTTAATCCGCTTTCTCGAGAGTCTTTGATATGCGTCTTGCCTTGGTCTTAACGCTCTTTGCGGTTCCGGCTTTTGCCGGCGTCGACGAAGTTCTGTCTGAACACATCCTTCCACGCCACGCTAAACTGACTGAGGCAACCGCGACTTTGGCACGGATGGCCGAGGAAGACTGCCAGATTGGGACGGTCAGACCCGCATTCCACGATGCATATGATGCGTGGATTGAGGTTTCGCATATACAGTTTGGTCCCATAGAAGATCAGGGGTTGTCACTTGCCATGTCGTTTTGGCCTGACCCAAAAGACAGCACCGGTAAGGCGATAGGTCGTTTGATCGCTGCGGAAGACCCCATCGTCGATGATGCCAACGCATTTCCAGAAGTATCAGCTGCCGCGCAGGGATTCACGGCTCTAGAACGCCTGATTTTTGATGATACTCAAAATGAAGCTTACCGCTGCCGCATGATCCGAGCCGTCACAAGCGATTTGGCCCGAAAGAGCACAACCATAAACGCTGCTTGGCCTGAATATGCCGGGCTATTGACCTCACCGAATGATCGTTACCAATCAGAAACCGAAGCACAACGGGCGATTTATACCGCGTTGGCTACCGGATTGGAATTTTTGCACGACCAGCGTCTTGGCCGTCCGTTGGGAACATTTGACCGACCGCGACCGCGCCGCGCCGAAGCGCGACGTTCGGAACGCTCCCTGCGACATATTCGACTTAGCCTTGTTGCTTTGAACGATCTGGCCTCAAAGCTCTCCGACGCTGATCTGCCAAAAGCGACCGCAGCCTTCGAGAACGCAATCTTGCGAGCCACTTCTATTGATGACCCAGCTTTGGCCGGGGTCGCCGATCCTGCGCAACGGTTCAAAATTGAAGTGCTGCAACAGTCCATTCGAGCAATCCAGGTCGCTGTTATCGAAGAGATTGGCAAGCCACTCGGTATTTCCGCCGGGTTTAACGCACTCGACGGAGATTGATATGCCAACCAGGCGTGCGTTCTTTACAAGTCTGGCGGCGGCTTCAGTTTGCTCCGGGTCCACATGGGCCGGCATTGGCAATCCCGTTGCCCTGAGTGCAGCGATGGCCCAAGACGGGAGCTACATGCTCGTTGGACTTCGAGATGACGGCTCCGTTCTCTTCTCGATACCTTTGGAAGGACGCGGTCATGCAGCGGCGGCTCATCCCTTCGCAGCCGAGGCTGTTGCCATCGCACGGCGTCCAGGGAACTTTGCCAAGGTGATCGACTGTTCGACTGGGTTGGTCACGCAAGTTCTACGCACCCCACGCGGTTATCATTTCTATGGCCATGGAGCCTACTCTACCAATGGTACATTTCTCTTTACCACCGAGAATGAAATTGAAACGGGCCAAGGTCGCATCGGCGTTTGGACGAGGTCTGGCGGTTACCGACGTGTTGGCGAATTCTCCTCTGGAGGCATCGGCCCACACGAGATCATCCGCTTACCTTCTGGGGACCTGGCCATTGCGAACGGTGGAATCCGCACCCACCCGGATACCGGCAGAGAAAAGCTCAACCTGAGCGAAATGCGGCCAAACCTTTCGATCCTTTCCACAGAAGGTAGGTTACTCGACCAAGTAGAGCCGCCAGCCGCCGAACATCAGAATTCTCTACGTCATATTGCGGCTATGCCAGACGGTCGCGTTGTGTGTGGGTTTCAGTGGCAAGGCGACCCCTATGAAGCGCCCGGTCTAGTCGCCATCTATCAGAGCGAGAGCCAATTGAAGGCTACCGAGATCCACGACGCCTCTCATTTCCAACTCGATGGGTATATTGGCAGTGTTTGCGTATTTGACCAGGGGCGCCGCATCGCGGCCTCCGCTCCACGCGCCGGTCGAGCCTACATTTACGACGAGGCTGGAAAACTCAGCGGTCATCATAAAAGACGCGATGTTTGCGGGTTGGCACCTGGCCCATCAGGGCAACTGTTGGCAACTGATGGGGACGGCCACGTTCAGCTCTACGGTGACACTCACAGAATTGGTCTAAAGGCTCACCCGATTGCTTTTGACAATCATCTTGTCGCGATCTCCTGATTCTGCAGATGGTCTATTGGACACACCCGGGCATCCAAGATCACACGACACCGCCTTCACATGCATGAGTTGAAGCTAGACACCTCCGATAAGCGGTCGAATGTCGGTGAGTGGGACGACGGGCAGACTACGGATGCGGGGGCGTAGCCCACAGTTGCTCCGGTGACCTCGGTTTTGGAATTTGGCCGTCAGACGGACGCACTTCAGCTGAGGAGCCAGCCATCACGCGCAGCTAATAGTCCAGCTTGACCTAGTCGCTCTGGCCTGAGGTTAGCTAATTGCAAACTTAAATCTTAGAATCCAGAAACGTTCCACTGGACTTATCTGACAAAATAAATCAAGATTACCATTATGGAGCGTGGATAGCGACTCAAAACAGGCAGCTCTGAAGCAACCGACAGACCAAAAATCCGCTCATCTGCGGTCTCAGTTGGTTTTCTTTAGGGATAAGATTGCGATGGATGATCATCGGTATCGGGACTGCCAGAAACGTGAACCCCGAAAAAAAGAGATGCATATTGCTTCAATTAGTTTTGATGCTGCAGAGCTTCATGTTCTAGAAATTGGGCGTTTTTTCTGGCAATCATTTGCAATTCCAGAAACCTGTTCGTGGTTGATGGCACTTACGAAAGCTGAAGAGTTTTTTCAGGATCGCGGTGATATTGGTTTGCGCGTTCTGTCAGCAATTCAGGCAAAACGCCTGAGCCGAAGCTCATGTTTCCGATTTAACAATCCAACATGCCCAGCCTGTTCAGAGTATATCACGGAACATGAAAGACAGTTCATGGACGTATTGCGGGCTACTCGACATGATCGGCCCGGATCCGCCCGAACACATGCTATGCTTCTTTGCGAAGGCAACGATACAAAAATGTTGATGGAGCGAATGCGTGACCTGGCGCAAGGCATCGGTCTGAAATCGACCAAAGGCCGGTCAATGGTCGAAACAGCACAGATGCATTGAGGTAAGGCTCGGTCCACACCTCAATCTGCTCCCGTCGGCGCGCGTTTTGGTTTTCACCCAAAATTGAATCGGCCGACGGGAGAATTTTAAAAGCAAATTTACCATGTCCCTATTACAACAACGTCTTTCGAAAAAAGGCATTGCACCAAGCTTTATTTCCCGAAGGAAGTTTAAATCAAAAAATTTTGAACCGCCAGGAGTCGGGCAATCCCCATCGTCCAGAAATCATCTGACGGCGCTACGACGCCATCTCATAGCCCCCATTGTAGCCATCGCTCTTCCGGCGAACCTGCGAATGCTCAACGATCCGTTCGCGGGCGGCCCCGCGGAACTCCTCAATGGAACTGTATCCCTTACGCTCCATGTAGTCATTCAGGTCATGCATAAGCTCTTGGATCAGCTTCACACCAACGCCGCCACTGCCTTTCTCTTCCATCGCCGCAGTACAAACCTGCAGGTTTCCCGCGCCGTGGACGATGAAGTTGAAGGCCTCGCGAAAACCCCGGATTCCGCCGATGCCGGAAATTGCCTCCTCCGGGAAAGCCCGTGAAATATCTGACACCCGCTGCAGCGCCTGGTGAAGGATCGCGAGGCCACCCAAGCCCCCTGATGTCACCAGCCCGTCCACTTCGACCTCAAACTTCATCGTTTCCGGATCCATGAGAGGTAGAGACGGGAATGTGTTGCACAGCGAAATCGACGAGGCCCCGGCAGAATAGGCTGCCGCGGCGCCATCGAGCAGTGATGAACTTGCGGGCGTCAGCTTAACCCATATGGGCACCTTGACCGCATCAGTGATCGCATGGAGAATCGATTTGATAATCTCCTCATCGTTTGCAATATTTGCGCCCATGTCCTTTCGGTCCATGTGCGGGCAGGACATATTCAGCTCAACTGCATCGCAGCCAACGTTCACGACAGCTCTTGCGAGCTTCTGCCAATTTTCCATCTGCTCTTGCGTACCCGCTCCAGCCATGATTGACGCGATCAGCATACGATCAGGATACGTTTCTTTGATCTCCTTCAGGTCAGGCAACCACTGATCCAAAGGCTGATCAGAGATCAGTTCCCAGTTCCAGGACGAGTGCGAGACAGTGCCCGGTCGCTTATTGCGCGAAACATAGGGCTTCACTTCGCTAACACGCTGGAAGATCGTCTTGGGCCCAGCCACGTTCTCAACCGGATGCAGCCCGATCGTCTTTGTGACGACTCCTCCCCAACCGGCCTCAAAGGCCTTAAGTATCTTGCGCTTGCTTTCGGTGGGCGGCGCAGATGCGAGAACGAATGGATTGACGAACTCGAGGCCCGTAAATTTCGTCGCAAGTCGGTTCACAAAGACATCCTCAAAGTGCAGTTCATACAAAAATGTCGACCTTCAGACTGCCAGTGTCAATCCTGCGCCTGTAACTTGACCTAAGGGCGGGTTATGCTTGTCCATTCGTGCTGAAAAAACCGACTGTCTCAATCGGCTTGGAACGCTCGCTGGAAAGACGGTTGCACAAAATAAAACAGTGAGACTCGGCGGCTACGCATAGATCCAACACCATTCACAAGTATAACCAACACTGCGCCAAAAGGAACCGTCGAGCGGGGTAGGCTTATCGTGCGGGGAAGATCAAAAACGCTCATGAGAGCGCAGGA
>JBCBGY010000174.1:0-9568 GCA_038526275.1 Pseudomonadota bacterium | reverse complement strand
AAGGGGGTATCGGGCGAATTCGCGCCAGCAACCCAGGAAAGTTCTAGTTCGCTCATGGTCGTCCTTTGAATTCAGGTGGCATCCGGCTGGTTTTCCGGGCGGGCAGCAAAGAATGCCGGATGATCCAGACAGCGGGCTTCGATTTCGGTTAAACGTGTGAAGGGAGTAAGGTCGACACCCCAGCGGTGGGCGTTATAGAACTGCGGAACCAGGCAGAGATCCGCCAAACCCGGGGCGTCGCCAAAGCAGTATCGCGTGCCATCTTCGATGAGCGCTTGAAAGGCCGTAAACCCCTTTTCCATCCAGTATCGCATCCATGTGGTGGCCTCTTCCCCGCTGTGACCCATGGATTTGATCCGGCTCACGACCTTAAGGTTGTTCACGGGGTGGATGTCGGTCGCGATGGTCAAAGCGGCTTCCCGATGACGTGCTCGGGCAAAGGCGTCATTGGGCAGTATTGGCGGTTCCGGAAACTCTTGGTCCAGCCATTCGAGAATTGCCATCGACTGCGTTAAAACACGGCCATCCTCCAGCACAAGGGTTGGAACGCCTTCGATCGGGTTCAGAGATGCATAAGTCACGTCTCTTTGCGCACCCGCCACAAGGTCAATTGGCCGTATAGTGTAAGTCAGACCTTTGAGGTTCAGCGCGATCCGTACGCGGTAGGCGGTGGTCGATCGCCAATACGAATAGAGTTCCATCTTTGACGTCACTTTTTGCCGGGTGTGCCGTCGAACTTCTTTTCCATGTCGGCCCAGCAATCGATGTAGTCATCTTGCAGCGGTGCTTCATTGCCCGCAAAGGCGGTCAAATGCTGCGGGAAGCGCGTTTCGAACATGAAGGACATTGTATTGTCGAGTTTGTCCGGCCCAAGATTTGCATTTGATGCCTTTTCAAAGGCTTCCCGGTCCGGACCATGGGGCAGCATCATGTTATGGAGACTGATCCCGCCGGGAACAAAGCCCTGAGGTTTCGCGTCGTATTCACCGTAGATGTTGCCCATCAACTCGGACATTATGTTCTTGTGATACCAGGGTGGGCGGAACGTGTCTTCCATGACCATCCAACGTTCCCGGAACAGGACGAAATCGATATTAGCCGTGCCGGGATCGCCTGAGGGCGCTGTCAGCACTGTAAAGATCGACGGGTCAGGGTGGTCAAATAGGATGGCACCCACCGGGCAATAATTGCGCAGATCATATTTGTAAGGGGCATAATTGCCGTGCCAAGCAACCACATCCAGTGGGCTTTGGCCAATTTCGGTTCTGTGGAACTGCCCACACCATTTGATCGTAACGGTCGAAGGGGTCTCGCGGTCTTCAAAAGCTGCAACAGGAGCCTTGAAATCACGTGGGTTGGCCAAGCAGTTGGCCCCGATTGGGCCACGGCCCGGCAATTCAAATTTCTGCCCGTAATTCTCACAGACAAACCCGCGGGCAGGCCCGTCGACCAACTCGACACGGTATACCAGCCCGCGCGGAATGACCGCGAATTCCTTGGGCTCCAGATCGATGATCCCAAGCTCCGTATAGAACCGGAGGCGGCCTTCCTGCGGGACGACCAGCAATTCGCTATCAGCAGAGTAGAAATAGTCGTCCACCATGGAGTCAGTCACCAGATAGACATGGCTGGCCATGCCCACTTGTGTGTTAACATCGCCTGCTGTCGTCATCGTGCGCATGCCGGTGACCCAGTTCAGGCCCTCCGACATTGGGACCGGATCCCAGCGATATTGGCCCAGTGAGGTGACGTCCGGAACGACGTTTGGCGCAGATTTCCAGTAGGGCATGTCAATTTTTGTGTAGCGTCGCGAGTGTTTGACGGATGGCCGAATACGATAGCACCATGTGCGTTCAGGTGGGTTGGCCGTGAAGGCAGTCCCTGACAGTTGTTCACCGTAAAGACCGTAGTTGCATTTCTGCGGTGAGTTCATGCCCTGCGGCAGGGCATTGGGCAACGCTTCGGTTTCGAAATCGTTGGCCCAGCCAGGCATGTATCCGGCATGGTTGCCCACAGGGGTTGCCGCTTGCACCATCGAACGGCGATCGAATTGAGTGTTCATCGGTTTCTCCAGTTCTGTTGCAATGTCAGGCTGCTTTGCGCGCAGCTTTGAGGGCGTCTTCGAGTACAGCTTCATCGCCGATATGGTTTGCCAAAATCAGGATAAGGCGCGCATTGAGCGCGTGCATGGCCGGTTCTTCCAAACCCTCATGGGCGTTCAGCAGGGCTTCATAAAAATTGTCACTGTTCTTCAAGTTCGGGGTCAGGATCAATTTGCCCATGGTTAAGCTTTTCCCATGATTTTGCGGGCTGCCGCTGCGACGGCCCGGGCATCAAAATCGGGCCAACGACCGGCAACATGTTGATCAGGACGGATGAGATAGATTGCCGACCTTGCGCCGCCTAGATAACGCTCTGCGAGAAAGCCTTCGACATCATGTTCGGTTCTCAGGTGCAGTACGTCCAGCGGCGCGCCGTTCACTTCGAACGTTTCGGGCATATTGCAATTGATTGCCAGAAGCGTGAACTGCCCGTTGACCTTATCCAACAGATACCCCGACGACAAAGGCGCGTCGCTAAGCGGGCTGCCGGGTCGGGTGCGCGCGGGTCCGTCTGGTAGCGCATCTACGGAGTTAAGTGGCGACGCATCGTAGGTGCAAGGCATCGACAGACGACCGGAATTGACCATTGGCCGCGCAAACTCAAAGTCTTCAACCAAATCAAGAACGGCATCGCGGAACAGCTCATGCGCAGGGTTTCGAGGTGTCAGAAAATCCGCGGACCGGCTTGAATTCTTGATGTTTTCCATCGCGCCGTATTTTCGCTCATCATGGTAGCTGTCCAGCAAGGCATCCGGCGCATCGCCTTTGAGTACGGCGGCAAGCTTCCAGCCCAGATTGTCGATGTCCTGCATGCCACCATTTGCGCCGCGTGCACCAAAAGGGCTCACCTGATGCGCACTGTCCCCCGCAAAGAAAACGCGTCCGTGGCGGTAATCCTTCATGGTGCAACAGCGGAACGTATATATCGACGACCAGACCAGATCGAACTCGATGTCCTTTCCGATCATGTCTGAGACACGTTCACGGATCTTTGCGGGTTCGAGCTCTGCCTTGCGGTCAATGTCCCAGCCGAGCTGGAAGTCGAGCCGCCAGACATCGTCTGGTTGCTTGTGCATCAAGGCGGTTTCATTGGGATTGAAAGGGGGGTTGAACCAGAAGCGCCGTTCAGTCGGAAACTCCGCTTTCATCCGGATATCGGCGATCAGGAAATTGTCTTCGAAAACGCGGCCTTCAAACCCCAGGCCAAGTCTCTCTCGGGTGGGTGAGTTCGCGCCATCGCAAGCCACGACATACTCCGCCTCGATCTGATACGGGCCATCGGGTGTATCCACGTCCAAAAGGACATGATCGTCCTTTTGCTCCAGACCCGTCACAAGGTTCTGACCGCGAATATCAATCGGGGCGCCGGCAGCCTGTTGTCTGCGGATTTCCTCGACAATGAACTGCTCGAAGTAGGGTTGCTGCAGATTGATAAAGGCAGGGCGTTTGTGCCCGTCTTCGGGCAGCAGGTTGAACTTATAGACCTCTTTCTCTTCCCGATAGACGCGGCCAAGGTTCCAGACCACGCCCTTTTCAACCATTGGGTCGCCGCAGCCAAGGCGGTCACAGATTTCAAGGGTGCGTTTGGCAAAGCAGATCGCGCGGCTGCCCATCCCAACGCCATCATGGTCGTCCAGAACGAGGCACTTGATCCCTTTTTTGCCCAGATCGAGGGCGAGCCCCATGCCGATCGGACCACCGCCGATGATCACAACAGGATGACGAACAGCGCTGGATGCATCCTGATCCGGTACTTTCTGATAAGGATAAAGGCGAAAGGCGGTTTGATATCGTACAGCCACCATGTCTGATTATCCCTGAAGGGCCTCCCACATTTCGAGATCACGTTTGTCAGTCCAGATGCGCGGATGGGCGATACCACGCGCCTCGTCATATGCCCGACTGACGTTGAACGGCAGGCAATGCTCGTAGATGGCATAGTCTTTGTACTTCGGGTCACAGGAAGCCCGCACCGCGTCCCAGGCTTCTTTCAGCGATCCTCCGCGCGCGGCAACCTTCGCGGCGGGTTCGTAGGTGCTTTTGACAAAATCGCGGGTGCTTTCGATGGCGCGCTCCACGGCATCAGTCCCAACAAGGGCAGCACCTCGGCCTGGCGCGACCGCATCAACATTGTAAGCCGATACACGATCCAGCGTTCCGCTCCAATCGCCGAAATACCCATCGCCGCAGTAACAGGCCGAGTGATCTTCGACGATGTCGCCCGTGAACATCACATTCTGGTCGGGCACATGGATGACGGCGTCACCTGCTGTATGGGCCCGCCCAATGTGCTTGATGTCGACACGCCGCTTGCCAAGATAGACGGTCATTTGGTCGCTAAACGTGGTCGTGGGGTAGGTGAGGCCGGGAATGCTTTCATGCCCTTCGAACAGACGCGGGAAGCGTTGAAATTCACTGTCCCAGTCTTCTTGCCCGCGTTCTTCCACCATTCCCCGCGCAACGTCCGACATAATGATCTGAGGCGCGTTATAAGCGGACGCGCCAAGCACGCGGACCGCATGATAGTGGGTCAGGACAACATGAGAGATTGGCTTGTCGGTCACCTCGCGGACTTTCTCGATCACCTTTCCAGCCAAGCGTGGCGTGGCTTGGGCTTCGACTATCATCACACTGTCATCCCCGATAATGACGCCGGAGTTAGGGTCGCCTTCTGCTGTGAAGGCCCATAGGCCTTCTCCGATTTCGTCGAAGGTGATGGTTTTTTCTGTCAGGTCGCCTTGGGACGCGAATGCTTTGGCCATGGGATTGCTTTCGATTTTGTTCTGATGATTTTGATGGGACGTTGGGGTCGATTTGCTCCGGGAGGGGAGGGGACATCCGCCTATATCGGGATCGCCAGACCGTCCTTTCCAATGATTGTCGGTCCATTCCAGTTCTTGGCAACTTCCCGTCGCCAGTCGCCCTCACCAAAGGCTGGATCATCTGCGGGGACGAGGTGGTTGAGAACCAAGGTTCCAACCTGTGCAGCCGCGGCGATCCGTGCCGCGTCTGCTGCTGGCGTATGAGACGCCATGAGGTGCGCGCGAAGCCTGTCAGCGCCCGGCGTTCGGCGCACAAGCGTTTCAATGCCCTCAGTCAGCATGGCTTCGTGCACGAGATAGTCAGCCCCTTTTGCGAAATCACCAAGTGGCGGGAAAAAGCAAGTGTCTGCAGAGAAGACGACAACCTTGGTCGGAGTCGCGAATTTCAAGGCATAGCATTCGGTGACCGGAGGGTGATCGACCCGCAGCGCGGTCACATCCGTCGTTGCGAGGGTCGTGACCTCGCCTTCGCTGTAAATCTGCAGATCGACCAAGTCGCGGATTGGCGTCCGACCTTCATCGTCAATGCGGATCGCCTGATCAAAGGCCATAGAGGCGAGGAAACCGTCCCAATATTCGGCAAGCCCTTTTGGTCCAAACAGCTTTACGGTCTTGTTCAGACCTGTCGTCCAGGCCGTGTAGAGCAGAGGCCCCAGTTCAAGAACGTGATCGGAATGCAGATGGGTGATGAATATGGCATCGACATCCAGCAAAGAGACGCCCGATTGCACGAGGCTTTTTGAAACACCAATCCCGCAATCAATTAGAATGTTCTGGCCGTCTATCTGCATCAAGGACGATGTGGGCATCGCGCCGTTCTGTCGGATTGCGGGGCCGCCCTTTACGCCCAAAAGAACAATCTGATCCATATCTGAGTGCCTCAATGTGCCAGAAAGACGGGGATGTCGGTCGCAGCCATGACGTCTCTGGTGACGCCGCCAAACAGATCTTCGCGAAACTTCGAATGCTCAAAAGCGCCCATGATCAGGATTTCTGCGCCGTGGTCTTTTGCGGATGCCAACAAGGTTGTTGCGATGCCACGCCCTTTGGAGTCGGCATTGATCCAGTTTGCCGCTATGCCCTGCCGTTCCAACGCGGTTTTGGGATCAAGACCCGAATTCTCGACTTTGGCTTTCGGGGGCGCATCCACAGTTATGAGGATCACATCTTCTTTAGTCGAAAGGACGCGCATGGAGCTACTCAACGCCCGTGCTGCCGCGCGGCTTCCGTCCCATGCAATAGCGGCTTTGTCCGCCACGCGGGTCGCGTCGTTGCCTTCTGGAAAGGCCATCACCGGACGCCCGCTCAGGAGCGCAATGCGGTCCGGATGGAGCTTGGAGCTTTCCATATCTGTGGGAATTCCGACCACGGTAAAATCAAAGAAGCGAGATGCCTCAGATACAGACGTGTCAGTGGCCGTGACACGCTCAATCATATGAACCTTTTCCTGATCAAGATCACGTGTCGCTTCCATGAACGCCCGCTCAACCGCGTCATGAGCATCCGATGCGGCTTTTTCGATGTTTTTGCGGATGGCTGCCGGAACCCAAGGGAATATGTCCCCTGATGCCCCGGTCTGCACGTTGAGTGAAACCATCGCGGAGACATGGGCATTGTAGGCTTTGTGGATCGACACCGCGCCCTGCAAGGCGACATCTGACGCCGGGCTACCGTCCAGAGCGACAAGAATGTTGTTTAGCGTCATTGATTTCGCTCCATCATAGCTTCATCCAGACGGTCTTAAGGTCTGGGTACTTATCGATTGCGTGGAGGGATTTGTCGGCGCCGTTACCTGACTGTTTCATCCCAGCCATTGGCACGGTGACATCTGATCCACCGTAGGTGTTCGCCTGCATCAGGCCCGCCGTGATGCGTTTGGTGGCGATATGGGCCGTCGAGAGTTTTGATGTACAAACCGCGCGCGCGCGCCCGAGATCACTGTCATTTGCGATGTCCGCCCACCGATGCATAACGCGCTTTCGCGCCGCAGGGGCCATGCGGGACCAGCGTCCGTCTTGAAACGCGGCGCGGGAACCAATCAAAGGTGAATGGTTCGGAATAGCCTTGTCGCGCAGAGCGTTGATGGTGTCGTGACTTAGCATCTCATTTGGCAGTCCATTGGTGGAACAATCGGATCTGATTGCGCAGATGCAGTGCTAGCGTCAGGATGATCAGCCCGAACAGGATGGCTGCGATTGGGCGGTTGATGAACTCTAACGGGCTGTCGACCGAGGCCATTGACGTCCGCAGGCGCGTTTCCATAATTCCGCCAAGCACCATGCCAAGGATGATGGGTACGGCTGGTAAATGCAGTCGTTTCAGGATGTAACCCAAAATGCCAAATCCGGCAGCAAGCGCGCAGTCAGTGGCAGAGTTGCGAAGGCTGTAGACCCCGACGAAGCTGAGCGTCAGAACAATGACACCAAGAAAGCGGGTTGGAATGCGGATGACTTGCAGGATACCGCGTGTGGCAAAGGTCAGGAAGATAAGGACCAGAATGTTCAGCACAAGCAGCGCAAGATAGAGCGCTACCACGAAGTCTGGTTGGTTCTCAAAGAGCTGCGGGCCGGGGACGACATTGTGCACGTAGAAGACCGAAAGCATCATTGCTGTCAGAGCTTCGCCAGGAATGCCAAGCGCCAGAAGTGGGATCATCGCTGCGCCCGGAACCGCATTGTTTGCGGCTTCTGAGGCGATAAGGCCCTCGGGCGATCCGTCGCCAAATTTTTCCGGCTCTTTCGACGTGTTGGATGCGTAAGAGTAAGAGAAGAACTGTGCCAGAAACTCTCCGACACCCGGAATGATGCCCATGATCACACCCGAGCCGGATGAAAACGTCGCAACGCGCTTGTGCCGGAACAATTCTGCCAGTCCTGACGTCATGGACCCGTTCAATTCTGGAGGTTTTGGCGAGTCGTCCTTGCCAATCAGCAAGCTGTAGGCCTGTGAAATGGCGAACAACCCGAGAACGACAACAATCAGATTGATGCCGGAGGCTAGCCAGGTTTGCTCGAAGGTAAACCGTTGCGTATAGCGGATCGGCTCCAATCCAATCGTGTTCAGAAAGATCCCGAAGCAGACCAGGAACGCCGCTATTGTAGATTGTCCTCGGTGGGTTGTGATGACCAGGACGATGCCAAGAAGCGCCGCAAGAAAGATTTCGCGCGAACCAAACATGGGCGCGACGGCGGCCAGAACGGGTGTCAGGAGGATCAGGCAAACGACGGAGAAGATGCCCCCGTAAAAAGATGCGGAGTAGGCCAGTGATAGGGCCCGGTGCGCTTCGCCACGTTTGGTCAGCGGATATCCATCATAGGTTGTGAGCGCGTTGGCCGCAGTGCCTGGCGTATTGATCAGGATAGCGGGAATTGCACCGCCATACATTGAGGAACCATAGATGCCGAGCAGCAGCGTCAGTCCGACAATGGGCTCAAGTGAAAACGTTGCGGGCAACAGAATGGCGATTGCAACGGCAGGACCAACACCCGGGATAGAACCGATCATCACGCCACCGACAGACCCGATAAGGAGCGCGAGCATCACATCGAAACGCAGGATCAGCTCTATGCCAGAGAACAGTAAGTCCATAGTGCTGATCCCTCAAAGATAGAGAATAAAGAAGTTGCGAAGTGCTTCCGGCAGATATTGGTAGACCGCTCCACCGGGGATTTTCACTTGCAGGAAGGACTTGAATAAGAGCACGGTGACGATCCCGACCGATGCGGCGGAGATCAGCGCCAACCGGGAGCGGTAGCCCACACGCAATGCAAGAGCGACGGCAAACAAGACCGAACCCGCCATGTAGCCAATGATCGGCGTCACAAAGACATAGGCCATGAACCAGGCCGCATATTCGAAGCTGAAGATCCAACGCAGGACCTCTTCGCCCAAACCTGTGAAACGCTCGGCTCCGCTTGCATCGCGAAGGGAATGGAAGAGGTAAATCGCTGAAAACAGGGTCATACCGATGACCGCGAGCCTTGGCCAAAAGGCAGGCTGGCCGGACCAATGATTGCCTCCGGCCCAAGTTGTCTGATCGGTCATGTTCCACAAGAGAAACACTGAAAAGAGCAGGCAGATACCGGCAAAGACCGTGTCTCCGACTTTGCGGGACTCCGTCGGCAATTCTAGTTTTGGCTTTCCATCAGACATGGCGTTCTACCCCCGATATCAAGGTGCCGCCGCAGTCTCCTGCGGCGGAATTGGCTGATCAGAGGCCATCGAGCACTTCGGCATCCGCAGCAATCTGCGCGTTCGAGTCTTCGGCGTTTCGCCAGTAGATCAAAGCACCGGTTTCTTCTGCCAAGGTGCGGGCACGTTCGCTTGCCATGGTCTTTTCAGCGACGGCGATAATCTTATCGCGAATGTCTTGCGGCGTATCCTTGTGCACAAAAAGGCCGTTCCAGAGCGCGACGTTCAAGGAAGGTTCGATTTCAGAAACGGTCGGCGTGTCTGGCGTCAAAGAGATGCGCTCACCCGTCACCGAGGCTAGGATGTTTACATCGTCGAGGCATGGCAGGATCAGTTGCAGGGTCGTGTTGATCACGTCCGCATCACCAGACGCCAATGTATTGCAGTCTAGCGCATCAAATGCAGCGTCTGATCCAAAGCTGAAGCCCATGCGATCTGCCAGCGCCAGTGTGA
>JBCBGY010000173.1:0-9612 GCA_038526275.1 Pseudomonadota bacterium | reverse complement strand
CAGTCCCAGAACGGCGCGGTCGCGGGAAACCTCTTCCGTTTGGGTGCCGCCAGCCAGATCAGGATAAAGGTTCGATACCACCTCGCGGGCTGTCAGTTCCGCGCTCCCCAGTTGCGCCAGCAACTCATCGCGGTCAGAGATGCCCAACCGACGCGCGGCGGTCGCCAAAGCCTTGGGCGTTGCGTCCTTGCCCACATGTTCAAAGGCCACTCGCGCCAGTTCCCGACCAAGCCGGATGAACCGCTCGCGATCTTCTGCACGAAGCGACCGGCGGATGGCCTGCTTCGCACGGCCAGTGGTGGCGATATCGAGCCAGGTCGCCTGGGGCCGCTGGCCCTCTGCCGTGAGAATCTCGACCGACTGGCCATTCCGCAACCGGGTCCATAGCGGCACGCGCAGCCCATCCACTTTGGCCCCAACGCAGCGGTCACCGATGCGCGTGTGAATGCCGTAAGCATAGTCGATGGGCGTCGCACCCCTGGGCAGTTTGATAACGTCGCCTTTGGGTGTGAAGCAAAAGACCTGGTCTGAATACATCTCAAGCTTCACATGCTCGAGAAACTCGTCGTGATCGGCCTCGTCAAACCGTTCGGTGAGGCCCTTCAGCCAGTTGGCCGGATCCACCGCGAATGGGTTTTTAGCGCGCACCCCATCCTTATAGGACCAGTGCGCCGCAACACCGGCCTCTGCCACATCATGCATCTCGCTGGTTCGGATCTGCATCTCCACCAGTTTGCCATCGCGCCCCGACACTGTGGTGTGGATCGAGCGGTATCCGTTGCTTTTGGGCTGGCTGATATAGTCCTTGAAACGCCCGGGAACCGTTGTCCAACGGTAATGAATCGCGCCCAGGACCCGGTAACAGTCTTCGCGATTCTCGGTAATGATACGGAAGCCGTAGATGTCGGACAGGCGCGAAAAGCTCTGGCCCTTCTGTTCCATCTTGCGCCAGATCGAATAGGGCCGTTTGGCGCGACCAGTCACCTGAGCGGTGATGTTGGCTTTGTCCATCTCCAGCTTCAGGTCGCCCATGATCTTTTCGATCACGTCGCCCGATTCCTTGCGCAAGGTCACAAAGCGGCGCAGGATCGAATTGCGCCGGTCAGGATGCAGCACCTGGAATGCCAGATCTTCCAATTCATCCCGCATCCATTGCATCCCCATCCGTCCAGCGAGTGGGGCGTAAATGTCCATGGTCTCGCGGGACTTCTGGGCCTGTTTTTCTGGCGTCTGGTACTTGATCGTCCGCATGTTGTGCAGACGGTCTGCGAGCTTGACCAGGATCACGCGCATGTCGCGGGACATCGCGATGAACAGCTTGCGGAAGTTTTCAGCCTGTTTGGTTTCGGTCGAACTGAGTTGCAGATTGGTCAGCTTCGTGACGCCATCGACGAGACCAGCCACCTCCAACCCGAAACGTTCGGCGATATCGTTGAAGTTGGCTTTTGTATCTTCGATCGTGTCGTGCAGAAGCGCGGTGATGATCGTCGCATCGTCCAACCGCTGTTCGGTCAGCAGAGCCGCGACCGTAACGGGATGCGTGAAATAGGGCTCGCCAGAGCGGCGAAGCTGCCCGTCATGCATCCGGGCGCCAAATTCATACGCCGCCCGGATTGAATCGTGGTCTGTCTTTGGGTTGTAGGCCGCGACTAGTCCGATCAGATCATCGGGGCTGAGAGCGGCCTCTTGTAGCATTTCCCGCTAAGATCAACCTTGCCCTTGCGCTTCCATCAGCGCGCGCAACAGCTTTTCTTCCGAAAGATCGTCTGGTTCTGGGCGATCCGGCTCGCCGCCGCCCATCAGCAGGGCCATTGCATCTTCTTCCGGCTCGTCGACCTCGATCTGGGTCTGGTTCGCTTCGATCATGCGCTCACGCAGGTCATCGGCCAACTGCGTTTCTTCCGCGATTTCCCGCAGGCTGACAACGGGGTTCTTGTCGTTGTCCCGGTCGACCGTCAGCGGAGATCCCGACGAGATTTCCCGGGCCCGGTGGGCCGCCAACATGACCAGCTCAAAACGGTTGGGAACTTTGTCAACGCAATCTTCGACGGTTACACGCGCCATAGGAAACTCCCGCAGATGCAGTGGTGTGAAGCCTGCTAGTTACTCGCCCGGCGATGCTTTGGCAAGGGTAGGTTTCGAAATTGCCTTGACAGAAGCCACATCTTCTGGATGCAGCGCACCAATCAATTCTTGGACAGTCTCGCCGGTCGCAGGATGGACCCAGTCTTTGGCCACATCCGCCAAAGGGATCAGCACAAAAGCGCGATCCTGAATTCTGGGGTGGGGGAGTATCAATTTATCGGGAGAAATGGTACGCTGTTTATCAATCGGCAGTGAACGCCAATGTAATTGTGTTACATGGTCCGGGGCAATTTTCCCGCCATAATCTACTATGTCCAGATCCAAGGTTCGTGAGGCCCACCGACCGGTGCGACGCCGGTCAAAATCCGCTTCTATTCGGTTCAGATGCGCCAAAAGTTCGTTTTGGTTCAATGATGTCTCGACTTTCACGACAGCATTGACATAGTCAGGACCAGCGCCCTTCGGAAAGCAGGGTGTTTCATACAAGCGACTTTCAGCCGCGAGTTTGAGGAAATTGGCATTTAATCGGGCTATGGCTGCAGCGATTGTCTCAGCAGGTGGCCCAAAAACTGACGTAACGTTCGAGCCTAAGGCGATTATTGCGTATGTATCGTTTATGTGACATTCCGACGGTTGCAGCACGCCAGATTTCCTCTAACTGTTTGTCAAGCTTAACAGGATCACTACCCCACTCAAATCCACTCATGAGATCCTGGACGGCATATATAGAAAGGGTATTTTATGTTCTACCGCGATGAACGGCTTGCGCTGTTCATAGATGGATCGAATCTTTACGCTGCAGCAAAATCGCTCGGCTTTGACATCGACTATAAGCTACTCCGACAGGAGTTCATGCGTCGTGGGAAGCTTTTACGGTCCTTCTATTACACAGCCCTTCTCGAAAATGATGACTATTCACCGATCAGGCCGCTGGTCGATTGGCTGCACTATAACGGCTTTTCGATGGTAACCAAGCCAGCCAAGGAATATGTCGACAGTCAGGGCCGCAGAAAAGTCAAAGGCAACATGGATATCGAACTCTGTGTCGATGCCATGGAACTGGCCCCCCATGTTGACCATATTGTGCTCTTTTCTGGTGACGGAGATTTCCGTCCGTTGGTGGAAAGCCTGCAACGCATGGGTGTTCGGGTGTCGGTTGTGTCGACTATTCGCAGCCAGCCGCCGATGATTGCCGATGAATTGCGCCGCCAGGCCGACAACTTCATCGAACTTGACGAGTTGAAAGAGGTCATAGGGCGTCCCCCGCGTGAACCCGGTGCAGCGCCTATCGGTGCCGAGGAAATGGCCCGCGAATAAAGGCCTCACCCGACCGGGGGTTTACGGCTTCCGCCCTTCGTCTTACGTCTAGGCGAGAGTTGGAGGTCTGCCGATGACGAAGCCCCCGTTGACCATATTGCTCGCTGCACCGCGTGGCTTTTGCGCCGGTGTGGATCGCGCCATCAAGATTGTTGAAATGGCGCTGGAAAAATGGGGCGCGCCTGTCTACGTGCGCCACGAAATCGTTCACAACAAATATGTGGTGGACGGTCTGCGCCAGAAGGGCGCTATTTTCGTAAAAGAACTGGATGAATGCCCGACGGATCGACCGGTGGTCTTTTCCGCCCATGGGGTGCCAAAGGCTGTGCCGGCTGAAGCGGCGCGGCGTGAGATGGTTTATGTCGATGCGACCTGCCCGTTGGTGTCCAAGGTGCATATCGAAGCAGCGCGCCATGCCGAACGCGGGTTGCAGATCATTATGATTGGCCATGAAGGCCATCCGGAAACCATTGGCACCATGGGTCAGCTGCCGCCAGGCGATGTGCTGTTGGTCGAGACACCAGCCGATGTGGCAACGGTTGACGTACGCGATCCGGCAAAGTTGGCCTTTGTGACCCAGACGACGCTTAGCGTAGATGATACGGCAGAGGTGGTCGCTGCGCTGCAGGAGCGGTTCCCGCTGATCGAAGGACCGCACAAGGAAGACATCTGTTACGCCACCACCAACCGACAGGAAGCGGTGAAGGCGATGGCCACCCGGGCCGATGCAATGCTGGTTGTAGGCGCACCGAATTCTTCCAATTCCAAACGGCTTGTTGAGGTGGGGGCGCGTGCCGGATGCGCCTACGCGCAACTTGTGCAGCGGGCGGTTGATATCGACTGGCGTGCGTTGGAAGGCATCCGCACGCTGGGTCTGACCGCTGGAGCTTCCGCGCCTGAAGTGCTGGTCAATGAGATGATCGATGCGTTCCGCGACCATTTCGAGGTGACGGTCGAGATGGTGGAGACCGCCGTCGAGAATGTCGAATTCAAGGTCCCTCGCGTCTTGCGAGAGCCCGCCTAGTCCCATGTTCGATTATCCGATCCCGCGCGCGGCCCTTGGGCTCGCCGCCGCCGGTCTGCTTCCCTTTCTGTGGGGGCTCGGCACACTTTGGTCGCCCCAACTGTTCGAGCTAACAATGCAGACATTAGGGCCCCGTTTCGTTGGTCCGTATGTTCTGCTGTCTTATGGCACCATTGTCCTGTGCTTCATGTCCGGTGTCCTTTGGGGGCTTGTCGCCCGGTCAGAGGAGCTACAGGGCTGGTCGGGATATGGTCTGACAACCATCCCGGCGCTTTGGGCGTTCTTCTTTGTGGGAAACGGGCCGGTCAGTGCCAGCATAAACCTGATCGCGGGATTTGTGGCCGTGCTAGCGATCGATTGGCTTTTGTGGACCAACAATGCCGCGCCGCGTTGGTGGATGGCCCTGCGCATTCCTCTGACCGTGATTGTGGTCTTCTGTTTGGCACTTGTGACAGTGAGGGGCTGATGGCGGACAAAGAAACACTTGATGTCTATGATGCCAAAGCGGCGGAATATGCGCGGCGGTTCCCGGGCGAACGGACTGATCCGACGCTTCAGGGATTCATGGCCAAGTTGCCCGAAGGAGGGCGGGTGCTGGAACTGGGCTGTGGCCCGGGCCGGACGGCTGCGGCGTTGATCGCCGCCGGGTTTGAGGTAGATGCCGTGGACGCGTCTGCTGGTATGGCCGCTGAAGCCAAGGCGCAGTTTGGTGTCACCGTCCGCGTAGCGACGTTTGATCAGATCGAAGGCACCGGTCTCTATGACGGGATCTGGGCCAACTTCAGTCTGCTCCACGCACCGCGCGCCGACTTTCCGCGGCATCTGGCAGCGCTTCATCAGGCTGCCAAACCGAAGGGCCGTCTGCATATCGGTATGAAACTGGGCTCAGGAGAAAAGCGCGACAGTTTGGGCCGCCACTATGCCTATTACGGCGAAGAGGAACTGCGTTCGCTTCTGACCACGGCGGGATTTACGGTAGAGACCACGGAGTTGGGCGAGTCCGAAGGTCTGGCCGGAGGCGGCAAAGAGCCATTTGCAATCATTGCCGCCCATGCCTGATCTGTTCGCCTACACCGATGGCGCGTGCAGCGGCAATCCTGGTCCCGGAGGGTGGGGCGTGCTGCTTTTGGCACGGGACGGTGAAGCCGTTCTGAAAGAAAAGACGCTGAATGGCGGCGAGCCCGAGACCACCAACAACCGGATGGAGCTGTTGGCCGCGATCCAAGCATTGGAGAGCCTGAACCGCGCCAGTGCCATAACTGTTGTGACGGACAGCGCCTATGTGAAGAACGGTGTGACCCAGTGGATTCACGGCTGGAAGAGGAATGGCTGGAAGACCGCCGGGAAGAAACCGGTCAAGAATGTTGAACTTTGGCAGCGGTTGGATGAGGCCCAGGCCCGGCACCAGGTAACCTGGGAATGGGTTAAGGGCCATGCGGGTCACCCGGAAAACGAACGGGCAGACGAACTGGCCCGCGCTGGGATGGCGCCATTCAAGTAGTTTCGGGGGAGGAAACCCATGGACGACATCGTTATTCTGAGTGGTGCGCGGACGGCCATTGGCACGTTCGGGGGCTCTCTCGCGGGGACGAGCCCGATCGAAACGGGCGCCCATGTGGCGCGGGCGGCCTTGGAGCGTGCCGGTGTGGACGGCGGTCAGATCGGGCATGTGGCCTATGGGCATGTGATCAACACCGAACCGCGCGACATGTATCTCAGCCGGGCGGCGGCGATGGAAGCAGGGGTTCCTGACACAACGCCCGCGATGAACGTCAATCGGCTATGCGGGTCCGGGGCACAGGCCTTGGTGAGTGTTATTCAGTCGCTTGCCCTGGGCGACGCCGATTTCGGCTTGGCCGGTGGTGCGGAATGTATGAGCCGGGCACCCCATGCGATGCAGTCCGCCCGGTTCGGCCAGAAGATGGGTGATACGCCGTTGGTTGATATGATGATCGGGGCGCTTCACTGCCCGTTCGGCACAGGCCATATGGGTATCACGGCAGAGAACGTGGCTGCCGAGCATCAGATCAGCCGTGAAGCACAAGACGACTTCGCCCTGGAAAGCCAGACCCGTGCTGCGGCTGCTATGGAGGCAGACCGCTTTGACGACCAGATCGTCGCGATCGACGTGCGCCGAAAGCGGGAGATGGTCCCATTTGACCGCGACGAACATCCCAAGGCAACCAGCGCGGAGGCATTGGCAGGCCTTCGGCCGGCGTTCCGCCGAGACGGGACGGTGACCGCTGGCAATGCGAGCGGGATCAATGACGGCGCGGCGGCCTTGGTCCTGGCCCGCGCCGGGGCCGCAGATGCCGCAGGTCTCGCCCCGCGCGCCCGTATCCTGGGATATGCCCATGCTGGTGTGCGCCCCGAGGTCATGGGAATCGGGCCTATCCCTGCCGTCGAGAAGCTTTTGGAACGAACGGGCCTGACGGTCGACGATTTCGATGTGGTCGAGTCGAATGAGGCCTTCGCCGCCCAGGCCATCGCAGTGAACCAAGGGCTGGGGCTCGATCCTGGGCGGGTCAATCCAAACGGTGGAGCGATTGCCCTGGGCCACCCTGTCGGCGCAACCGGCGCCATCCTGGCGGTGAAGCTGCTCTACGAACTGGAACGTCGGAAAGCTGGCAAAGGATTGGTCACTATGTGCATCGGGGGCGGCCAAGGCATTGCTCTGGCTATCGAACGTGTGTCCTGACGAGCCCCGGAATACGGCTGCTGGACCAGTCAGAAAGGATTTCTGAGCGCAATTTAAAGGCTTGTTCACCTGGTTTTGTCAGGTTCGGTCCGTGACGATCGCGCCAAGACCGGGACAGGGTAATGAGCTTAACTGACAAGTTAGCGTCCGAACGCCGCGCCCGTTTGGCGGCTGAGCGGATGCTGGAGCTAAAAAGCCGGGAGCTTTTTGAAGCCAACCGCAAACTTTCGTACCATGCGCGGGCGCTTTCGGATCAAGTGGTTGAGCAGCGGCGCGACATTGACACGATCCGGACCGAAGCCGCTGCGCTGAAATCCGAGAATACTGAAACCAAGGCGAACCTGGAACAGGCCACGCAAGAGGCCAAACTGACCCAGCAGCGCCTGCTTGATTCGATGGAAGCTCTGACCGACGGGATTGCGATCTTTGATCGTGTGGACCGGTTAATCTCCGCCAATCATGCCTGGTTTGCGATGTTCGACGATCTGGAAGATATCGCGCCCGGCATCACCTATACCGAACTTCTGAAACTGGGCGTTGAAGAGGGCATTTTCGACCATGGGGATCTAAGTGGATCACAATGGATCGACCAGATGCTTGATCGCTGGGATCAGGATGAAATTGAAGACATGGTCGTTCGTCTTTGGGACGGGCGATACCTGAACATTCACGACCGAAAGGCCGAAACCGGCGATACGGTCACGCTGGCGATCGATGTCACCGAACAGATCGAACGCGAGGCGGAACTCAAACTCGCTCGCAATCGCGCCGAGGCCGCTACACGCGCCAAATCCGCGTTTCTCGCCAATATGAGCCATGAGCTACGCACGCCCATGAACGGCGTGGTCAGCATGGCCGAACTCCTGGCGGAAAGCGATCTGGATGAGGATGGCCGCCTTTATGTGGATACGATCCAAAGTTCTGGCGAAGCCCTGCTGGCGATCATCAATGATGTGTTGGATTTCTCCAAGCTCGAAGCCGAAAAGATGGAGCTTCGGGACGAGGAGTTCGACCTAGAACAACTCATCCATAAAGTCGTCTTGCTGATGCAACCGACGGCACATGGCAAAGGGCTCCAAATCGCAGTCGACTTCGACATCTTCCTGCCGCACCGCATCCGCGGGGATGCTGGTCGCCTGCGTCAGATCTTGACCAATCTTGTCGGTAACGCGATCAAATTCACCAAAGAGGGCCATGTTATCGTCCGTGTCGTCGGCACGTCTGATGAAGAGAACAATATCTGCGACATTCGTATCGTGGTCGAAGATACCGGGATCGGTATTCCGCGTGAGAAACTCGACAGCATTTTTGAGCAGTTCAACCAGGTGGAAAACGACCGGAACCGGAAATTTGACGGAACTGGTTTGGGCCTGGCGATCACAAAGCAACTCGTCCAACTGATGAATGGTGAGATTTGGGTCGACTCCCTCTTGGATGAAGGCAGTTCGTTCGGATTTCGCGTGAAATTCCCCTATGAAGGCGCGTTACCGCAATTGCGCGTCGGGTTGGCGGACAATGTCGACCGCGTTCTGATCGTCGACGAAAAACAGGTCGAATCTGCAATTCTCAGCCAGAGATTTGACCAACTGGGCGTTGAGACAACCTGCGTTACAACAGGTGCGGATGCCTTGAAAATACTGGCGGATGATACGGCTTTCCAGGTGTTTATCGTTTCGCGGCGATTGCCGGATTCCGATGGTGTCGATGTTATCAAGAGCATACGAGATTTTGGCGCAAAATCTCCCGTCGTCATGCTGGTGGACACAGCGGCAGGTGTAGATCCCGACTGGGAAGCTTTGGATCTATCTGTCCAACGTCGCCCCTTGCGCGTGACCGATGTTTTGGAGCTTCTACCTGATCAGGACGCTTCGGATGAGGAAACTTCGACGCTGGCGGAGGCTTGGGACGAAGATGCGGACCTTGATCTGCAAGCAGGCAAAGGCGAGGAACCGGGGGAGGTTGAAGAAAGTTCGGCACCGCCCGATGATCCGCTGGCCGAGGATTCTTCTGACACTGGGATTGGTTTGGACCATCCGGAAGACGAGCCAAAAGAACAACCAGCAGAGGCAGAACCGGCGCCGGACGACGACGTCCCTGTACTTTCCTTTGCGTCCCGTCGGGGGAAGCCCGACGCAGTTCCAGAAGAACCCGCAAACAATCTGGATGACAGCGCCGATGTCGTTCCGGTTTTTCGTTCGCGGAGTCGCGCAGCCTTATCCGACTCTCAAGGTGAAAGCGCAGAAAAAACCTTGGACCCATCTGCTTCAACCGAATTGGAAAGTGATTTTGAACGAGGCGAAAACGAAGCCGATTTAACCGTTGCCGCACCGGAATCGGAGGTTGCGCCGGAAACCTCAACTATAGCGGACTCTGCCGAAGATCTTGTTCTGGATGGCGAAGAAGAGGTTGCGCCAGACACCGAATTGGCGTCGCTTCCAGAGCCAGAGCCAGAGCCAGAGCCAGAGCCAGAGCCAGAGCCAGAGCCAGA
>JBCBGY010000172.1:0-9647 GCA_038526275.1 Pseudomonadota bacterium | reverse complement strand
GCAGGCGACAGTCTGATTATTCCATCAAATGCAGTGCATGGGTGCAAATGCCTGCAATCCGGGAAGTTGATCGACAGTTTCACCCCCAGACGCGACGATTTCCTGTGATCACCAACGCGGAACCTGACGTACATAGTCCGGGATATAGCGTTTGATCTCTTCGGTATCGTTGCGGTCCAACTGGGTCAGGCGATTATAGTCTTCGTGCAATTCTGCAACCGCGTCACGGTCCAGGGACACACCGAGCCCCGGACCTTTTGGCACGTCTAACATACCTTCGTTGAACTGCCACTTCCCGCCCGTGATTACATCTTGGTGGGCCCACGGATAATGTGTGTCACAATCATATGTGAGACCCGGCGTTGCCGCGGCGACATGGGTCATGGCAGCGAGAGATATGCCCAAATGGGTGTTGGAATGCATGGAGATGCCCATTCCGGCGGCCCTACACATCTCTCCAAGATGCCGAGCCCCGGTCGCCCCGCGCCAGTAATGGTGATCCGACAGGATGATCTGGACGGCATCCCGGCGATAGGCTTCAAATACATGTTCGAACTCAACCACAACGAGATTGGTGGAAAGGGCCAAAGATGTTCGGGCCGATAGTTCCGCCATTGCATGCATGCCGCGCACGGGGTCTTCCAGATACTCCAAGGTGTCCTGTAGTGCATCACACACACGTTTGGCGGTGGGCACCCGCCACGCCCCCATCGGATCGATCCTCAGCGGGTGGTCCGGGAATCGGTCCCGCAGTTTGCCCATTGTCTCGATCTCAAGATCCGGGTCCAACACCCCACCTTTGAGTTTCAGTGAGCGAAAGCCGTGCTCGGAAACGAACGCGCTCGCCTGGTCCACCAGAGAATCAGGCGTCATGACTTCGCCGAACAGATCCGGGCCCGGTTGATCGGATGGTTTAGCAAACTTGAAGAAAAGGTAGGCGGCAAACCCCACTGTTTCGCGCACGGCACCGCCGAGTAAATCACAGACCGGGCGCCCCGTAGCATGCCCCTGAATGTCCAGGCACGGGATCTCAAAGGCCGAATAAACGACATCCACAACCTGGTGCTGTGTCAGCATGGTTTTGTGATTGATGCCGCCGGCGTCTGGCAAACTTGCCTCAACTCTCTGACGCAAGTCGTTCAGACGAAACGGGTCCAGCCCGATGAGGTTCGGCGCAGTTTTTTGAAGACCTTCAAGGGTTTTGATGGCACCGTAGGTTTCACCCAACCCCACGGTTCCATCGTCACAAACCACCTCAATGATAGTACGAAGGAAGTGTGACCCGTGAACGCCCTTCGTGTTAAGAAGTGGCATGTCTTGCACCGCCACAGGCGTCAATCGAATCTCAGAAATTTTCATTCAAAATGCTCCAACTGAATGGATGGTAAACGGAACGCTTGCGCTGGGTTTAATACTAGCATACAAGATTACGGAAGGTGGCCTTCGAGTCATCGCAAACGCTATCTGGGAGGTACGATGTCAGGGGTCCATCTCGACAGTGTGTATAAGCGATACGGTTCGCTTCAAGTCGTACATGGCATTGATCTTACCGTGATAGAACGCGAATTTGTCGTGCTCGTCGGTCCATCAGGATGCGGAAAATCGACTACACTCCGCATGATTGCCGGATTGGAAGAAATTTCACAAGGCGAAGTTAAAATCGACGGTCGGGTTGTTAATCGCATAGCGCCCAAAGACCGCGATGTGGCCATGGTTTTCCAAAACTACGCGCTCTATCCGCACTTAAACGTGGCCGAGAATATGGCTTTCGGGTTGCGCATTCGCCGCATGCCAAACGATCAGATCAAGACGCAGATCGAAGAGGTTGCCGGAATTCTGGAACTGACGGAATATCTGGAGCGGCGTCCAGCGGATTTGTCAGGTGGTCAGCGTCAGCGCGTTGCCATGGGTCGCGCAATTGTTCGCCAGCCCAAAGTGTTTCTTTTTGACGAGCCGCTATCCAACCTAGACGCCAAATTGCGGACGCAAATGCGGGCCGAAATCAAACGATTGCACAATAGATTGGGTGTGACCTCGATCTACGTAACGCACGATCAGGTTGAGGCAATGACACTCGCTGACCGGATCGTGGTCATGAACAACGGATCGATTGAGCAGGTCGGCACTCCGATGGAATTGTTCAACAATCCCGCCAACACCTTTGTGGCCGGTTTCCTGGGCTCACCGCCGATGAACCAGATCAAAGGTAAGCTGACCGAAAAGGGCGCTAAGATCGGCGAAACCGAGATCGAAATCGGCCCGGTCGCCCGCAATCAGGTCGGTCGTGACGTTATCGTTGGGATCCGACCCGAACATGTGGCCCTTCAGGCTGGCGAAGGGACATCGCCTCTGCCGATCTCGCTTGATCTGGTTGAACCGTTGGGATCAGAAGCTTTGTTGCATGCGGGCTATGGCGCTCAAAACCTTGTCTTCAAGGCAGAGACCCGCGGATCGATCGAACCCCTGTCCGGGGTAAGCGAGGTCCACGTTCCCGCAGATCTCATCAAGGTATTTGATGCTGATACGGGACTCGCACTATGACCGATCAGGCTCAGCCGGATGTACCCGCAGCACAAAGCGAGCCCGATCATATTCCTTCGGTCACGCTGCAACAACGCCTGACCTGGCTCTACGATCATTTCCGGCGTGAATGGCAAATCTATGTCATGCTGGCGCCGATGGTGATCTGGTTCATCATCTTTCTGTACAAACCCATGTATGGTCTACAGATCGCCTTTAAGGACTATTCGGTATTCCGTGGGATCGCTGCGAGCCCTTGGGTTGGTATGGAACATTTCGAGACCTTGTTCTCCAATCCGCAGTTCCTTCGAGCGATCAAGAACACCATCATTATCAGCGCCTTAAGTCTGGTCTTTGGCTTCCCGGTGCCGATCATCCTGGCCTTGATGTTCAACGAGATCATCAATGCGGTGTTCAAACGGTCTGTGCAGACTATCGTCTACCTGCCGCACTTCATCTCGACGGTGATTATCGCGGGTATTGTGATCACGGCCTTCTCGCCAAGCGCGGGTATCGTGAACACGTTCTTGGGATGGTTCGGTATAGAGCCGATATACTTCTTAACGAAGGCCGAATGGTTCCGACCAATCTTCATCGGATCCGGGATATGGCAAGAGGCGGGCTTCAGTTCGATCATCTTTCTTGCGGCAATCGCCGGGGTGAATCCGTCTCTCTATGAGAGCGCCGTGGTCGATGGGGCGAGCCGATGGCAAATGGTCTGGAAGATCACACTGCCCTGTATCCTGCCGACGATTATCATCATGCTGATCATCCGGATCGGAAACCTGATGGAAGTTGGGTTCGAGCTGATCATCCTGCTCTATCAGCCTGCGACTTACGAGACTGCTGACGTGATTAACACCTTCATCTACCGCCAAGGCCTTCAGTCCGGTCAGTATGACCTGGCAGCGGCAGCTGGCTTCTTCAACGCGGTGGTGGCCTTCGTCCTAGTGATGACCGCCAACACGATCTCGAAGCGCGTCTCCAAGACGTCGCTCTGGTGAGGGGGGAATAGAGATGCAAAACTGGAACCTCTATTCCCGCGGCGACAAGATGTTCGTCTGGGCCAACATGATCTTGATCAGCCTGTTCGCCCTGTCGACGCTTTACCCCTTCATCTACATCGCGGCTGTTTCTATGAGTTCCGGCTTCGCCGCACGCGCCGGAACCGTGGTGTTCGCACCGGTCGAGCTGACGTTCGCGGCCTACAAATACGTTCTTAGCGAGCCGCAATTCTGGAACTCCTACGGCAACACCTTCATCTATACGATCGGTGGTACGCTCACGAGCCTGATCATCATCATTCCAGGTGCATATGCCCTGTCACGGCCTCAGTTGCTGGGGCGGCGGTTCTGGAACCTGATGATCGCGTTCACCATGTGGTTTCATGCTGGGATGATCCCGTTCTGGCTCAACATGCGCGACCTTGGCCTGCTGGACAGCTATTTCGGCATCATCGTCGCCTTCGCCTGCAACGCCTTCAACATCATCCTACTGCGGAACTTCTTTGAATCGATACCGCGCAGTTTTGAAGAGGCCGCCCGGATCGACGGTGCCAATGATTTCCAGGTCCTGTGGAAGGTCTTTATCCCGCTGTCGAAACCGGCAATTGCCACGATCACGCTCTTCTGCGTTGTGGCTCGGTGGAACGGCTTCTTCTGGGCCATGGTTCTGCTGACCGACGAAGGCAAGATCCCGCTCCAGGTTTATCTGCGCCAGGTCATTGCGACCCTGTCAGATGATGAGGAATTCTCATCCACTTTGATCGATGCGCCTTACAGCGTCGAAACCGTCACTGCCGCGATCATCGTATGCTCGATCATCCCGGTCCTGTGCTTTTACCCCTTCATACAAAAATACTTCAATAAGGGCATCATGCTCGGGGGGGTTAAAGAATGAAGCCAACGCATCAACATCCAAGAAGGGAGGAACGTATGCGCTCTTTAACGTTAGCTGCAACTATCTTGGCGACGACAGCAATGACGTCACCAGTGTTTGCCGAAGATCTGAAGATCGTCGACGAACCAATGGAACTGACGGTGCACATGCACCACAAGCGCTACACATCCTATGATGAATCATGGCCGGTAGAGGTTGCCGCCTGTGAGATGACAAATGTCTGCCTCAAGAACGCGACGATCGGTTCTAACACCGACAATAGCGGCGAGGCGATGAACCTGATGTTGGCTTCGGGCAACATTCCGGACATCGTAGGCACATCGCGGATCAAGGACGTGGTCAACCAGTATGGTCCGCAGGGCGCGTTTATGCCCCTGAACGATCTGATCGAAGAACATGCGCCTCATCTGAAGGCCTATTTCGACGAACGCCCCAATGTTCGCGCTGCTTTGACCGCCGCCGACGGCAACATGTACTACATCCCCTACCTGCCGGACGGGAAGTACGGTCGCGCCTACTGGATCCGCACGGACTGGCTCAACAAACTGGGCCTCGAAGTGCCGACAACGGTTGAAGAGTATGAAAACGTTCTTCGCGCGTTCAAAACCCAAGACCCGAATGGCAATGGCATTGCCGACGAAGTTCCCTATTTCGCACGCCAGTGGGAAGAACTGATCCGTCTCGTGACGCTGTTTGGTGGTCGGTCCTCTGGATCTGACACCTATCACGACTTCTTCGTCGACGATGGCAACATCAAGCATCCCTACGCTGAAGCCGGCTATCGCGATGGTATCTCCAACCTCGCCCGTTGGTACGCCGAAGGCCTGGTCGACGCTGAAGTCTTCACCCGCGGATCCTCCGCACGTGAATATCTTCTTTCGGAAAATCTGGGCGGGTCCACCCACGACTGGTTTGCCTCCACCGGCGGTTACAACAGTCTGGCAGACAGCATCGAAGGCTTTGAGTTCAAAGCCATGGCGCCTCCGGCCAACGTCAATGGCGATCGCTTTGAAGAGCATCGCCGGATCCCGATCAAGCCCGACGGCTGGGCCATCGGCGGGACCAACAAAGACCCGGTCACCACGATCAAATATTTCGACTTCTGGTTCTCTCCCGAAGGCCGTCGTCTGGTGAACTTCGGTATCGAAGGCCAGCAGTACGCGATGGAAGATGGTGAGCCGGTCTTCACCCAGGAATTCCTGGAAGGCGGTCCGGTCAACAGCCAGCTGTACCAGATCGGTGCGCAGCTCCACGCCCGTGGTTATTTCCAGGATTACAACTACGAGATCCAGTGGACTAACGAGTTCGCCCTGGAAGGCATCGCGCTTTATGACCAAGGCGATTACCTGATCGACCAGTTCCTGGGCGTGTCGTTCAACGAAGACGAACAGGCCGTCTATGACCGCTACTGGCCCACAATCCTGACCTACATGCAGGAACGCCAGCAGGCTTGGATTCTCGGATCCAGCGATGTCATGGCCGATTGGGACGGCTATGTCGCCGAGCTCAACAAGATGGGTCTGGAAGACGTGTTAGCAGCAATGCAGTCAGCCTACGATCGCCAGTACGGCAGCGAAGGCTAACTGTCCTCCCGTAGGCGGCTGCCCCTCAGGCCGCCTACACCTCCACCAATCAGGATTAAAGATGTCCGTTCAATTCGCTCCCGTAAGCGACCTCAGGCCGCTCGACCAGCCGACAGCCGGTCGGTTGATGATCCAATATGCGCCGGAAGAGACGACAAAGATTGTCGAGAACCCGCCACGGTTCACCTGGCTGCCGGATATTGACGAACAGGCGACCTATGTTCTGCGGATCACGGGCGCTGGTGGCGAAACGGTCTACAAGAACATCCCGTCGAATTTCTTCACGCCCCCAGCGCCGCTGGAGCCGGGCGACTATACTTGGTCCTACGCCTTATGGGCAAAGGGCGAACAGGCCAGCACCTGGAGCACGGCCCGCAAGCTGTCCGTCGCACCCGATCTTCCGGTCACCGCCCTGCCGACGCGCCAGGAACGCTACGGTTCCTCAGATATGGCCCACCCGCGGCTGTGGCTCGGGCCCAAGGAACTGAGCGCGTTCAAGAAAACGGTGGCGGGCGACAGCACACACTGTAACTGGCAGAATTTCTACGACAAATCCGCAAAGCCTTGGGTTGGCAAAGCGCCGATGACAGAGCCCAAAGGTTACCCAAATGACCAGCGCGTCGCGCCGATCTGGCGGCAAACCTACATCGACTGCCAGGAACTGATCTACGCAATTCGTCACTTGGCTGTATCGGGCCATGTTCTGGACAAACCCGACCATCTGGAAACGGCAAAGGCCTGGTTGCTCGAAGCCGCGACCTGGAACCCAGATGGCAAGACCTCGCGTGCCTATACCGATGAATGGGCCTACCGGGTCTGTCTCGCCCTGGCATGGGGTTACGATTGGCTGCACGGCGAAATGACCGAGGACGAACGCGCGACCGTTCGCAAAGCGCTTCTGGCGCGCACCCGTCAGGTGGCCGAACATGCGATCAAGAACGCGTCCATCCATGTGTTCCCGTATGACAGCCACGCGGTCCGATCCGTTTCGGCGGTCATCGTTCCGGCCTGTATCGCCATGTTTGGCGAAGAACCTGAGGCGGAAGAGTGGCTGAACTACTCGATCGAGTTCCTCTACACAGTCTATTCGCCATGGGGCGATCACGATGGTGGCTGGGCCGAAGGCCCGCACTACTGGATGACCGGCATGGCCTATCTGATCGATGCGGCGAACCTGCTCCGGTCCTGGACAGGGATTGATCTGTACCAACGGCCCTTCTTCCAGAAGACCGGGGATTTCCCTCTCTATACCAAAGCCCCGGACACCAGACGCGCCACATTTGGCGATGACAGTACAATGGGTGATTTGCCGTCGCTCAAGCTCGGCTACAACTTACGGCAGTTTGCCGGGATCACCGGCAATGGCGCCTACCAGTGGTACTTTGACGAGATCGTCAAAAACGATCCCGGCACGGAAATGGCGTTCTACAATTACGGCTGGTGGGATCTGAACTTCGACGACATGGTCTACCGGCACGACTATCCCAGTGTCACTGCAACGCCGCCTACGGATCCGCTGAAGGTCTTTAATGGCATCGGCTGGGCTGCTGTTCAGACCCATATGGAAGATCCGAACAAGCACATCCAGTTCGTGATGAAATCCAGCGCATTCGGGTCCGTCAGCCACAGCCATGGCGACCAGAATGCCTTCTGCCTCGCGGCCTACGGCGAAGATCTGGCGATTCAGTCTGGCCACTACGTCGCCTTCAACAGTTCAATGCACCAGTCCTGGCGGCGGCAGACCCGGTCCAAGAATGCCATACTGATCAATGGCAAGGGCCAATATGCCGGAAAAGACAAAGCGCAGGCGCTTGGCTCATCAGGTCGGCTGATCACAGCGGAAGAACGCGAAGACCACATCTTTATCAGCGGCGACGCAACGGCAGCATACCGGACCATGTCGCCCGAAGTCACGCTGGCCGAACGGGATGTCTATTTTGTACGGAACGAATATTTCGTCATCGTTGACCGCGTGGATGCCAGCGAACCTGTAACAGTCGATTGGTTGCTTCATGCCAATGCGCCGATGGACTTGGGTACCAATACATTCCGCTACACGGGCGCGCGGGCCGGATTCTACGGCAAGGTTCTGTGGTCCGAAGGTGGCGATGCCAAACTGGATCAGATCACCGGTTTCCCTGATGTAGACCCCAAGGATTACGAAGGTCTTGCGATCAGCACGCACCTAGCGGCGCGCTTTCCCGCGTCGACACGCCATCGGATCGCGATGCTGCTGGTTCCCTACCGGCTGGACGCGCCCAAGCGGATCTTCAACTTTCTCGACGACCAAGGCTACGACGTCGATCTTTACCTGACCGATGCGCAGGAGAGATCGTTCAAGGTGGTCGTCCCCAAATCGCTTTCTGGAAATTGATGCTGCGGCACACCGCTGACAAAGAGGAACTCGAATGAAACTTCAAGGAAAAGTAGCTATTGTAACTGGCGGTGGACGGGATATCGGCCGGGCAATTGCAATGCAGTTGGCAGCGGACGGGGCGAAGGTCGCGATCAACTACCATAGTTCATCCGATGGTGCCGAAAGCGCCGTATCCGAGATCACAAGCTGCGGTGGCATGGCTCTGTCAATGCAGGGCGACATGACCAAGTCGAGCGACATGGCCGCATTGGTCGAGAAAACGCGCGCCGATCTGGGCGAAACCATCGACATCCTGGTGCATGTGACCGGCGGCCTGGTCGCTCGGAAGACGATTGCCGACATGGACGAAGACCACTGGCACACAGTGATGAACCTCAACACCACGTCGTTTTATCTGGCCGTCAAAGCTGTTTTGCCCCACATGACAAATGGTGGTGCAATCGTGGGTCTGGCCAGCCAGGCCGGTCGCGATGGCGGTGGCCCTGGTGCCGTCGCCTATGCCGCCTCCAAAGGTGCGGTTATGACCATGACACGCGGGCTCGCCAAAGAGCTTGGCCCCGACATCCGTGTCAATTCGATCTGCCCCGGCATGATCGACACGGATTTCCACAATGTCTTCACCAAGCCCGAGGTCCGGTCAAACGTGGCCAACGGCACGCCGCTCAAGCGTGAAGGCCGGTCAGAAGATGTGGCAAACCTGGCTGTCTATCTGGCATCAGACGACGCTGCCTTCATCACGGGCACCAACATCGATATCAACGGCGGTACACTCTTCTCGTAAACCTGCCAAGAAACACTCAACCGTCTCGATGATCGAGGCGGTTTTACCGCGCAGCCGCAGCACAACAAGGCTCCTCTCCGGCGCGGGGGTCGTGCGATCTTCATTGGTCGCACGACCCATGGTGGCGAGGGCTTTACCCCTGCCCCCTTGACGAAAAGAGATGGCTCAGGACAGCGCCTGTCTCAAAATAGGCTCCCCTGACCTGGGCGAGGCGCTCCCGCTGCGGCTCGACGATGGGCAGACCCAACCGGGAGGGGTCCATGGCCCATTGTGCGGCAGCCTCGCCAAAAAGCGTTCCCGGCGCAATGCCACGGCCGTTATACCCAAAGATCGAAATGCCAGATTTTCCCCGCTGCTCGATCCGCGGAAGGTGCGAGCTTGTCATGGCAATCCGACCCGACCAGGACGCCTCAAACGGTACATCCCTAAGGGCGGGAAACTTCTGAACCATCGCGCGCCGGGCCCATGCCGCGTGGCTCGCTGCGCC
>JBCBGY010000171.1:0-9664 GCA_038526275.1 Pseudomonadota bacterium | reverse complement strand
AGCACGCCTACCATCGCCCTGCCCGTTCCGTGCGCGACAGCGTGTGGATCGCAAGGTTCGCCGCGATGGCCAGACCGATCAGCACGAAACCCAAGCCCAGCGCCAATGCGAAGTTCCCTTGGCTCGTCTCCAGGCTGATCGCGGTCGTCAGCACCCGCGTGACATGATCGATGTTGCCGCCCACGATCATGATCGCTCCCACCTCGCCGATGGCCCGGCCAAAGCCCGCCAGCGTGGCGGTCAGCAGCGAACGCCGCGCATCCCAGATCAACGCCCGAATACGTTGCCATTTCGTGGTGTTCAGCGAAATCAGCAAGTCGTGATAGTCGGCCCAAAGATCGCGCAAGGCCTGGTGGGCAATAGAGGCGATCAATGGCGTAACGATGATAACTTGCGCAATGACCATGGCCGCGGGCGTGAAGAGCAGGTTCAGCACACCCAGCGGCCCGGACCGCGACAGCAGGATGTAAACGACCAGCCCCACCACGACCGGCGGCAAGCCCATCAAGGCATTCAGCACCGCAATGGTCGCGCGGCGATAGCGAAAGCGGTTCACCGCAAGCCACGCTCCAAGCGGCAGGCCCAAGGCCGCCGCGATTGCGACCGCCGTCAAGGTCACCTGCAGCGACCGGGCCGTGATCTCCATCAAGTCGGCGTCGAGCGTTACCAGCAACCAGAAGGCCGCGACCAGTCCGTCCCACAGGTCTGTCACAGGGGCTCAGGTGCCTCGCATCACGGTAGTCTGACCGAACCGCTGGACTGCTGATCGGCCGCGGAAAACCCCGCCTGGTTCAAACCGTACCAAGCCCCCACGGCGATCACGCCGGTGGCCAGAAAGGCAAGCAGCATGGGTCGCATTACATTTCCTCCCTAACCACCTGTATTCTCTTTCAGATAGCGGATCAAATCCTCTCGGTCCGTGGCTCCGGTAATCCGCTGCATGGGCATCTTGCTGCCCGGCACGAAATGTTCCGGCCCCTGATCGAAAAGCTGATCAATGGTCTCTGCCGTCCAGATTAGCCCCGTTCCGGTCAGAGCGGCGCTATAGGTATAACCCGGAACAGTACCCGCCTCGCGCCCAAAGAGCCCGTGCAAAGTTGGACCAGCGCGCCGCTTTCCGTCCGGGGTCAGGGTATGGCACAACGCGCATTTTCGGTTGAATTGCCGCGCGCCGTTTTCCATCGTCGCCGGATCCGTCAGAAATGCCCGCGCCTCGTTGGCCAAGGCAGGCGGGTCGTTCGCGCCAACGGTCCAAATGGCGGCGCTGTCATTGATGCCGCCCATCATCAGGCGGCGTCCATCGGGTGAAAAGGCCAAGGCCCAGATCGGGCCCTTCTCGCTGACTTTCATGTCACGCACGAACCGCCAGGTTTCGGTGTCGACCAGAGTCACATGGCCTTCCCCATCACCAACCGCCAAAAGCTTGCCCGCCGCATCCGTCGCCAAAGCCAGAACGGGTCGACGCCCGGCAGACAGATCCGCCACCACCTGACCGTCGGCCACCACCAAAACGGCGCCATCCACACCACCCAGCGCAGTCCACGATCCATCGGGCGCAGCCAAAACCTTTGTCACGGCCAGTCCGTGACTGTGCAAAAGCTCGGTCGTTTCACCCAACCGCGCCTGCACCGTTCCGTCCACCGAGCCGCTGATGACCCGCCCGTCCCCGGCCCAAACATCGTTCACCGGCCCGGTATGGTGATCCAGCCAGCCCAGATGTTCGCCCGTTGTAACATCCCACATACCCAGCCTGCCATCCCAACTGGCAGAGATCAGCCTCTGCCCGTCCGAACTGACCGCCAGCCCGTTCACGGCGCCGCGATGGCCCGTCAGGCGGTGGCGCACCGACTGATCGCGCAGGTCCCACAGGATGATGCTGAAATCATCCCCCGCTGACGCGGCAAGATCCGAGCCCACAAAGACGACTGTCTTCACACCAGCTTCATGACCTTCCAGCCAGACCGGCTCACCCGTTTCCAGCGACCACAGACCAACCGAATTGTCGAAGCTGGCCGTGAGGGCAAACTGTCCATCGGGTGAAATCGCCACATCATGAATCGGGCCGCCATGCCCTTCGAGCAGCATCGTCTCGGACCAGACCGGCGCCACCGCCAGAATGAATACCGCAAACGCCGCCCTGATCATGATGGGTCTACTCGGCCGGGGCCTGCACTTCGCGCGGGGCGGGCGATTTGCCCTTGGCCGCGAGATCTTCCACCCACAGCCCGTGATGTTCCTTGGCCCATTGCAAATCGACCTGACCGGATCCCATGGCGTCATAGGCCCCCTCCATCCCGACCGAGCCCAGATAGATGTGCGCCAGGATGATCGCCATCATCGCGAAACTGACGATGGCGTGCCAAATCTGCGCCAACTGCATCTCGGCATGGGGCGTCAGGACCTCTGGCAAAGGTGCGGCCCCCACCCAGCCCGGCGCACCGGTGGCGTTAATGATGGCGAAGGTCTTGGCAAACATCGGCAGTTCGAACGGGAAGAGCAGCGAAAGGCCGGACATCGATATTGATCCGCCCAGCAGGATCACCGCCCAAAAGATCAGTTTCTGGCCAGCATTGAACTTCTTCGCAGGCGGATGCGAATTCTTCGAAAACAGCCCGCCCCCCTTGGCGAGCCAGACCATATCATGCCGGTTCGGCAGGTTGTGCAGGACCCAAAGGAAAAACACCATGACAATGCCCAGCATGAAAGCCCAGGAGACATTGTTGTGGATCCATTTGCACACCAACGCCGTCGTCGCGAAAGCCTCATGGCCAAAGAGCGGAATAAGGGCAATCCGGCCAAAAAGCGACACCAGACCGGTGATCCCGAGCAGGATAAAGGACCCGGCGAGCAGCCAGTGACTGAACCGTTCAAGCCCGTTAAACCGTTCAATCACGACCCCGCTGCGGCCTCCGTCAATACGGATGCGCCCCCGGACCAGAAAGAAGATCAGCAACACGGCAAGCATCCCCAGCAGGCCATACCCGCCCCAGGTTTTCAGCGGACCTTGCCGGAATTCCAGCCAGGCCATGCCACTGTCTTGCACCAGCAAAGTAGCGCCCGGATTCCCGGCGGTAGAGGTCACATCCGCTGTGCCAAACCGCAGGGCCCGCCAGAGTTCGGGATCCGAAACGCCCCCTAGTGTTCCAAGCTGTTCCGTGAGTTCTGTCGCTTGGTTCGGATCACCGACATTTCGACTGCGGAAGTCCTGATCGACGTCTTCGCCTCTCTGACGGGCCAGAATGTCTTCGAGCGTTTGCGCCCCACCTGTGGCACTTCGATCAGGCGCGGTTGTGTCTTGCGCCGCCGCCATCCCGGCAAATAGGAGCAAAAACAGGATACTGAGCCAGGTCCGCGCCCGTTGCATGTGCCGCCCTCCCATGGGTGAGAGAAGCGTAGCGAAGCTATGGCGCCCTGAAAAGTCTCACTATCGTCGTAAGACCTGCCAAGCGAATTGAGTTGATTTGATCCAGCGGCACGCTAGGCCGCGTCCGGTTGCTCGCCTCCACGTGCGGCTGTTAACTGATCCTGCATCCAAGTCTCCAGCTCTGCCACTTGTGTAGATGAGAGCCGCAAACCAAGCTTGCTGCGGCGCCACAGCACATCTTCCGCAGTTCGAGCAAATTCGCGCTCCATCAGCCAATTAACCTCGCGCCCGGTCAGTGTGGCGCCGAACTCCGGACCCAGATCCGCAATCGTCTTTGCATCCCCGAGCATCTCGGCAGCCTCGGTGCCGTAGGCCCGGATCAGGCGCAAAGCCCACCTATCTGTCAAAAAGGGATATGCCTCCAGCAAGCCCGCAACCTGTTTGGACACGCCGCGCACCGGAAAATCGCCACCGGGCAAGGCCACGCCCGCCGTCCAATCACCTGACGTGCCGGGAAAGAAGGGCAGGATCTTTTCGAGTGCATGTTCCGCGAGTTTCCGGAAGGTCGTGATCTTGCCCCCGAACACGTTCAACACAGGCGCGCCGCCCGTCTGATCGACCTTCAGCACATAGTCCCGCGTCGCCGCAGTCGCGCTGCTGGCGCCGTCATCATAAAGCGGTCTGACACCGGAATAGGTCCAAACGACATCTTCCGCCGTGACCGGGCGATCAAAGTATTTCGAAGCGAACGCGCACAGATAATCACGCTCCTCAGGCGTACATTCAGGTGTCTCCGACGGATCGCCGTGATCCTTGTCGGTGGTCCCGATCAACGTGAAGTCGGTCTCATAGGGAATGGCGAAGATGATCCGGCCATCCTCTCCCTGGAAGAAGTAGCATTTGTCATGGTCATAGAGCTTGCGGGTCACGATATGGCTGCCGCGGACCAGACGCACGCCATCCCCGGCATTGATCCGCGCGCGATTGCGCAAGACATCTTCGACCCAAGGGCCCGCCGCATTAATCAGCATTTTGGCCGTCACCGTTCGGGTGCCCTGCCCGTCAGAAAGGGTCACACGCCATTGGTCGCCTTCTCGGTTGGCAGAGGTGACTGTTGTGCGGGTCATGATCGTTGCTCCACGCAACTGGGCGTCTCGCGCGTTCAGAACGACAAGGCGGGAATCCTCGATCCAGCAGTCGGAATATTCGTAGGCCCGCTTGAACTTGTCTTTCAGGGGCTTGCCGGTCTTGTGAAACCGCAGGTCCAGCGTCGCAGTGCCAGGCAGGACCTTCCGATTGGCCAGGCTGTCATAGAGAAACAGTCCAAGGCGAACCAACCAAGCGGGACGACGGCCCTTCATCCAAGGCATGAGCCGCGACAAAAGTCGCGAGGTCGGCGTGTCGCTCTCGAACCGCATGTCCTTGTGATAGGGCACGACGAACCGCATGGGCCAACTGATATGGGGCATGGCGCGCAGGAGCGTTTCCCGTTCGATCAGGGCTTCGCGCACCAGGCGGAACTCGAAATATTCCAGGTAGCGCAGGCCACCGTGAAACAGCTTGGTCGAGGCCGAAGAGGTGGCGGACGCCAAATCGTTCATTTCCGCCAGCCCGACGCGCAGGCCACGGCCCGCCGCATCCCTTGCGATCCCGCATCCGTTGATGCCACCGCCAATGATGAAAAGATCATAATCCGCCATTTGGCCCTCCCCGCGCATGTTGGCAGCACCATGGTCAGATCGGGCTTTCGGTCAAGAATGATGTTCGTTTATGTTCGCTTTGATCCAAACGAACATGGATGCCCGATGTCACAGTCCTTGCGCGCCCCTGATATTCTGGCCCTCGCCCGCCGCCACGGCCATGTGCGGGTGGAGGACCTAGTCGCGCGGTTCAATGTGGCCCCGCAAACGATCCGGCGGGATTTGCGCGACCTGGAACGAAGCGGCAAGTTGGAACGCGTTCATGGGGGCGCGGTCATGCCATCGGCCACACGCAACATCGCCTACCAGGAACGACGCGCCCTGAATGCCGACACCAAGGCGCGGATCGGCGAGGCCTGCGCGGCCCTGATCCCGGACAATAGCTCGCTCTTCCTCAATATCGGCACCACAACAGAGGCCGTCGCCCGCGCGCTGCTCCACCATCGCAATATCCTGGTCGTGACGAACAATCTGAACGTTGCTCTGATCCTGTCGGCCAACGCCAGCGCGCAGGTGGTTGTCTGTGGCGGCACCGCCCGATCTGCCGATGGCGGGCTTGTGGGCGCCATGGCGGTTGAGGCGATCGAGCGGTTCAAGCTGGATCACGGGGTGATCGGCTGTTCGGCCATCGATGGCACTGGCGATCTGCTTGACTTCGACCCGGAAGAGGTTGCGGTCAGCAAGGCAATCTTGGACAGGGCCCGCCGCACCGTTCTGGTGTCAGACGCCAGCAAGCTCACACGCCCTGCACCGATCCGGATTGCATCCCTGGAGCAGATTGACCTGATCGTGACCGACGCGCCGCTGCCGCCCCGGCTGGCCTTTGACTGTCAGCGATGGCGCACGGAACAGCATGTGATCTAATAATAGGGGGCGATCAGCGCCCCCTATTTGTTCAGCTACGGTCCCTAAAAATAGTGATCCCGGCGGCTTCCATCATACCTGCCGCTCTTTAGGCAGCACCTTTTGTAGCGCTTGCCAGATCCGCAGGGGCAAAGGTCATTGCGACCGAGCTTTTCTTGCAGGTCTACATCGCCCATGCACCCGGCGGTCGCCGGTTTTCACCCGGGTCTCGGACGGGAAAGATCTGCGGCGCTTAGAGATCACCTCGAAAGGACGGCAGATCGTCAGGTTTGATGCGCTTTGCCATGGCACCCTCCATCATTTGACTTGTTCGGAGGGCAGCCCCTACACCGCCGAAAGGGTGACGCCAAGTCAGCAAAACCCGCAAACTGACGGTGCTGCCCAACCATGGACTTTTTTCTATGACACTGGGATCCTTAAGCCCCTTAGCAACCAATATTTGATCGCATGAACCTTGTTACCTTACGGTGTTTGACCGCTGCCCTTCTGCTTCTCGCCCCCTTAATGGCTCCGGCTCAAGATAACGCACCGGGCCTTTCAGCGGAGACGGATCAAAGAGCCGTCTGGTCGTTCCGATTTGCCCATATCTTAGGGGATGGTCCGCTTTCTTTGGCTCCTACGGCAGAAGCATCAACGAGCTGTCAAGCACCTCGGATTGCCCGACGATACAGTCTTGACGCATCAATCAGGATTAACATTGGGTACCACCTTATCACCCCTTCTAGATTGGGTGCCGAAATAACCGTTCAGCGCGGCACTGAGAGGGTAAATGAACTTGTTAGCCGGTTGCCTGAATATGGCGGCCACCGGAGGATCAGTCGCTTTAACGCACGTTCACTTCAAGGGCTGGGGGAAATGACCGGTTATGTTGTGGTATGCCATGCCCCGTTGGACATGACCATCCTGGGGGGAGCGATCACCGTAGAAGGGGAAATTGGGCCGTACAAGCTTCACTCTTCAGTTGATCTGATCGAGCTTGGCAAACAACCAGACGCAGTAGTCCTCGTGTCGCGGAGCATGAAAACGCTTGAACCTGTCCCGGAAGAACTGAAGGACAACTGGTATTACAGACGTGATCTGACTTTCCGGATCAGTAGTCTTCCGGCAAAATTTTCACCATTAGATCCCGACACTTACGCCCCGTTTGAAGGTAACGTCGAACTCTCGACCAGCTATGACTTTGACGTCAGGGAAGCCGAATAGGTCGGGATTTTCACACCGAGATCACCTACGCCGGACCACCGGCGCCCCTGATCCGGTCGCGGCGTCGGCAAGAAGCCGTATCTTAGGGGTCGAACACGTATATCTGACTTGATCTGTCAGTCTTGTATACTACCGTTCCAGTACCGGCAGAAGCCGGCTGTCCGACAATGGAGCGGGGTCCCCCCATGAACAAGCAAACCAAAGTAACCGCACGCAAAAAAGCGAGCGATTTCGATCCGCGTATTTTGGAAATTTTCGACGGCTACGTGCACGGAAAGATCTCTAAGCGTGATTTTATCACCCAGGCCGGAAAGTACACGGCGGCTGGCGTGACCGGCGCGATGATCTTGTCTCAGTTGCAACCCAACTATGCCATGGCTCAGCAGGTTGCGCCCGATGATCCGTCCATCGAAGTCGCCGTTGCCGAATATGAAAGCCCCAATGGCCATGGCACGATCAAGGGCCTGATGGCGCGTCCGGCTGGCGCAACCGGCAAGTTGCCCACCGTTCTGGTCGTGCACGAAAATCGCGGGCTGAACCCTTACATCGAAGATGTGGTGCGCCGCGCGGCCAAGGCTGGTTTCCTTGCCCTCGGCCCGGACGGTCTGACGCCGCTGGGCGGCTATCCCGGCACCGATGAAGAAGGGCGCGAGATGCAGCGCAGCCTGGACCGTGAAAAGCTGATGGAAGACTTCTTCGCTGCATTCGAGTTCCTGCGCGATCACGAGGATTCGACCGGCAAGGTTGGCGCTGTTGGCTTCTGCTATGGTGGCGGCGTCTGCAATGCGCTTGCCGTGGCTTATCCGGAACTCGCAGCTTCTGCGCCATTCTATGGCCGTCAGCCTGCAGCCGAAGATGTTCCGGCGATCCAGGCTCCGCTGATGATCCACTATGCCGGATTGGATGACCGCATCAATGAGGGCTGGCAGGCCTATTCAGATGCGCTGCGTGCCAACCAGAAAGAGTTCAGCGTGCACTTTTATCCGGACGTCAATCACGGGTTCCACAACGATTCGACGCCGCGCTATGACGAAGAAGCCGCGACCCTTGCCTGGGAGCGCACGATCAACTTCTTCAACGAGCACGTCGCCGCTTAGCGTTACTAATATACCGTCTGGACAATTCTCTGGGCCATCTGACGGCCCAGAGACCCATTTTTTTGGACAGATCCGTCGGAATTCCATACCGTTCTGGCATTCATTTTGTCAGATCTTTGGGTTTCCACATGTCTATCCTTGATTTCCAACGCTCGCGGTTCAACCAGCATATCGAAATTGGCGGGCAACTGCCGGACAACAAATTCAACGGGCGGCCCTGGGATTATCGGGCCTACCAGAATGCCGTTCGGTCCCATCTCAATCGCATCAGCGCAAGCCGGACGGGTGAGATCATAATCTCTGCCATGACCCGATCCCTTCTGATCGTGCCCCGCACAGAGGAAGACGGGAACGCCGAGGCCCGGGTCGTTTCTTCGACGGCGCCAGGTTTCCGTACCACCGATGCGCCGATTTCCACTGGCCTGGACACCCGTAACGCGGTGATGGAAGGCGTCGCTATCTCGCAACCGCTGCGGAACAGCCCTTTACAGCATAGCATTTTGGGCGTGTTGAACACCGGCTCGGGGCAAGGGGCCGACGTGGTTATTGAATTTACACCGGGTTTTCACTCACGGGGCTCCGCGCTGCAGCAGAACAACCTTTTCCTGGGCCGGGCGACCGAGCTTTTGCTGCACGAGATGGTTCATGCGATGTTGGGCATGCGCGGCTTAATCGACCCGACGCCCACAACCGGCGCCGCTGCGGGATATCATGGTCGTAACGAATTCAACGCGATCATGGTGACGAACATCTATCGGTCCGAGCTTTCACCAACGGCTGCGCTCCGTGGAAGCCACCACATGACGTGGGAGAACCTGGACAATCCGGAGCAGTTCTATACCCGGCATCGGACATTGGTGGACGCGTTCTGCAACAAGGTGCCGCAAATTGCCCGCAGGCTTGCCGGCATTCGCAGGGCCACGTTCAACCCTTGCGCGGATCATTTTCTGGCCCGGGCGCATGCGAGGTCCAGAACCGCCTGAGGTTTACGGTGATTGGGCGCGGATGGTTTGAATATCCGCGCGCAATTCCGGCCTGATTGGCCCGTCGCGCGGCACATCCCTGAGCGTCGTAAACCAGTGTGGCTGCGTGGCTTTGCTGCGGGGCTGGTCGTGCCATTGAAGCTGCCGCAGCACCTCTTCGGCCTCGCGCGGCAACTGTTCGGGAATGTCATGCCCGTTGAGCGTGGCCCAGACGCCTGTCCAAAGGCGCCCGACGGACCATGGGTTGTATCCTCCGCCGCCTAACACCAGGTATCGGGGGGCGAGCCCTTTCAGGGCGGAAACGATGGCCCAGTGGGCGTTGTTCGAAAGGGCCAGGTTGGATAGCGGATCCTCTTCCACCGCGTCGGCACCGCATTGCAGAACGACCGCCTCTGGCCCGAAAGCGTCAACCAAGGGCAGGATCAGTTCGTCCCGGATCAGGGCCATCTCGCT
>JBCBGY010000170.1:0-9708 GCA_038526275.1 Pseudomonadota bacterium | reverse complement strand
ACCTCCGATAACCCGGATGAGCTGACCGAAGGCACGTTGAAGTCCACACTGCTCAGAGCGCAAATGGACGCCATTCGCGAAATAATCGACGAAAACCAGGCCACCTTCAATCGATCGGGGATTGGCTTTAAGGGATTTGTCCCAGCGACATTCGCGCGGCTCGTAAATGAACGCTTCGCCGAAAAAGTGGGGACTGAGGCCAGCATGAAGGTCACCGCGCCTCCGCATCTGGTCCGCAACCGGAAATCGCGCCCCGATGCATGGGAAACGGAAATCATTGGCAACCACCTGATGTCGGACAATTGGGAAGACGGTGCCATTTATCATGATGTCTCGCAGCTGGACGGGCGGGCAGGCTACCGGGTGTTGGTTCCAGAATATTACGGCGAGGCCTGCCTTGCCTGCCATGGCGGTCCGGCGGGTGAGATTGACATGACAGGCTATCCCAAGGAGGGTGGCGCCTTAAACGACCTTGGCGGGGTTATCAGTATCACCATTTTCCAGTGATCCTCGCGAACATCTGGGGGGTGACCTATGTCGCGGCTTTCGATCTTTGCCCGCCTTGCCATCCTCGTCCTGACTTTGGGCGCGATGACATTTGGGACGAACATTTTTCTGTCGCAAAGGCTCAGCCAAAACTCCCAGGCAATCGAGGACGAAGCCGTGTTTGTCGGGCTGCTCAGCGATGCTACCGCGGCCCAGGCGACCTTTGGTGATGTGAAATACTGGCTGACCGACTTGGCCGTCAGCATGCTGATCAATTCCGAAAACAATGCGCTGGCGGCGCGCGACCAGCTGGTGACCCAGCTTGACGCCTTGGAACCCCATGCTCCAGAAGCCGTGGCAGAGATCAACGCAGAACTCGATGCCCTGATGAAGTGGGCGTTGATGGCTGTTGAAGCCTACACCGACGATCAACGGGTGCTGGGCAACTCGCTGACCGCCAATGCCCGCAACCACATACGAACCATCGATGCGGGCATGGCCGATCTGGTCGAGATGTTCGAACAACGCGCGCTCGAAATGGGTGGTAACGCTGTGGCGGGGGCGGACAGGGCCGCCCAGCAAGCGATCGTTCTTATGGCTGCCATCGGGGTTATAGGGTTACTCTTTACGCTTTGGATTATCGCATCGATTACGCAACCGCTCCGGGGACTTGTGGATGCGATGCGCAAGATCACCGGCGGTCACCTTGACGTCGCCGTTCCGGAAGGCGGCCCCCACGAAATCGGAGCCATGTCCGACACCGTCCGTCTTTTGCGAGATAACCTGTCGGAACGGGAAGCGCTGGAAGCCCGGCAAAGGGACGCTGACGCCGCCGCGCGACGGTCGCAAAAGCAACTTTCGCAGGCAATTGAGGCAATTGGCGAAGGCTTTTCCCTCTACGATGCCGATGACACGTTGATTTTGTGCAATACCCGCTACCGCGACCTGTTTCGGGGCCTTGGCCTCAAGATCGAACCGGGCCTGAAATTTCAGGAACTGCTTCAAGCGATTGCAGAAACGCGGATCGTCGATGGCGTCGAAGACAGTGAGGCCTGGATCGCCTACCGAATGGATCAACACCGCAACCCAACCGGCCCTTTTGATCAAAAACGGGCCGACGGCCATTGGTTCAAGGTCAGCGAACATCGCACCAACGCCGACGAAACGGTGGGCGTGATCACAGACATCACCGAACTGAAGGCCCGGGAAGAAGAACTGAAAACCCTTGTGTCTGACGTCGAATCCGCACGCGACGAAGCCATGCGCGCAACCCGTGCCAAAAGCGAGTTTCTGGCCAATATGAGCCACGAAATCCGGACGCCCATGAACGCCATCATCGGTATGAGCAATCTGCTCCTAGACCATGACCTACAGGGCGAACAGCGGGATTTCTGCCAGACGATCAATGAAAGCGCAGAGAATCTTCTGACAATCATCAACGACATTCTGGACTATTCGAAGGTCGAAGCCGGCAAACTGGATCTGGAGATGGAGCCGTTTAACCTGCGCGACTGCGTGGAGGGCGCCTTGGATTTGGTGGCGGTCGGTGCCGGGCGGAAGGGACTTGATCTGGCCTACGAGATCAAGTCGGGCACGCCGGAAGCGCTCGTTTCTGATCCGACACGACTGCGACAGGTGCTGGTCAATCTGCTCAGCAACGCGATCAAGTTCACGGAAAAAGGCGAAGTAATCCTGACCATCGATGGCTTGGCCCTTGATGAAGACGCAGCACAGGTGACGTTTCGCGTCCGCGACACGGGCATCGGTATTCCCGAAGACCGCATGCATCGCCTCTTTGAGTCCTTTTCGCAGGTGGATGGATCGACCACGCGTCGGTTTGGTGGCACGGGTCTTGGCTTGGCCATTTGCCAACGGCTGGTTGGACTGTTGGGCGGGGAAATCATGGTCGAAAGCCAGGTTGGCGTGGGGACGGAGTTCAGCTTCACCCTGACCTTGCCGCAAGCGTCAGATCTGGCAAGCCGTACACGCGAAGAGATTTCGCCCATTCTCTCCGGCAAGAGCATTTTGGTTGTCGATGACAATGAAAGCAACCTGCAGATCCTGAGCCGATTGGTTGAGTCCTGGTCCATGCAGGCGGTCACGCACCAAAGCCCCAAGGCAGCATTGGCTGACATTCGTGATGGTCGGATGATCGACGCGGCGATCCTTGACATGAACATGCCCGACATGGACGGGCTGGAACTGGCCGCGGCGATGAGAGAGATCCCCGAAACCGCACAGAAACCCATACTGCTGCTCAGTTCCGTGGGCGTCGCGGCGGACCATGACAGCGCTCGGTTGGCGCAGGCCAAAATCGATGCGGTCCTGAGCAAGCCGGTCAAACCATCCCCTGTCGTCAATGCCATGCTGACGGCCTTCATGGGGCAACCCGTGCGGGTTTACGGCACCGAACCAGATCGCGAAAAGTCGATGTATGATCATACGCTTGCCGAGAAGATGCCGCTGCGAATTCTTCTGGCGGACGACCATCCGACCAACCAGAAGCTGGGCCTTTTGGTTCTAAAACGTTTGGGCTACCGCGCCGACGTTGCGGGCAATGGGCTGGAGGTGATCGAGGCCCTGTCTCGTCAACGATATGACATTATTCTGATGGATATCGAGATGCCCGAGATGGACGGGGTTGAGGCGGCTCAAAAGATCCAGAAGGACTGGCCCAAAGATGAACAACCCATCATTGTCGCCGTGACCGCCAACGCCATGAAAGGCGACAAGGAACGGTTTCTCGCGGCGGGGATGGATGGCTATGTCAGCAAGCCCGTCCGCATTGAAGCCTTGGTCGAAGCCCTGAAGCTCGCAGCGCCAGCAGGAGACGAACTGCCACAAGCGGGCGCGACGGCGGCGCCGGATCATGCGGCACTTGACCAATTGCTAGAGGTCGTGGGCGGAGATAAAGCCTCACTCGACCAACTGATCAAAAGCTATCTCGATGAGACACCAGGATTGATCAAGGCATTGCAAGCCGCGGCCGAGACAGATGATCTTGACGGGGTCCGCCGTGCCGCCCATAGCCTCAAATCCTCCTCAAAGGATTTTGGCTTAAGCAAACTCGGGGAATTGGCAGCCGATCTGGAAACCCATGCCCGCGAGGGCCGGATCGCGTTGGATGAGACCTTATCCCATCAAATCAAGGACCTTTTTGATGCAGGCGCAGCCGCCCTTCGCATGGCAACGGAAGGCGGTGCCGAATGACACGCCACTAAGGCGTCCTGCACCGAAGCAAAGATCTGCGTATTGTGTAAGACTTGGCAGATGTCTTTCTTCAAATGTCGTTCAAGCGTTCGGCAATTGTGCCAATGACGTCAGACATGCGCCCAGCCAAGCTTTGCGTTTCGCCAGCGATGACTGCGAAACCGGAACCAGCATGGCCCGCGCGGGATGCCTCGACCGATGCATTCACAGCCACCATGCGGATAGACGCCCCGATCTGTTTGACCTCCTTCAAAGCCAGAGACGCCTCCCGGCGGGCTCTGCTGGAGTTCCGCTCTGCGTCTTCGTCCACAGCAGCCAGTCCAGCCTTCAAAAATTCAGTGATCGCTGGTTCGAACGTCTCAAGATAGAACATATCCAGACTGGTCTTTTCGGCCGCCCAAGCCAGTGCTTCTGCCGATCTGGGCGGCGGATCCATGATCAGATCTTGCAATGGGTCAAAAGCGGCGATGGCACTTTTATGAGCAGTATTAAAGGCTTGAGCGGAGGGAAAATCATCGCTTGAGAGAAGCTTACCGTAGCATTGGGTGAGGATTCTGGCACCTTCGGCCAGTTCTGCTACAGCCTTATCGACCACTTCTTCATTGCCAAATGAAACCTTCTCGGCTTCAAACTTTTCCTTGGCAAGAAGAAGCGTTAGGACTGACTGCCGCGTCGGAGCCACGGCATTGAAAACCCGGTTGGGCGACATTTCGAATTCTGATGAGCGGGCCATAGATCACACCTTCTTAAGCCGATGCAATCTAGGCCCGCCCGAGTGAATTTTTGACTAACAATCGCCAAAGTCGACGGACTTTGGCCAAAAGGTCGTCAGTTCAACGTGAAGTACTTGAACTTGGCTGCATCGTCCGGCGCAACGACCGTTCCGATGTTCGTTGTCATGCCCCAATTCAGCACTTGGTGATGGATCGGGATATAGAGCGCCTCGGACTGAACGACCGACCAGATATCCCCGATGGTCGCATTGCGCACATCCAGATCCGTTTCACTGGCCAGCCCCTGGATCTTGGTATCCAGATCTGCATTGCTGTACCGCGTGCCGTTCCAGGAGCCGTACTTTTCACCCTTTGTGTGGACCAGGAAGTTGAAGATGTACTCACTGTCGTAGGTCGGGACACCCCAGCCCAGCATGTAGAAATCGGTCTCCAAGTTACCGATCAGCGGGAAGTGCTGCGCTTTCGGCTTGGCATCCAGGTTCACCGTGATCCCGATCTGGGCGAACATGCCAACGGCGGCCTGGCAGATCGACTCGTCATTGATGTAGCGATCATTCGGGCAGTCGAGTTGCACCGTGAAGCCGTCGCCATAGCCCGCCTCTTCCATCAGCGCCTTGGCTGCGGCGATGTCGGTGGAAGACGAACCATCCATCTCTTCATTCCAGCCATTAACGAAAGGCGGCGCGATCATCCCGGCCGGCTGCGACTGTCCGCGCATGACCACCTGCTGGATGGCGTCGCGATTCACGGCCTTCGACATGGCCTGACGCACTCGTACATCCGCGAATGGGTTCTTGCCTTCGATATTGTCGTTGGCCAGATCCGCGTCGCCCATGTTCATGCCAAAGAAGATGACCCGGTTTTGCGGCGCGGTGCGCACATCCAGCCCGTCAGCATCCGCCACGCGCTGAAGGTCCTGCACGGGCACGTCCTGGATGAAATCAACCTCACCCGACAGCAGCGCCGCCACACGGGTCGCCGCATTCTGGATCGGCGTGAAAACAATCTCGGTCACCTGCATGGGGAACTCGTCTTTGCCCCAGTAGGTATCGTTGATCGTCATCACCGTTTTGACGTCGGGCTCGCGGCTGACCAGCTTGTAAGGGCCGGTACCATTGGCGTTCTTGGCCGCAAACGTATCTTCGCCGCCTTCATAATCCTGCACCTTGACGGCGTTATTTGCGTTGGCCCAATCCTCATCCATGATGAAGAGGTTGGTCAGGTTGCTGGGCATGATCGGGTTGGGCCCGTCTGTGACGATTTCGATCGTGTAAGGCGAAGGAGCACGAACCTCGGACACGCTCGCCAGCAGTTCTTTATAGTCACTATCCGGCGTCATCGCCCGTTCCAGGCTGAACTTGACGTCAGAACTGTCAAAGGCGCCCCCGTCGTGGAACGTTACCCCTTCGCGCAAGGTGAAGACCCACACGTTGGGATCTTCTTCAGACACAAACCACTCTGTCGCCAGCGCGGGCACCATGTTGCCTTCCATATCGCGCATGACCAGCGGTTCCATAATCTGGTGCGCCATCGCGGAGGTCGGGCCTTCATTCTGAGCGTGCGGATCGAGCGTGAGCGAATCCCCTGCCCTGGCCCAGCGCAGCGTCTCGGCCTGGGCCGAAAGCGCTGTGGAGGCCAATAGCGCAGCGGACAGCGCCAAATGGATCGGTTTCATGCGTGATCTCCCTATTTTTGCATTCCGCCGATGATTATCGATTTCGGAAGCGACGCAAGGAAAACCCGCATCTTTGGCAGGTCCGGCCCCGGCGTTTTCCGAGGCCAGACCAAAACTTAGCCAGCGTTGGCCGCCTGGAACCAACCCAGTCGCCGGAAGAGCAGCCAATCGAGCAGGAGTGCCAGAACGAGCGAGGCCCCGACCAATGGCAAGAAGATCGACAGTGCGATCACCAAGACGATCATCCCAGTGCCGAGTGAGGCTTCCGGCGCTGCCGGAACGCCCAAGGATCCTGCCGGGCGGCGCATCCACCAGGCCACAAAGCCGGAAACGGACAAAAGCACTCCCATGATCGCCGCAAGGGTGTTCTGTGCCTGGTTCAGCCAGCCATATAGCTCACCCTGATGAAACGAAATGCCCAGAGACACGGCCTTCGCCACTCCCGGATTGGCCGCGAAATCGTGCCGTTTCAGGACCTCACCGCTATATTGGTCGACGATCAGCTCTGATTGGTCATAGCGGTTTACGCTTGCGGATCGAATCCAGAATGCGGCCTCGGCATTTTTGGGTGGGCGCAATTCATAGGGCGCCGTCAGACCTTCCGATTTGGCCACATCATAGACCGCCTGGTAGGAAATGGTCGTTCCATCCGACGCGGTAGAGTTAGGCACATCACCACCGAATCGAAGGCTTTGGGACTTGGTGCCGGTTTGCGTCTGCACCCAAGACAGGCTTCCGCCCCACACATCCGTCCAGGGCAGACCCGTCATCAAAATCGGCATGATCAGAACCGTGGCCAGCATACCCACGAACAGGTGTGTCTCGCGCCACCAGGCCCGCCCCTTCCCGCTCGGCAAACTGACAGCCTTTGCCAATGTGCGCTGGCCGCGCGGCCACCACAGATAGATGCCCGTAATGAACATGACGATGGCCCAGTGCGCGGCCAGTTCCACGAACTTTGTGCCCACGTCGCCCAGCAACAGTTCGCCGTGGAATTTGCGCAGGACCTGCATGGCGGTCTCGTCACGCGGAACCACGGCCAGAACCTCTGCGGTGTAAGGGTCGACCCAAGCCAGCGAACGGACTTTGTCCGCATCGTCGAACTCGATCACGGTCGACCGGGTGGGTTCGTCTTCAATCGTGACGCCACGCAGGCGGGTGACACCGGCAGCAGCCTCAACCGCTGCCACCTGGGCTTCGTAGCTTTGGCGGCTTTCGCCGACAGCAACGTTCAGGCGGTCGGCATAGATCGCCTCTTCGATCTGCGGTTTATAAAGATAGATCCCGCCTGTCAGCGCCAACATGGCCATGAAGGGCAAGACAAAAAGGGACGCCAGGAAATGCCATTTCCAGACAAGGCGATAGAAGGCACCACTGGTCATAGACGACGCAGCCGGTGCCGATGTGGAGACATCGGTCATCAGGTTTCCTCAGAAATAAGTATGTTAGAGATAGAAAGGGGCAGTCAGGCGATCTGAGGCGGCGCCCGACTGAGCCTGCGCACTGCAAAGCGAGGCTGATGCAGCGCGACCGGCGGTTTTGGGATGATGATTTGTTCAAAAACCCGCGTCAGCGCGATCCAGTCGCTCGGTTTAGCTCCGCTGGGTGCGGTTGCATCAGCAGTGATGCAGTGGGTGACTTCCACTTCCGGGGTCTCAACTGGCGTTCCGTCGGGACCAACCGTGATGCGGATCAACCGATCGCCGGTACAGATGACATAGGTCTGAAGGCCTGGAACCAAGTTCACCGCAAGGCCCGTGGCCGCTGGTAACGCGACAATGCTGGCCAGCAAGACCAGGATCAATGCCCTGAAGCGGCGCACAATGTCAGCCCGTGTGCAGATCACACCAAATCGCTCCAAAAACGGAATGCGAACAATTTTCTCTAATTTGGCACTGAGAACATTAAACAAGGGTTTCGATCAAGGCGAACGACCGTACAGGCAGGCGGCGATAATAGTGTGGCGGCAATAAGGCGCTGATCGCGTTATGCGCCCGCTCCGGCAAAAACACGCCCCCCAGCCCATCGCGGTGACGCCAAAAGGTGCAAGCCTGCGGCAGTTTGCACCCGGGGCCTGCGTCGGTTTGTTCATTGCCCCTTCACGCTCACGCGATTACACGATGATCGGGAGTGGAGGGCCAGCCTGCGGGGGTGTGCCCTTGTTTTGAACAGCCAGGAGGCACGACGCATGGCCGACGCCGCCATTCACGGGCACGAACATGAAGATGAGCGGGATTTCTTCACCCGCTGGTTCATGTCCACCAATCATAAAGATATCGGGATCCTATACCTGATCACCGCCGCCATTGCTGGTTTCATCTCTGTGGCCTTCACGGTCTACATGCGGATGGAACTGATGGATCCCGGCGTCCAGTACATGTGTATGGAAGGCGCGCGGCTGTTCCCGACCTATGATACGGCGGCCTGTACGCCCAACGGTCATCTCTGGAACGTTCTGGTCACGGGCCACGGCATTCTGATGATGTTCTTTGTTGTCATCCCGGCGCTTTTCGGCGGTTTTGGCAACTATTTCATGCCTTTGCAGATTGGCGCGCCGGACATGGCATTCCCGCGCATGAACAATCTGAGCTACTGGATGTATGTTGCCGGTACCACCATGGCCGTCCTGTCGGTCTGGAGCCCCGGTGGCAACGGGCAGCTCGGGTCCGGCGTGGGCTGGGTGCTATATCCACCGCTTTCGACAAACGAACAAGGCTGGTCGATGGACCTGGCGATTTTCGCCGTCCACCTGTCGGGTGCTTCGTCGATCCTGGGCGCGATCAATATGATCACGACCTTCCTGAATATGCGTGCGCCGGGGATGACCCTGCACAAGGTGCCCCTGTTTGCCTGGTCGATCTTCGTCACATCCTGGTTGATCCTACTGTCCCTGCCGGTTCTGGCGGGCGCAATCACCATGCTGCTGACCGACCGGAACTTTGAAACGACGTTCTTTGATCCAGCCGGCGGCGGCGACCCCGTCCTTTACCAGCACATCCTGTGGTTCTTTGGCCACCCGGAAGTGTACATCGTGATCCTGCCGGGCTTCGGCATCGTCTCTCACGTGATCGCCACCTTCAGCCGCAAACCGATCTTCGGTTATCTGCCAATGGTGTATGCGCTCGTGGCCATCGGTGTTCTGGGCTTCGTCGTTTGGGCGCACCACATGTACACGGTTGGCATGTCATTGACCCAGCAAAGCTACTTCATGCTGGCGACCATGGTGATCGCGGTGCCGACAGGCGTGAAGATCTTCAGTTGGATCGCAACAATGTGGGGTGGGTCGATCGACTTCAAAACACCTATGCTGTTCGCCACTGGTTTCGTGTTCATGTTCACCGTCGGCGGCGTGACAGGCATCGTTCTCAGCCAAGCTGGCATCGACCGGGCCTATCATGACACCTACTATGTGGTCGCGCATTTCCATTATGTGATGGCGATTGCGGCCGCCTTTGCGATCTTTGCGGGGTGCTATTTCTACTTCCCGAAGATGACCGGACGAATGTACGACGAGACACTCGGTAAGGTTCACTTCTGGATGTTCTTCATCGCCACGAACCTGACCTTCTTCCCCCAGCACTTCCTGGGCCGTCAGGGCATGCC
>JBCBGY010000169.1:0-9716 GCA_038526275.1 Pseudomonadota bacterium | reverse complement strand
CGGGCAAAGGGTGCGGATATCCAGATCGAGCGCGATCCGTTCAAGGCTGTCGAGGGCGCTGATCTGGTCGTCGCCGACACATGGGTCAGCATGCATGATCCGGTCTCCACCCGGGAACGGCGCCATAACCTTTTGCGCCCTTACCAGGTGAATGACGAACTGATGGAGGCGGCGGGCCAGGATGCAATCGTCATGCATTGCCTTCCCGCACACCGAGAGGAGGAATTGACCTCATCGGTGATGGACGGTGCCCAATCGGTGATCTTTGACGAGGCCGAGAACCGTCTGCATGCGCAAAAGGCCATCATGCGCTGGTGCCTGTCATAACCCGATGCTAGCTGCGCCCTAACTTGAGGTGGGAGCAGCAGATATGGATTCGATCAAGCCGGGCCTGACGGGCGAAGCGCAGATGGTCGTGGGCACTAATGACACCGCACCGCGCGTGGGATCCGGGCGCATTGCGGTGCTTGCGACCCCGATGATGATCAACTTGATCGAGGAAGCCGCCCTAAACGCTGTCGAAGATCTGCTGCCGGATGGCAAGCAATCGCTGGGCACCCTGCTGGAAGTCTCTCACGTGGCCCCGACGCCAGTGGGCATGAAGGTCACCGCCACGGCGGAACTGATCGAAATCGACGGTCGCAAGCTGACCTTCCGGGTAGAGGCCCGGGATGCTGTCGACCTGATTGGCGAGGGCCGCCATGACCGCGTTGTGGTCACTGGTTCGGCCTTCGTGGACCGGGTCAAGGCAAAGGCCGGAGATTAGCCTGACCCCAGAGCGACGCACCTACCGAACGAATGGCGGTTCCGTCGGCAGTGCCATCCAAACGGGGGAGTCCTCAATGGAATGCGGCTTCGTAAAGAACATCGGAAATTTTGAAATCAGCCCGGCATCTTTCTCAAATTTCCAGCCGTACTCGATATCCTCGGGCTCACGGGCATCATTACGGGCGAAATGCACCAGCTCATGGAGCAGGGTCAAAATTATGAAGGCCCGTAATTCCCGAAGCGCAGTTTTGACCGGCTCCTTCGGTACGGGCGAGTGTTTCGGGCCGAACGGAACTTCCAGAAATGTAACAAGCAAGCGGTCAAGGCGAATGATACCTGTCTTTGCCGAATTGTTGGGGGTCACACCGAAGGTCCGCGCGGTCGACGCACTCAGCGGCACAGTTGACGTCTGCGAGATCTTGATATTTGGCCCTGTGCCAAAAGACAGGTAATTGCGCATGTCCTTGTCTTTCACGGCCCCGTTCTTGACGAGGGCACGAAACACCTTTCGGTTTCCGCGAACCGCCGGGATATCTTTCTTCAATATCTTGGTTAAGTTTGGGCACAGCTTCTGGTGACTGGCGATCAAATTCATCTGGGACCTCAATAAATGCGTTAAGCGAGCGGAGTATTTGCGGCCCGCATGATCAAAACGACGTCTCTAATACCGCAAGGCTACGTCAGGTCTCTAATTTAAACAATATCGACCTGAAACCGCGTCCTCGCCGAACGCAGAAGTTGTCGCACATCGAAGGCTCCATGTGGTATTCCGGTCGCATTTAGCAAAGGAATTACCCGATCATGTTCCCCGACCCAAAATGGCCGCTGGCCCAGTTCACCCCGGTCTACCTGACCGCACTGAAACGCAACATTCGAGGTTTCCGCACCTTCTTTGGCTGGCTCGTTTTCCTCAATACACTGGCCCTGATCGCGGCCATCATAGGGTTTCTGATCATGGCGGCCGAAATGGCCCAGCGCAATATTCCAATCAGTAGCGCATTTGTGGCGAATTCGGTTTTTGCGTTGATATCACTGTTGATTCTGCGTTGGCTGGCGCGGCTCTGTCTCCGCTTCGTGCGCCTTCAGATGGCGAAAACTGAGAACCTTTTGCTCAATCAGGTCGAGTTTCAGGATCAAACCGAGCGCAAAGCCGACGAGATCCTGTCCGCCGCTGAAAAACGCGCGGGTCACAACATCAACGTTAGTGGAAACGTAGCGGCAATGGTGCTGGACGGCGGCACAATCAGTGGCGTGACACAAAACGCGAAGATCCATGGCGATCGGGAAACGATGAAAATTCTCTCCCTGTTGATCGAGTTTGCCCGAGAAACCGGAAACAGTGTGGCCTTCGAAGCGGCCAATCAAATGGCCGCCGAAGCCACGTCCGAAAAGCCGGATAAAGGGCGTCTCTTTTACCTTTGGAACACTATCGCTGCCGCCGTTCCTACCATCCTGGGAGCGGTGAAAATCGTTGATGGTGTTCGGAAGATCCTGATTTAGCAGCCGGCCAATAAATCACTCCTCCTTGCGTTTCCCGGCGGCGCGATCCGGTTCGCCAAACGTCATGGCCCGAGACCTGAGCGACAGAGCCTCATGCGTCGCGGTATTCGAGGGGAGTCTTCCCTGTCCAACTGCGAAAGGCCCGGCCCAGATGGGAACTGTTGCTGTAGTGCAGGCGCGCAGCAACCTCCGCTACGCCCATATCTGGCTGATTAAGCAAGGCAAAGGCGCGTTCCAAACGCCAGGACTTTAGCACGCTGGAGAACGTTTGGCCCTCGGCAGCAAGCAAACGCTCTAAGGTCCGTGGCGATAAGTTGAGCGATGTGGCCACAAAGATCAAGGTTGGCGATGAGCCGGGTCCCAGCGCATCGAGAAGCCGAAATACTCTGTCGGCTTGGGAGTATGCCATTTGTGGTAGGTCGAGCTTAGAGCGTGAGACCGACAGACGCTTCGAGAGGTCAAGGGTACCGAAATGAAGGCGCATGTTTGGCTGTGCCAACCGGATATCCACCCCTGCGAAGTCGAACACCCCATCATAGATTTTGGTGCTATCGTCGGTCAGATCAATGCGATAGGGGCGCCATTCTGGACCGCAGGCCAGACGCATGATCTCGATCGCCAAAGGCAGCGTCCAAACCGATCCCCACTTCAACTCACTTTCAAACATCCCGTCACCGAAAGTATGCGTTACGATGACGGTTTTTCCTGAAAAACCAATATCCAAGCGACTTTCACTCGATATGATCGGCGCGGTTGCAGCGGCAAACCTAAGAGCACTGAAAATGTCGGGACGACTTAGAGTCGCATCGCCCCAGACCGGCACCTGCAACAGTGAATAATTCCGCATGATTTCTGAGATTAATTCGTCGCCTTCGCGGCGATACATGTAATCAAAGAACTCAAACGCGAGGGATTTTGGCAGCATTGCATCATTGTCGTAGATGCGAAATTTCCCCAGGCCATTCAGCGCAAGGTGGCGTTCCGTCGGAAGGCCCAATCTTGTAATCGTGTCGAATACAGGACGTATGTAGGCTGCGCTGAGAACTTCTGCCTTTTTTGACACCTCAACTCCCCGGCCTTGCTCCACCGGTGGTTAACACGTGGCCTTCCCTTACGGAAAGGCCAGAAGTTGGGATTGTCCGGCGCACAAACGCCATCATTTCCGCTTTGAGTCAGCTCACTCTGACTTGAAGATGACGACACGTGTGCTGACGCCTAACTCTTCGACAAAGACGGGAATGGTCGCTATGGTGCCGTCTTCCACCCCGCCAGCCAGTTCGGCAGAACGGCTGCAGACCATGTCTTCAAATTCCCGCTGCGTTCCGGCCATGGCTTCGCCTTGCACCGCCACGCTGTCCGAGATTGCGACCACGTAGCCCGTGCAGTTGACGCTGGTGGTGTCAGCCATTGCCGCTGTTGTGGCAAGCGCTGCAATGGTGGTCATAGCAAACAGTCGTTGAATATTCATTCTTCGGATCCCCGATTTGGTGCAATAGCTTGGGCAGTCCACCCTCAGAATGGGTATCGCTCGAAACTACCATTACGCCACGACCAATGGGCGCCATCCTGTCTGTCGTCTTTTGGCTTTCCCCATGTTTCCCGTTTGCTATTGGAAGCGCGACAATGCCGTTCTTCGAACTTCGAGCAAGTTTGTTTTCTAAGGATGCCTTAAGTCTGGATGTAGGCGGCGCTGTGAAAGTCGGTTGATGAAACCAAGAAGCGAGTGGTTCGCTGTCAGGCCAAACCCTCCGATTCCTTTCGCGGGGCACCACCACCAAAAACATTTTCGCGGGAATAGTCGCAAGGCGCTTCCTGCATCTGCAGGTGCAGATCATTTCCTGTATAGGGATTGGCGCGGGCCAATTCTTCGTTCACCTCAATGCCGAGCCCCGGCGCTTCGGGCGGGATAAGATAGCCTTCATCAAACCGGATCGTGTCACCAATCAAGGCGCGGTGGAAAGCCCCGCCTGTTTCGATTGTCTCGACGAGCAGCAGATTGGGAATAGCCGTGCCGAGCGCAACATTCGCCGCCCACTCAATCGGGCCGGCATAAAGGTGTGGTGCCATCTGGGCGTTATGAACCTCCGCAATTGCAGCGATCTTGCGGGCCTCGTTTATGCCTCCCACGCGGCCCAAGGCTGGCTGCAGGATCGTGGCCGCGCCGTCCCGCAGGATGGCCGCGAACTCGGCCTTGGTCGTCAGGCGCTCGCCGGTTGCCACGGGCACCGGGCTTGCCGCCGCCACCTGCGCCATGGCCGCAACATTGTCCGGCGGGATCGGTTCCTCGAACCATAGCGGCTGGTAAGGTGCGATGGCCTCCGCCATGCGGATGGCACCACCTGTGGAGAACTGTCCATGGGTGCCAAAGAGCAGGTCAGCCTTGTCGCCGACGGCCTCCCGGATCGCCTTGCAGAACGCGACCGACCTGCCGATATCGCGCATGGCGGGTTGATGCCCAGGGCGGATCGTATAAGGGCCCGCCGGGTCGAACTTGACCGCCGTGAATCCTTGTTCGATCCAGGCAATCGCCGCCTCCGCCGACATCTCTGGCTCGACCCAGAACCGGTCTGAATCCTGATCAGCCGTTGGATAAAGGTAGGTATAGGCCCGAAGTCTGTCATTGGTCCTGCCACCCAGCAACGCCCAAACAGGACGATCCAATGCCTTTCCCAAAATATCCCAGCAGGCGATTTCCAGGCCCGAAAATGCTCCCATCACGGTCAGATCGGGCCGTTGGGTAAAGCCGCTAGAATAGGCACGTCGAAACATCAGTTCCAGGTTGGCGGGGTCTTCGCCTGCCATGTGCCGCTCAAAAACGTCGGATATCACGGCCTCCATGGCCCGGGGGCCGACGGAGGAGGCGTAGCATTCGCCCCATCCGACAATGCCGCACGCAGTCGTCACTTTGACAAAAATCCAGTACCGTCCTCCCCAGCCAGGCGGGGGTGGCGCTGTCACTATCACGTCCAGGTCGGCAAGTTTCATGGCGCTATCCTGTGGGAGGTTTCGTTGCAGGACCCAATCACCATTCACGTGCCGGGTCCAGAGGACACGGATCTATTCAATAATGTGGCCGACGGGGTGTTCGACGGGCCAGTGCGAGCCGACCAACTCCAGGCCTTCCTCAACTCGGAAAGCCACGTCATCGTTTTGGCACGGGCAGGCGGCGTTGTGGTCGGATTTGCGTCTGCTGTGATCTATCTGCACCCCGACAAACCGCCCCAGCTTTGGATCAACGAGGTTGGGACAGCGCCGACGTGGCATCGACAGGGCATCGCCAGCAAGGTCGTTCAGACTATGATTGAACTGGCGCGCGCCCGTGGGTGGCAAGAACCCTTCGTACTCACTGACGATGACAACGCCGCTGCGAGAGCGCTTTATGCGAAACTCGGTGGCACCGAAAGCACACGCATTGTCATGTTCAGTTGGGATCCCAGAACCGGCCTTCGGAATTAACCCGCCAGCTTTGCGAACTACTTTCTTATTGGCCTAAATACTTCCGCCAGAGGCGCCGCGCGGCACGCGCGGCCAGGCCCAACGCCTGAGGAGGCCGCAAGGCCGACCGAAGGGGGCGGGAGGGCCACCGCACTGGTCTATGCCTGCCGTCTGTCCAGACCGGACACGTAAACCGTCCCGCAGACCAGCATCAACACCATCGACAACAGGAAAGGCGCACCGGGCAGGGCGATCAGGAATCCCTCACTCGTGGCCGCAGCAAAGATCTGCGTCATCACCAGCGGTGACAGAATGGCTGCAACGGATCGGACAGATGACACGACCCCTTGGATCTCTCCTTGAGAATCGCGGCCTGCCTTGTCGGAAATCATCGCTTGCAGAGCCGGGGTGACCACAGCGCCAAGGGCGGTCAGTGGTGTCAGAACCAGGGCCAAGGCGCCGCTGCTGACGGTCGCCAGGGCCAGAAAGGCAAAGAAGTTGAAAACAAAGCCGTAAATGACCGTGTTCACGGCGCCCAGCCATTTCAGGATCAGCCGGATCAGCCCGCCTTGCACAACGGCCATCGCTATTCCGAAACTGGCCAAAGAAATCCCCACCATGGTGGGGTCCCAACCGAAACGCGCCTTGGTAAAGTAGGCCCAGACGGCCGGATAAACCAGGAAGGCAAATTCATAGAGGAAAAACAGCAGCAGCAACCGATTGGTGCCTGCCACCCTTCCGACATGTAGAAATGCTCCGAACGGGTTTGCGCGCGTCCAGCGAAAGGGCCGCCGGATCGCATCTGTCACCGTCTCAGGCAGAATGAAAAAGCCCCATAGCGTGTTTAGCGCAGCCAGCGCCGCCGCAGCATAGAAGGGCGCACGCGTGCCATATTCGGCCAGCAAACCGCCAATCACCGGGCCAAGGACAAAACCGACACCAAAGGCTGCGCCCGACAGGCCAAAGCGGGCAGCTTTCTCTTCTGGCTTGGAAATGTCGGCAATGAAGGCCGTGGCCGTTGACTGCGTGGCCGATGTGATCCCGCCTATGATCCGGGCGACCAACAGCAACCAGATCGACCCCGCGACGGCCATCACGATATAGTCGACTGCCAGGATCGCCGTACTGATCAGCAATACGGGCCGGCGCCCGAATCTGTCCGACAAGTTGCCCAAGGTCGGGCCGCAGATGAATTGCATGGCGGCAAAGATCGTCGCCAGAATGCCACCCCAGATCGCTGCATCGCCAAGATCGCCACCGTCAACTTCACGCAATAGATCCGGCATCACCGGCAAGATCAGTCCGATGCCCATCGCATCAATGACAAGAGTTACCATAATGAAGGTCAGAGGCAGGTTGCGTTTCATCCCTGCCTCACATCGCCGGAATTACAAGGCACGCGCCGCATCCACGAAGCGATCAGCCTCGGATGGGGCATCGCCAAGCTGGGCCTGGGCTTCGAACAAGGGCCCAAAGTTGCGTTCGGGCCACCGGTTTCGCGCCATCCGCTGAAGCGTACTGCCCAATGCCTGAGCCTCCAGGCTCAGCTCTTTGACTGCGGCTTGCGCCTCGGGTCGCGGCATCGACTTGGCCAGATGAAAAGACAGGGCCTCTGCAAAGACCAAACCACCATCTCTGTCCACCGCCGCGCGCATCTTGTCCCGCTGAGGGACCAAACCGTCTGCCAATTCAACCGACAGTGCCAAAGATCGTCCGGTGGCCATGCATAACTGCGGCAAGCTGAGCCATTCCACCATCCAGGCCGTACCATCGCGTTGGTCACGGTGGATCAGCGCGGCCTGCAAATTGGCGGCCAACCCGACCGAATGCTTTGCCAGCGCAACAATCGCCGAAGGACGCACAGGGTTCTGTTTCTGAGGCATGGTCGAAGAACTGCCGCTGCCGGACAGCGCGATCTCGCCCCTGTGCACCAACCCGATTACATCCTCGCCCATTTTGCCTAAGCTGCCACAGACAGCGCTGCACCATCCCGCGAAGGCGGCAATATGGTCTCGCGTGCTGTGCAAGCTGGTGCCAGGGTCGGCCAGGTTCAGATCCTTGGCCAATTCTGCCCGGACTTCGCTACCCTCCGGTTCCATGGCAGACAAAGTGCCGGCTGCGCCGGAAAGGCTCACCGCCAATAGTCGTGGCTTCTCGGTCTCCAAAGCGGCCAGATGACGAACCAGCGGCATGCCCCAACTGGCGACCACTGCGCCGAAGCTGGTGGGCGTAGCTGGCAAGCCCCAGGTTCGGCCCGCCATTGGCAAATCACGGCAATCTTCGGCCAATCCTGCCAAATGGGCCACTACATCCTTCAGCCGGTCTTCCAGAAGGGCGACAACCTGTCGTAACCGAAGCGCCAAGCCAGTGTCGTGGATATCCTGCGAAGTCGCGCCCCAATGCACGTATTGAGCAGCGTCTCCATCGCCCAGTTCTGCGCGAAAGGCGGTCACCAAGGCGGGCACGGGCACGCCGTTTTGACCCGTTGCATCAGCCAGCGCCGCCGGGTCCAGCGTCGCCTCCAAGCTCGCTCGATGGATCTGATCTGCCGCCGTTTCAGGAATCAGCCCCAACCTCGCCTGCGCCTTGGCGAGCGCCCCTTCCACAACCAGCATGGCGCGCAATTCTGTACTGTCGGCAAACAGCTTCCCGATATCCTGATCCCCAAACAATTGCCCGTACAAGACGCTATCGTGGGGGGTCGCAGGCATATGTCAGTCTTCGCGTACCGACAGATGCGCCATGATCTGCCCATGATCCGACAGCAGCTTGTTGTAAGGTGCTTCCGGATGCGCGCCATCGGTCAGATGGTCATTCAGCACGCTGAAATAGTCCATGTCGGCAATCGCATCGGGATTGTCGGGGTGAAAATGGTGGCTCAGCAAGATCTGATCGATGCTTTCAAAATTGCCGCCAAAAGACGTGGTGTAGACCATGTCTCGGTTGCTTTTGCGCACGAACAGCTTTTCCGCGGAATGCAGCCGCGCGGACGAGATACTGCCGTGGATCTGCGCTGCTTCCTTGTCGGTATAGCGGTCATTTTCCCAGTCCGCATCGTGGCGACGCATCCAGGCATAGTTCTTGAACGGAACCTCGCCCGAGATAATCTCGGTGCTGACGGAATGTTCTCCGTCATTCAGGTCGCCCAAGACGATAACGGGGTAGCCTTCGTCCAACTCACGTACGACAGCACGGCGCAATATCCAGGCTTCCGCCATCCGCCGCAGTGCCGCGCGCAGCGAACCCAAAGCCCGCCCCGTTGGGTCATAATCCAGCAAATTGGTCTCGGGCGGGAACTTATTGCCATCTTCCCGCGGATATTCGCCCAGTTTCGATTTCAGGTGGCAGTTAAAGACTGTCACCACATGGTCGCCCATGGGGACCCGCACTTTCAAGATCGGGCGCGACAGACGTGTCACGCGAAAATAGCCCGCACTGCCCGGATCGCCGCCGCCCAGCTCATCAAACGGAATGACTGCCGGGGTCGCCAAAGTCTGGATCACTTCGGGTTTGCCGACAAACCCCACGCGCGACAAAACCGCAAGACCCGGCCGCCGTTGACCCGGGCCACCGTCAGCCACGTTGGGGGCAAAAGCCAGTGCGGCTTTGCCATAACTTTCATAGGCCAGCCGTTTGAAGATGGCTTTGCGGTGATAGCGTTTGGATCGGTCAGGGATCGCGGCCTCGTTCAGGGCCGTCCCACGGATATCAGCTTCGCGGATCACATCTTGCAGCGCGACCGGGTCAAAAATCTCTTGAAACCCGATCACATCCGCATTGAGCGTCAGAATTTGGTCGGCCAGCCAGTCTTTTTTCCAGGCATGTTCTTCGGGCGTATATCGCTCGAAGCGATAATATTCCTCGTCCGGGCCGATCAGGTTTTTGACGTTAAAACTGGCAATCATTAAGTCGGTCATTCGGTCTTTCCATACTGCGAAAGCGCCGTCTGAAACAGTCCGGAATCAACGTTTCCGCCTGACGCCACGGCAATGACGGCCTCACCGTCCAACTGG
>JBCBGY010000168.1:8374-9778 GCA_038526275.1 Pseudomonadota bacterium | reverse complement strand
ATGTCGGTGTAGATAATCGCTGCAACACCAGCATCTTCGAACTGTTTTGCGAGGTCTGTCACCTGCAGGTCTGTTTCCTCTGCCCAGCCACGCGTGGCGACCAAACCGTTGCGGGCGTCCAGACCTACCGCAATCTGGCCCGGGCAAGCTGCTGCCGCCTCGCGAACCAGGCCGGGATTTTCCACCGCAACAGTGCCCAAAATTACCCGGGCAATTCCTTTTGAAAGCCAACTGTCAATCGTCGCGCGGTCACGGATGCCCCCACCGAGTTGTACCGGCACGTCCACTGCGCCGAGAATGGCCTCAACCGCCGAACCGTTGACAGGATGCCCGGCGAAAGCGCCGTTCAAATCAACCAAATGTAACCATTGGCATCCGGCTTCGGCAAACTGTTGCGCCTGGGCCGCCGGATCATCACCAAAGACCGTGGCCTGTGCCATATCACCTTTGAACAAGCGCACGCATTGGCCGTCTTTCAGATCGATTGCAGGATATAGGATCATGGCGCCCCCTCAACTTGGCGCGTTCTATCGCAGGGCCGGGCAGGGGCTGCAACACTCCGATTGGTGGCAAAGAATTTGCAGAGAGTGCCTTCCATCGAACAACATGGCCTGAACTACGCGCTGGCCTAATTCATAACAGAGCGATAGAGGCGGTTGTCCGATAGCCGGGGGGTAAAGATGCGGAATATGGCGGCGCTGGTTTTTCCCGGCTTTCAAACACTGGACTATTTCGGGCCTATCGAAATGCTTGGCGGCTTTCGTGACGATATCAACGTCACCACGGTCGCCAAGACTGCCGATCCGGTCGAAAGTCGGCACCGGCAACGCATCGTGGTAGACGCGACGCTGGCGGCAAACACACAATATGACCTTCTGTTCATACCTGGCGGAGATTCCGCCCTGGACGCCGCCAAAGACGCAGAGTTGATGGGTTGGGTTTGCGAAACAGCCCAATCCGCCGAATGCGTCCTAGCTGTCTGCACGGGCACCATTTTGTTGGGCATGACAGGGCTGCTGAATGGGCGCAAAGCGACGACCAACAAGCTTGATTTCACATCTACCGTTCACCTGGCCCCCAAGGTCGACTGGGTCAAAAAGGCGAGATGGGTCAAGGATGGCAAGTACTATACTTCGTCCGGTGTCTCTGCCGGAATGGACATGGCACTGGCTGTGGCGGCGGATCTGTTCGGTTTGGACAAGGCGAAGGACATGGCCGAAGGCAGCGAATATGTCTGGCACCAAGACCCGGACTGGGATCCTTTTGCAAAGAGCGCGGGGCTTGTTCCATGACAATGGTGGTTGACCAAGTCCTTTGGCCTCGTCGCCCGAATCGTTGGTCAACGGGAGCGTCGTCGCCGTTGGGGCTTAATCTTCTTCAAGCCTAACCCGGTGGAGAGGGGCG
>JBCBGY010000168.1:0-8274 GCA_038526275.1 Pseudomonadota bacterium | reverse complement strand
CCCTGTTTCACCGGGCGGCAACTTGCGTCGTTTTGGTCCCGCGTTCCCGGTAGGGGGTCGTGTTGTAATGGGCGCGGTAGCACTTTGAGAAATGCGATGGTGAGGCAAAGCCGCAAGCCAGCGCCACATTGATCACGCTCATATCGGTCTGGAGCAGCAAGTTGCGCGCTTTTTGCAGCCGCATCTCCATATAATACCGTTTCGGGCTGCGGTTCAGGTACCGCCGGAAGAGGCGTTCGAGCTGCCGGGTCGACAGGCCCACATCTTTGGCCAGGATCGAGGGGCTAATCGGTTCTTCGAGGTTTTGTTCCATCATCTGAATGACGGAAGACAGGCGCGGATGGCGGACCCCAATCCGTGTGGGCACGCTCAACCGTTGGGTATCTTGGTCCGTCCGGATCGTGGAATAGATCAACTGATCTGCCACAGCATTGGCCAGGGGCTCACCATGGTCATCCGCGATCAGCGTCAACATGAGATCAATCGAAGCGGTCCCACCCGCGGTGCTGATCCGGTTGCCGTCGATCACGAAAACCGATTTCGTTAGCTCCACATCGTCGAACGCTTCCACAAAGCTGTCATGGTTTTCCCAGTGGATCGTGGCACGACGCCCGTCCAGCAGACCTGCCTTCGCCAAAGTGTAGCTTGCGGTGCACAGTCCGCCGATTGTGATGCCCCGCCGCGCCTCTCGCCGCACCCAGTTGATCACACGCGGAGTCGAGGCCTGTCGGATCTCCACACCGCCACACAGGAGCACCAAATCGTCGCGGCCCACATTTTCCAGATCCATATCAAGCTGGAAGCTGACCCCATTGGAGCAGGAAACGGATCCACCGCCTTCGCCCGCGATTCGCCATTCGTAGAGAGTTTGTCCTGCCATCCTGTTGGCCACCCGCAGAGCTTCCACCGCGCAGGCAAAGCAAAGCATCGTAAACTGATCCAACAGAACAAACACAAATCGACGCGGCTTTGAGGTGGCCGGGGCCACATCGACCAGCATTTCGGGGTGGGACAGATGCGTTTCCATGGGACTTCCGGAACCTTTGTCAGACGACGGAACCTGAAAAAAAGTGGTGCCGCAAGGCAAATAAATGCATGAAGTCATTGTTTCGCGTTGGCACCCCCGCATTGGCAGCATATGGTGCGCGCCTGCCGGGAGGGAGAACCGGTCAATAACGTTCGGAGGATGTCCAATGACCCAGAGTTGGAGCAAATCGGCATGGCGGGGAAAACCCCGGATCCAGATGCCCGATTATCCAGATGCGCAAGCCCTTGCGGCTGTAGAGGCGCAGTTGGGCCAGTTTCCTCCTTTGGTCTTTGCAGGCGAGGCACGCAAGCTGAAGGGTGAATTGGCCAAGGCATCTCGTGGAGAGGCCTTTGTGTTGCAAGGCGGCGACTGCGCGGAAAGCTTCGGTCAGTTCAGTGCCGATATGATCCGCGATACGTTCAAGGTCATGCTGCAGATGGCCATTGTTTTGACCTATGGGGCCAAGGTGCCCGTGGTCAAAATGGGCCGCATGGCGGGCCAGTTTGCCAAGCCGCGGTCCGCGCCCACCGAAACCCGTGATGGGGTGGAACTGCCCAGCTACCGTGGCGACATAATCAATGAACTGGATTTCACGCCGGAGGCGCGAATCCCCCGCCCCGAGAAGATGCTGCAGGCCTACACGCAGGCTGCGGCCACATTGAACCTGTTACGTGCCTTTTCGACAGGCGGTTTTGCGGACATCCATCGCGTCCATAGCTGGACCACCGGTTTTGTGGAGGAAGACAAGTCTGAGCGGTATAAGGACCTGTCCAACCGGATCAGGGACGCGCTGGATTTCATGGCGGCTGCCGGGGTCAATGCCGAGAGCCTGGACACATTGCAGATGGTTGATTTCTACACCAGCCATGAAGCGCTGCTGCTGGAATATGAAGAGGCTCTGGCCCGGATCGATAGTACGACCGGCTTGCCGGTTGCAGGTTCCGGCCACCTGATCTGGATCGGCGACCGGACCCGCCAGCCCGATGGCGCCCATGTGGAATTCTGCCGTGGGGTGCAAAACCCGATCGGCCTGAAATGTGGCCCATCGCTGGACCCCAGTGATTTGCGCCAGTTGATGGCGGCGCTGAACCCTGAGAACGAGGCCGGTCGGTTGACCTTGATCGCACGGTTCGGGGCTGGGAAGGTCGCAGAGCACCTGCCGCGTTTGATCGAGACGGTAAAATCCGAAGGGGCCAATGTCGTTTGGGTCTGCGACCCGATGCATGGCAACACGATCAAGTCCGCCACAGGGTACAAGACCCGGCCATTCGAGAAAGTGCTGGCAGAGGTGCGCGAATTCTTTGCCGTTCATCGCGCCCACGGAACGATCCCCGGTGGTGTGCATTTCGAGATGACAGGTCAGGATGTGACCGAATGCACGGGCGGCGTTCGCGCGGTCACAGAAGAGGATCTGAGCGCACGGTATCACACGGCATGCGATCCGCGGCTGAATGCCAGCCAATCACTCGAGCTTGCCTTCCTGGTGGCTGAAGAACTGTCGTCTGGTCGCCAATCTGTCCGCGCGGCTGGGTAGCCTGGGAAATTTTCTCAGTTTAGCGGTCAAAAAAAAACCGACGCGCCTGGACGCGTCGGCTTTTGTCAGAAACGGTCACGAATGCGAACCCTAAGGCTCGCCCTTTCGGATCAATCGTCGGATTTGACGATGTAAAGATGCGGACGTCCCTTCGCGCGTTCGGGGCGCTTTTGCTGATTGCTATCAGGCGTCGCTGCAACGAAGTTGCCCGGCTCTTCGGCAAAGCCCGGGACGGGGCGAACAGGTTCTGACTTAACGACACGGGTGGTTTTTACGCCGTCGCCCGTCAGTTTGGTCACGCGCTTCTGCGTGATTTCAAAACGGCGCGGTGTCCGGCCCAGTTCGCCTTGCGTCACAAGGCAGCCCAAAGCGCGCGTGACGTCGCCAAAATCGCTTTTCATTGGCAAGAGCAGCAGTTTGCCTTCCAACGCAGGCTTGCCAAAGCCCCGTTCGGCATTCAGGTCAATAAGAGCGGTCGAGGGGGTGGAAAACACGCTTTCCAGAACATCCGTCATGTCCTTACGCGCGTCAGGCGTAAAGATAGAGGTGATCGGCATGCCGCGCACTTCCATTCCGATAAGGTCATTCAGATGAGTGCCAGCCAGCCTGAAACGGGCCAGTCCCGGCGCAATTCGTTCCAGGATAAAGGCATATTCCAAACAGTTCTCGATCCGACGCGGATCAACCTCGGACCGTAGAGGAACAACCCGATCCCGCCGCAACTCTTCCCAGTAGCTTTCAAGCTGGCCAACCACCGGGAACCTGATATCGTCGATCATGCCCATGATAGACACCACGTTGTGTCCGTCCTCATTGCTCACTCTTCCACCCTCTACATTCATACATACCAAACTGTGCCCATGGTTGAGCTCAAGCTGGTTACGAACTATTAACCGGCATCGCTCACAATGGTTACCCTTCCGTTAATATGGCACATATCATTCGTGAATGGGGGGAATATTTCCTAGATGGTTAATTCCATGACGGGTTTTTCAGCCCGCTCTGCGCAGGCTGAGGGCTATTCTTGGTCTTGGGAGTTACGCTCGGTCAATGGTAAGGGGCTCGACCTGCGGTTGCGTCTTCCTGATTGGATTGAGGGGCTGGAACCTTTGGTGCGACGCGCGCTGTCGGCTGCGATTGGTCGAGGCAATATATCGCTGTCTCTGCGAATTGCTGCAGACGAATCAGCGACGATCCCCAAGCTCAATACAGAGGCCTTGGACCGTGTCCTGGCAGGGCTGGCCCAGATCCAGGCGACGGCCACTGCCCAAGGCTTGGTGTTGGCACCGCCGAGCCCCGTTGACATCCTTAACCAGCGCAGTGTTCAGGAGATGGGCACAGATCCTGCAAACACCGCTGACCTGCGGGGGACGCTCGTAAAGGATCTTGCCCAACTGATCGAGCAGTTTCAGCAAATGCGTGCAAACGAAGGTCAGGCGCTCCAGGGGCTGGTCCGCGGACATTTGGCCACAATCACCGAACTGATCGCGGATGCCCGGACCAGCGCCGAGGCGACCCAGTCCGGATTGAAGGACAAGGTCCGCCAATCGGTCGAACGTCTGTTAGAGGCCTCCGATGGTTTGGAGGCGGGGCGCCTGGAACAGGAATTGGCCCTGATCGCCGTCAAATCAGACGTGACCGAGGAATTGGATCGGCTTAACGCCCATGTCGAGGCCAGCGGCGCATTGTTGGAAAATACGGACAGTATCGGTCGGAAACTCGATTTCCTTTGTCAGGAATTCAACCGAGAGGCCAATACGTTGTGTTCCAAATCCCAGTCGGTGGAACTGACGCGGATCGGACTTGACCTCAAGACCGTGATCGACCAGATGCGCGAGCAGGTTCAAAATATCGAATAAGCTCAAAGAAAAGGGCCGATCATATGGGGGAGAGCAGGCGCGGGCTGTTGATCATCTTGTCATCGCCATCGGGCGCCGGAAAGTCGACCCTGGCGCGTCGACTGATGACGTGGGACCCCAGCCTGGCCTTTTCCGTCTCGGCCACAACGCGTCCGACCCGGCCTGGCGAGGTGGACGGAAAGGATTACTACTTCACCGATAAGGCTGAATTTGCGCGGATGACCGAGGCGGGCGAGATGCTGGAACATGCAGAGGTCTTTGGCCACTGGTACGGCAGCCCCCGTGCGCCGGTGGAAAAGGCGATCACGTCTGGTCAGGACATTCTGTTCGACGTGGATTGGCAAGGCGGTCAGCAAATCCGGGAAAGTACGCTCGGCCTTTACACACTGTCCCTTTTCATCCTGCCGCCCTCGATTGCGGAACTGGATCGGCGGCTGCGAAGCCGCGGGCAAGACAGCGAAGAGGTTATTGCCAACCGGATGCGCAAGAGCCGCGACGAGATCAGCCATTGGCCGGAATATGAGTATGTTCTGGTCAACGATGACCTGGATGCGACAGAAGGCCGGTTGAAAACCATCATTACGGCAGAACGTATGCGACGATCCCAGCAGCCCAGCCTGGTGGACACGGTGCGTAAGTTAAACCGGGAATTCGAGGAGCGGGAATGACCCTTTATGCCTTGCATGGGACCAAGCCGGACCTGCCGGAAGACGGCGATTACTGGGTCGCGCCCGATGCCAATGTGATCGGCAAGGTCAGCCTCGGCAGCGGCGTGTCTGTCTGGTTTGGCACGACGATCCGCGGCGACAATGAGGCCATTGTCCTGGGTGACGGTACGAACATTCAGGAAAACTGCGTGCTGCACACGGATCCCGGCTATCCCATGGTCATTGGTCGCGACGTGACGGTTGGTCACAAGGCGATGCTGCATGGCTGCACGATCGGGGCCGGTTCCCTGATTGGGATGGGGGCGACGATTCTAAACGGTGCGCGTATCGGCCGTGGTTGTCTGATCGGGGCCTGTGCCCTGATCACCGAAGGCAAAGAGATCCCCGATGGCAGTTTGGTGATGGGTGCGCCGGGCAAAGTGGTGCGCCAGTTGGATGAGGCGGCCCGCGAAGGGCTGCGGAAATCGGCCATGGGGTACCAAACCAACCAGCGACGTTTTCGATCCGGTTTGAGCGTCATTCCCGAAGGATAGGGGCCAGCCCCCTTGCGGGCGGTTCGGCAATTCGAGATGGTGCGGTCTGGCCCAAGTAAGAGGACCGTATGGATCGCCTGCACAATTCCCGAAGCACCATAATCCGCCGCATGGCCTGGCCCGAAGGCGAAAGCCGCCCCCTGGGTGCGCCTTTGCAGCCATCGGTTGTCTATTCGGTAGAAAGCCCCGATGCGCTCGACGCGCTTTATGAAGGCCAGGCCGAAGGCTGGATCTATGCGCGGGAAGGTCATCCCAACGCGGCGACCTTGGCGGCCCGGATCGACGCGATGGAAGGGGCCGAAGGCGGCATCGTCGTAGGCTCTGGCATGGCTGCGATCACGGCAGTGATGCTGGGTCTGTGTCAGGCCGGAGATCATGTCATCGGCGGTGACCAGCTTTACGGCAAGTCATTGAAAATGCTGCGCGATGATTTGCCGGCCCTGGGCATTTCCACCGATCTGGTAGATGCTACTTCGGCCGAGGCGGTCGCGGCTGTTTGCCGTCCTGAAACCAAGCTGATCCTGGTTGAGGTTGTCTCAAACCCCACGATACGGGTGGCAGATATCGAAGGGATCGCGGCGCTTGCGCGCGAGCGGGGTATCAAGCTGGTGGTCGACAACACGTTCACCACGCCCCGGGGCTTTCCCGCCTACGCCGCAGGTGCGGATGTGGTGCTACACTCCGTGACGAAGCTGCTTTCGGGTCATTCCGACACAACCCTGGGATATGTTGTGGCGCGCGACCCGGACGATCAGGCTGCCATGCTTCAGGCCAGTGCAACCTGGGGTCTGACAGCCAGCCCCTTTGACTGCTGGCTCGCTGAACGCGGGCTCTTCACCTTCGATCTGCGCTATGACCGGTGCGAAGAAAACGCCGCTTCCCTGGCAAACTATCTGGCAGACCAACCGGGCGTGTTGCGGGTTCTTTATCCCGGCCGGTCGGATCACCCCGATGCTGAACGGGCGAGGACGCTTCTGTCAGGGCGTTTTGGCACCATGGTGAGTTTCGAGATCAAAGGGGGGCGGGCCGCGGCGAATGCCTTGGTTCGCGCCATGCCCAATGTGCCCTTTGCGCCGACCCTTGGGGATATTGGCACCACGCTATCCCATCCTGTGACCTCATCTCATCGAGCGCTCTCGACAGAAGACCGCGCCGCAATTGGGATCAGCGAAGGGTTTTTTCGGGTCTCTGTTGGTGCCGAAGAGATTTCTGCTCTGAAGGAGGAATTTGGCACCGGTTTGCGTGCCGCGGCTGACCTTCGGTAAATTGGGGAGTTGCGCTTCGCTTGAGCGCGCCTACGTTCGCCGGGCAATGAATCGGTTGTGGGGCCGCGGACGTTGGACGACAATATTTCGAAATCCTTCCTGGCGGCCATTCCTCTGCCACTGATCCTGATCAACCGGGAGGAGCGGATCGAGGCAGTCAACGGCCCCGGCATGACGCTGTTCGATTCCGCGACGGAGGGCCGTCACTTTGTGACGGTTCTACGCCAACCCCTGCTGATCGACTGTATCGAGCGCGCGCTCAAGCAACGGTTGGAGGCGCGCACCCGCTTCACCCGACCAGATCAGGAAAGTGCTGAAACCTATCGTGTGGTGGCCGCGCCGATTCAGTCCGAGCGGGGCGCAGGGGTCTTGGTCTCGTTCGAGGATGTGACCGATCTGCAGCGCGCCGAACAGATGCGCAGGGATTTTGTGGCCAATGTCAGCCACGAACTGAAAACCCCGCTGACCGCTCTCTTGGGATTCATTGAAACGCTGAAAGGCGCGGCGCGAGATGATGAGATCGCGCGGGAGCGTTTTCTGGGGATCATGGAGCGCGAAGCCGGGCGCATGAACCGACTGGTCTCTGACCTTCTGTCGCTCAGCCGCGTCGAGTCGGACGAACGTGTTCGCCCGACCGACCCTGTGGATTTGCGAGACCTGATTCATTCCACAGCCACGGCAATCCGGCCCATGGCGGAAAGCGCAGACGTGGAACTGGCCATCATGGGAGGCATGGATCAGGACATGACGGTGCCGGGCGATCCTGATCAGTTGGTACAGGTGTTCAGCAATCTGATCGAAAATGCGATCAAATATGGCGGGGGCGGCGGTGTGGTCACCATTGCGCTTAGCCGGCAGGATCGCGCACCGGGGTTCAAGGATGGCTTTGTGCAGGTCGATGTCATCGACCAGGGCGATGGCTTCGACCCGATCCACATTCCGCGCCTGACCGAACGGTTCTACCGGGTCGACAGCCACAGATCACGCGAACTGGGGGGCACTGGTCTGGGGCTTGCCATCGCGAAGCATATCCTCAACCGGCATCGGGGTCGGATACGGATAGAGAGTGCGCCGGGGCAGGGGGCGCGGTTCTCTGTGCTGCTTCCATTGTCCAGTTGATCGTTTGGACGGACCATCCGTCTTCAGCGCGCCCTGTTGGTCTTGTCTTTTCATCCGGCGGGTAAAGTAGATCACCAAACCAAAGTCGATCACGGTGACGGCAAGGTTCCACGCGTAGAGCACCAGCAAATAGCTGGGCTGACCGGTGCTTTGCAAAGTGATGATCTGGGCCGTCAGCCCAAGGACGTAGCCCAGTATGGTCATGCTGACGAAAGCCAGGCTTTTGCCGTAGGGCCGCCCCGTCCAGAGCATCGCGAAGATCGACCAAT
>JBCBGY010000167.1:0-9867 GCA_038526275.1 Pseudomonadota bacterium | reverse complement strand
CTACGCCGCAAGTTGAAGGACTTTGATCAACCGCTTGTCTCAATTGCTTAGTTCTTTGAATGGGCCCAGTCCCAGTACAACTCACGGGTCCGGCGGGTGATGGGGCCGACCTGATAGGAGGTGTCATCGAAGGCGGTAACGGGGGTGACCTTCATCATATTGCCCGACATGAACACTTCATCGGCATCATGGAAATCTTCAAAACTGAGCGTGGTTTCCACCACCTCTGTTCCGTCGGCCCGCAGATTGGCGATATGCCGCGCACGCGTGATGCCCGCAAGGAATGTGCCATTGGGCGCTGGGGTGAAAACCACACCATCGCGGGCCATGAACACATTGGCCGATGCAGTTTCCGCCACATTGCCCAGCGCATCCGCCACCAGCGCATTGGCAAAGCCTTTGCTGCGGGCTTCGGCCAGCATTCGGGCATTGTTCGGGTAAAGGCAGCCCGCCTTGGCGTTGACCACGCTGCTTTCCAGAACAGGCCTGCGAAACCGTGTGCGCGTCAGCGTGCTGGAAACGGTCTGGGGTGCCATGGGAATCGCTTCGAGACAAATGGCAAAACCCGTCGCGCCGGGTTTCGGGACAATACCCAGGTCGCCACCTTCCAGCGCCCAGTACATCGGGCGGATATAGACAGCCTTGTCTTTCGGATAGTTGGCCAACCCTTCCCAGACCAGGTCCACCATGTCTTCGGTGCTGACGGTTGGGGTGATCAGCAAAGCTTCGGCGGATTTGTTGACCCGCGCGCAGTGAGCCTCCAGATCGGGCGCCACCCCATCAAAGTATCGCGCACCGTCAAAGACGGTGGTGCCGAGCCAGGAGCCATGGTCGGCGGCCCGCATGATGGGCACATCGCCTTCATGCCAAGTGCCTTCGAAATAGGTGCGAATGTCTGTTCCGGTTGCCATGTCCGTATCCCTTCGGGCGGGATGCTAGGTCGGCGGCTCGGAAGGGTCCACCCCAGAAGAAGAAAACCTGATCCCACAGAAGCGGGACCAGGTCGAGGGTTGAAAAAAGTACGCTTCAATTCAGTAGGTTCATTTGGAACCAACTCACCCACAGAGCGCCGTTGGGGTAGCGCTATTCTGCTTGTGGCCTGTGAAACGACTCAGTTTCGTGATGGCTGTGAAAACTTTACGTAACAGTTTCGCGTCATTTCTGCGGCAAGTTGCCTTTCGGCGTCATTTGGCGCCCAGCATCCCCACAATGTCATAGGTGCGTTTCAGGATCGGTCCGGCAATTTCACGAGCCTTTTCAGCCCCTTGATCGAGCAACCGGTCGATCTCTGCCGGCTCTTTCATCAGACGCGACATTTCGCCCGAAATGGGGGAAAGCTTTGCCACGGCCAGATCGGCAAGGCGCGGTTTGAACGTTCCGAATTGCTGACCTGCGACCTCGGCGATGGTGTCCTCAAGCGATGTGCCGTTCAGCGCAGCATAGATGTTCACCAAATTGCGCGCTTCAGGCCGGTTTTCCAGGCCCTCCACGCTGTCGGGCAGCGGTTCAGGGTCGGTTTTGGCTTTACGGATTTTTTGGGCAATGGCGTCGGCATCATCGGTCAGATTGATCCGCGACATGTCGGATGGGTCGGATTTGGACATCTTCTTCGACCCATCCCGCAAGCTCATCACTCGGGTGGCCACACCTTCGATCACCGGTTCGGTCAGCGGGAAGAAATCCACCCCGAAATCGTGATTGAATTTTGCCGCGATGTCCCGGGTCAGTTCGAGATGCTGCTTTTGATCGTCGCCCACCGGCACATGTGTGGCGTGGTAAACGAGGATGTCCGCCGCCATCAATGCCGGATAGCCAAAAAGCCCCAGCGAGGCATTTTCAGCGTTCTTGCCCGCCTTGTCCTTGAACTGCGTCATGCGTTTCATCCAGCCCATGCGGGCCACGCAATTGAAGATCCAGCCGAGTTGCGCATGTTCCGGCACGCGGCTTTGGTTCATCAGGATCGAACGGCCAGGATCAATCCCGCTGGCCAGAAATCCTGCGGCAAGTTCACGGGTGTTGTGGCGCAGCTCTTCGGGATCTTGCCAGACCGTGATCGCGTGCAAGTCCACCATGCAGTAGACCGTTTCATGGGTGCCGGCATCTTGCATTTCAACGAAGCGTTTAATGGCCCCGAGGTAGTTTCCCAGGGTCAACCCACCGGAGGGCTGGATCCCCGAAAACACGCGCGGGGTAAAGGTTGGGGCATCTGTCATGGGAGCACCGTCTGGCAATCGAACCGTCGGTGTCCTATCGGTAGGCCCGCTGGCCGTCAACCAACCCGCCGTCCCACTCGGAGCCTTCTATGTCGTTTAACCCGAACGCCTCACCCTTTAATGCGCTGCCGCCGGTTGTGGTGTACCTGTCGGTCGCTTTGGCCTTGCCGGAGCTGGCGTTCCAGCTTGGCGATGCCGGGCTCTTTTCGCATCTGGCGGAGGGTCGCGGCCTGCGGGCCCTGGCCATTCAGAATTTCGGGTTCTTCGGGGAATTGCAGGCCTGGATGTTCCAAAACGGCACCTTCCGCTGGGATGGGCTAATCCGCTATGTCACGTATCCCTTTGTCCATGGCAGCTTTGTGCATGTCATCTTTGCCGTGGTCTTCACTTTGGCGCTGGGCAAGATGGTGGCAGAGGTGTTTTCCACCGTCTCTGTCCTGGCGATTTTCCTGGGCTCTGCCGTGGCAGGCGCCTTTGTCTATGGGTTGGTCTTTCCTGTGAACTCCTTGCTGATCGGGGGTTATCCCGCAGCCTATGGTCTGATCGGTGGCTACACCTTTATCCTTTGGGTCGGCTACGGGGCAGCGGGCGAAAACCAGTACCGGGCCTTCCAGCTGATCGGTTTTCTGATGGCGCTGCAGCTTCTCTTTGGCCTGCTTTTTGGCGCGGGCAACGACTGGGTCGCCGATGTGGTGGGCTTTATCACCGGGTTCGGATTGTCTGTCGGTGTAAGCCCTGGCGGGTTTTCGCGGCTGTTGCGGCAGATCCGGTCACGGCGCTGAAAACCTGCGGGCCTACACTGTCTGGCGTTCAACTGAAAGCTTCAGATTTCGCGTTTGAGCCAAGGGCGAGAGGCCGCGAAATCGGAACGCGATTGAACGCGACACGCGCTAAACCGTCGGGTCGCCGGTGACGGGTGGGGCGGTCCCCTTTCGGCGCAAGGCAGATTTGAGTTCAGCGAACTGAAAGGCCCCGATCCACTGGCCAATGCCGAAGTAGCTGGCCAGGCCGGCCCCGACGAGGGCGATCAAGGCGAGGTAACGCCAGAATGGGGCGTAAAGGAGCGGCCCCAACAGCCAGGCGACAAGCAAAAGTACCGCGGCCATGGCCAAGGAAGCGGCAACGATCCGCATGGATCGGCTGCGCAACCGCGCGTCTATCTCTGCTTCGCGCCCCATCGACCGCGAGCCGCGCCAAAGCAACCACACCATGGCCCAGCCGGCAATCGTTGTTGCCCAGGCCGCAGCGGAAAATCCGATGAACCGGTAGAGCCCAAGTGCGACAACGGCATTCACAACCATGGCGATCACCGCATATTTGAACGGAGTGCGGGTGTCGTGCCGTGCGAAATAGAGCGGCTGCAGGACCTTTTGCAGAACGAATGCGGGCAGACCGGCGCCGTAGATCGCCGTGGCCAGTGCCGTGGCGGCGGTGGCGTCGGCATCAAATGCCCCACGTTCATAAAGGACCGAGACGATGGGATGGGCGATTACGACCAACGCAATCGCTGCGGGGATCGTTAGCAATAGGGCGAATTCCGTGGCGCGGTTCAGACCGTCACGGCCGCCTTCGATGTCTCCATCCGCCAGTCGGCGCGATAGTTCCGGCAGCAGCACGACGCCAATGGCGATGGCCACGACGCCCAGCGGCAACTGATACAGGCGATCGGCGAGAATCAGGTAGGTGATCGCGCCGTCAAACCCGCTGGCAACCTGGCGCCCAACGATCAGGTTGATCTGCACCACACCGCCCGCCAACATGGCTGGCGCGGCGATGATCGCTAGGCGCTTTAGATCCGGTGTAATACGGGGCCATCGCAACCGCGGTGCAAAGCCAGCGCCTTTGGCGGCCCGCCAGAGCAGTGCGAGTTGCGCCACACCCGCAATAGGCACGGCCCACGAAATCGCCAAACCGAAGTCCCAACCGAGCGGCGGGGCCAACAGCATGGCGCTGATCAGGGCCACGTTCAAAAGGACGGGCGCAGCCGCAGCAGCGGCAAAGCGGCCCGTCGCATTCAACACGCCCGACAGAAGCGCGGCCATGGAAATCAACAGGATGTAGGGGAAGGTGATCCGCGCAAACACCGTCGCCATGTCGAAGCGTTCGTCTCCCAAAAACCCCGATGCAAGGGCCAGCACCAGCCACGGCATTACCGCCTGCGCCAGCAGTGTCAGGCCGATGAGAATGGCGGCCAGTCCGGAGAGCGCATCGCGCGCAAAATCGTTCGCGTCCTCAGCATCCGACAGTTTCTTGGCAAACATCGGCACGAAAGCCATGTTGAACGCGCCCTCGGCAAAGAAGCGGCGGAACATGTTGGGCAGGGTCAAAGCAACGAAAAAGGCTTCGCCTATGGGACCGTCACCCAGGCGGGCGGCGATCAGAATGTCGCGCAGAAACCCCAGAAAGCGGCTCAGCATGGTCCACATGCCGACCGTCAGGAAACCTTTGATAAGTTGGATGGGCTGCATCAGGTCCGGGCGCGTTCCGCACCTGCCAGAATTGCCTCGCGGACTTTGCGTTCCAAAGCGGCCTGGCGAGACTTTGCATGGATTTTCAAGCCGAATGCGTCTTTCACGTAGAAGGTGTCTACCACCTGAGCGCCATAGGTCGCGATAACTGCGCTGGCAATGTAGATGTTGGCATCTGCCAGGGTGCGCGACACGTCATGCAGCAGCCCGGGCCGGTCGCGGGTGTCGACCTCCACCAGAGTGTAGATGTCCGAGCCATCATTGTCGAAGGTGACAGAGGTGGGGAAGCGAAAGCCGCGTTCGCGTTTGCGTACCTTGTCGCGCGAGACCAGGGCATCTTGGGCCAAAACCTGGCCAGTCAGGAGCTTGAGCAGGTTTGAACGCAGGCGGGGCAGGCGGCTCACTTCATAAGGCGACCCATCGCCATCCTGGATCCAGAAGGCAGATGTCGCAAATCCGTCTTTCGTGGTGTAGCTGCGCGCATCCACCACGTTTGCTCCGGTCAGCGCCAAAGCTCCGGTGACGCGAGAGAAGGTGCCGGCATGATCGGAAAGTGCGAAACAGGCCCGCGTGGCGTCGCGGTCCGGGTCGGGTGTCAAATCGATGCGTACTTCGTCGGAGCCCAGATTGTGCAGAAGCTTGGCGATGACCACATGGGTACTGGTCTGCAGCCCTTGCCAGTATGGATCATAGTGCCTTGCCGTTTCGGTACGCAGATCTGCTGCTGACCAGTCGGGCAGGGCCGCCCGTAAATCGCGGATCGCCGCAGCCCCGCGATTTTCGCGGTTGACCTCCTCCAGCCCGTGTTCCAGCGCATCCGCAGTTTCGCGGTAAAGCGTCCGGAGCAGCACCGCCTTCCAATTGTTCCAGGTGTTGGGGCCGACGCCGCGAATATCGCATACGGTCAGCACCGTAAGCAGATCCAGACGTTTACGGGTTTTGACGGCCTTGGCGAAATCCCGGATCGTGCGAGGATCCGACAGATCGCGCTTTTGGGCCATGTCCGACATCAGCAGGTGGTAGCGCACCAGCCATTCGATGGTTTGGGCCTCGTCTTTGTTCAGTTGGAACCTCTGGCAGACGGAGCGGGCAATGCGGGCGCCCACGATCGAATGGTCTTCAGATCGCCCTTTGCCGATGTCGTGCAGCAATAGCGCCAGATACAGCACTCTGCGATTGACGCCATCCTTCAGGATCCGGCTGGCGATGGGCAGTTCCTCGACCAGTTCTTCGCGTTCGATCTCTGCAAGGATCCGGATGCACTGAATGGTATGTTCGTCCACCGTGTAGTGATGGTAAACGTTGAACTGCATCATCGCGACGATGGGTTCAAATTCAGGGATAAAGGCTGACAGAACGCCAAGTTCGTTCATCCGCCGCAGCGCCCGTTCCGGGTTGCCGTGGCGCAGAAGCAAGTCGATGAAGGTTTTGATCGTGGCCTTGTCCCGGCGGACCGTGTCGTCGATCAGGTGCAGGTTGGCCACGATAAGACGCATGGCGTCAGGGTGCAGAAGCAGCCCGGTGCGCAGAGCCTCTTCGAACACATTCAGCAGTTGGGTGGGTTTCGATAGGAATTGCGTTTCATCCTCTATGATCAACCGGTTGTAACTCACTCCGAAAGGGGCGCTGAGTTGTCTGGGTCGTCGGAACAGACCAAAAAGGCTTGGCTGCGTCTTGACATGGATCGCTTCCATCGCGGCCAGAAGGATGCGGGTCAGATCGCCCACGCGGGTGGCATGTCGGAAATAGTCCTGCATGAAATGCTCTACCGCGCGGCGGCCACCATGGTCACGGTATCGCATCCGCTCGGCCACTTCGATTTGCATATCAAAGGTCAGCTGATCGGCTTCGCGACCGCTGATCAGGTGAAGATGGGACCGGACGGCCCACAGGAAGGTCTCGGCCGCTTCAAAGGCCTGATATTCTTCGGCGGTGAAGATGCCAAGGTCGACCATGTCCTGGACCCGCTGCACGCGGTGAACATATTTGGCGATCCAAAAGAGCGATTGCAGATCCCGCAGGCCGCCTTTGCCCTCCTTCACATTGGGCTCCAGCATGTAGCGCTGGCCGCCCTGTTTTTCGTGCCGATCGGCCCGTTCCGCGAGCTTGGCTTCGATGAATTCGCGGCTGGTGCCTTTGAAAAGATCGCTCCAAAGCCGTGCGATCAGTTCTTCGCCCAGATCCTTGTCCCCATCGAGGTAGCGCAGTTCCAATAGCGACGTTCTTATCGTGAAATCAGAGCGGCCAAGGCGCAGGCAGTCGCGAATGGTACGGCTGGAATGGCCGACCTGCAGGCGTAAATCCCACAGAATATAGAGCATGGCTTCGATGGCGCTCTCGGCCCAGGGGGTAATTTTGTAAGGCGTCAGGAAAAGCAGGTCTACATCCGAACGTGGGGCCATTTCGGCCCGTCCATATCCGCCGGCTGCCAGGACGGTCAGCCGTTCCGAGGCGGTAGGACAGGGGGCAGGATGCAAATGTGTCGTGACAAGCCGCCAGATTGTTTTGATCAGACTGTCTGTCAGGTGTGCGTAGGCCGCAACCAGGCCCCTGGCGGCGCGAGGTTGCTCGGCAAATGCGTCGGAGATGCGCTCGCGACCTTTTTCCTGCGCCGCCTGGAGAAGCGGCAGAACGAGAGCCCGGTTGTCACTGGGTTGTGGAGGTGTCTCGTCGCAGAGCGTTCGTCCCGTGATGGCCGCCTCTATCTCCGCCCACAGATGGTCCGGCTGGATGATCTGATCTGCCGGGCAGATCAACTCGGTCGGCGCCGCCGACACGGGCAGCACATCCAGCGCGGCCAAATTAGAAGCCTGGGCCGGCAAAGCGTCTTGGAGCTGGGTCAATCACGCTCACCATGTTGTTTCGAATCTGGGCGACAGCGAGCCCTCTCTCATTGGTTCCGTCCGGTTTTAGCCTGAATATACCATCAACGCCGACGAAACCCGAACTCCGCGTGAGCGAGGCCCGCCCAAACGGCTCCGGATCATTTTGTTGAGCGAGCGCGCCGATGGCGGCGATGCCATCATAGGCCCGCCCAGCAATCTCGATCGGCGGCGCGCCATAGGCGGTCTGATAGCGGGCGCGAAAACGGTCGTTCAGGCCCGGATCCGGCAAAACAAACCAACTGTCTTGCAGGCCAGGTTGCGACATGGCCTGGGGCGGGATATCAAGCCGCGCCATGCCAATGAACTGGATTTCAGTTGGGCTGATCCCGTTTTCGGGGAGCAACTGAGCGAGAAAACTCATCGCCCCTTCATTGCCAGAGGTAAAGATTATCGCGTCCGCATTTGCCTGCTTGATCTGCTGGGCCATTCCCGGAATGGCCCCGACAACGCCCTGTTGCGACAGCTCAAAAGACGCGACCCCAGCGACAGTGATGCCTGACCGGGCCAAGGCAGTCAGAACTGCATCACGCGCCACTTCCTCGGCAATACTTTCCGCATGGACCACGAAAATGCGCGACTTCCCGTTGGCTTTGGCATGGTTGACCAGCCGTTCGGCGGTGTTCGCAAAGGTCGACCCCAAGATGAACACGTTGCCCCCAGCGATAGCCGGGTTGTTCGAAAAGGCCAGAACGTTCACGCCTTGGGGCGCAGTTGCATTGCCAGCTGCATTGGCGGACTCGGCGAAAAGCGGTCCCAAAATGATGTCCGCGCCTTGATCCACGGCTTCCCGCGCTGAAATGGCGGCCTGTTCGGGACTGCCAGCGGTGTTGTAGACGCGCAGGTCAATCGCGACGCCGTCAAGATCGGCGATGGCGAGGCGGGCGGCGTTTTCAAGCGATTGTGCCAGTGCATCCTGTTGCGAGTCACCAGACCTGCCGGGCACCAGAAGAGCGACCGGGACCGCCTCTCCACTGGACGGAGCGCTGCCGCCGCCGGAAAGGTTGATTGGTTCGCAGGCCGCAAGGCCCAGTATTACGCCGACGACAAGGATGGGTTTCAGTAACAGTTCCATCATCTTCCGGCCCGGGCTCCCCATTCGAGACAATATCAGCTACTCCTTAAAAGCTGGTTTCGGAGGCCGCGTGCCGACCAGCCGTATCAGCCTTAGCCGTATCTTCTGCGAAAGGGCAAGTGGATGCCGAACAGTGTCAGGGGGGAGATTTACCAGACGGTCAGCTTGACGTCGGGTCTCTATCTGGTCGCAACCCCAATTGGAACGGCCCGAGACATTACTTTGCGGGCCCTTGATATCCTGGCCTCGGCAGATGCGATTGCGGCGGAGGATACCCGGGTCGCGCGGCGCTTGCTTGAGTTGCATGCTATTCCATTGGGAAGCCGCCCGCTGCTGGCCTATCACGACCATAATGGCGCGTCTCAGCGGCCGAAATTGCTTGCTATCCTGGAGGCCGGAAAGTCGCTCGCATATGTCTCTGATGCCGGAACCCCGCTGGTGGCCGATCCAGGTTTCGCCTTGGTCAGGGAGGTTGCTGAAGCCGGGCATAAGGTCACAGCGGCGCCGGGGCCATCGGCTTTGCTGGCGGCCTTAAGTCTGGCCGGATTGCCAACAGACAAGTTTCTGTTTGCAGGCTTTGCCCCATCTGCCAAAGGCGCACGGCGGCGATTTCTGGAAGAACTCGCACAGACCAAAACCACTGTCGTTCTGTTCGAAAGTGCGAAACGTGTTCATTCAACATTAGATGATTTGTGCGATGTATTTGGGGAAGACTGCCCGGTCGCGATTTGTCGGGAACTGACCAAGAAGTTTGAAGAAGTCATGCGCGGCAAAATGGCCGAACTGATCGAAAATTGCCGCGACAGGGTGCTGAAAGGGGAAATCGTCTTGGTCATCGGCCAGCCCATCGAACAAGAGGTTTCGGCAGAAACACTGGAAAGGGCCCTGGATGCGGCCCTGCAAACCCAGTCCGTTAAAGAAGCTGCTGCTCAGATCGCCTCGCAGTTTGAAAAACCGCGGCGGCAGATCTACCAACTGGCGCTCGCCATGAAGGATCGAAACGAATGACGGCCCATTCACGCTCAATTTCTGCGGCTGGTGCAGTCGCCTACCATGCTGGCCTGTCTGCCGAGGCAGCGGTGGCGCGGCACTATCAGCGATCCGGGCGCCCGGTCATTGCGGAACGTTGGCGCGGGGAAAGTGGCGAGATTGATCTCGTAGCGTCTGAACAGGATTGCCTGGTCTTTATCGAGGTCAAGAAGGCACGATCGTTTGGCGCGGCGGCGCAA
>JBCBGY010000166.1:0-9931 GCA_038526275.1 Pseudomonadota bacterium | reverse complement strand
CATATGGCTTTTGTCCGGTCGCCGGATAACGTGTCGATTGAATTGCTGCAGATGGGGGATCGCCTGGAACCCGCAGAGCCATGGGCGAGTATGGAAAACACGGGTCACTGGTAATCGGCGGACAATTTGGTCGGAGCGGTGATGGTTTGGACCGCTCCGATCGTTCAATAAATATACCGGATCTGTTCGGACCAATATCGTTCCACCCGGCGCAAGGCAGCGGTGATATCGGTCAGCCCGTTGTGGCTGAGAATGTCTTTGTCTTGCAAACCTGATGCGTGCCGTTCGAACAGTTCGGAAACGATGGTCCGAATGTTGCGCCCCTTTTCGGTCAACCGGACACGGACCGAACGCCGGTCAATCTCGCATCGTTGATGGTGCATGTAGCCCAGATCGACGAGCTTTTTCAGGTTATAGGAGACGTTAGACCCCTGATAATAGCCGCGCGATTTCAGTTCGCCGGCCGTGACTTCGTTGTCGCCAATGTTGAAAAGCAAAAGAGCCTGGACAGCGTTGATCTCCAAAATGCCCACGCGCTCGAACTCGTCTTTGATTACATCCAGCAAAAGCCGATGCAATCGTTCCACCAGCGCCAGACCTTCCAGATAGGTGGTCACATAAGCTCCGTCGCCAGTCGGAATATGTTGGTCATGAACGCTCATTACCGTCCTCCATGAGTGCGGGGAGGAGGAGTAGGTGAAAACTCCGAATAAGAGGTTAAACCGTGAACAAAGAGAAGATAATTTTATGATTACAACATATTAGCGAATTCGGAAATTGTTGCGATCATGGGTGCGAATCGCTCCGGTGGGGACGCTTGTCCGGTCACCCAGGCATAAAGGTCCTGATCGTTTTCGCTGAGCAGCGCATCAAAAAGCGCAAGCTCCGTGTCTGACAAATCGGACAGGCGATGATCTGCAAAACCGCCGAGGATAAGATCCATTTCCTTGATCCCGCGACGCCACGACCGCATCCTCAGGCGCTTCAGCCGATTTTCAGGTGTCTCGGTCAACACGTATCTCTCCCATCAAGATTCGCAGCCGTTTTTCCACACGCGCCAGACGGTCCGTTGATCGGTCCATATCGGCGCGGATCTCGCGCAATTCGCCCAGCAGTCCTTTCGCATCGGCGAGCAGCAGACTGTCGTCGCCTGGCGCTTCAAGACCTTCGCCCTCACCATTGAGCAACCACATTAGCGACACGCCCAGTAGACCGGACAGCATCTGCAGCTTATTGGCCCGCGGTTCGGTCAGATCATCCTCCCAGCCGCGTATCGTCTTGAGCTTAACCCCAAGCTTCCGGGCCAGTTCCGATTGGCTCAGCCCCACAGCTTCGCGGGCACCCGCCACACGGTCGCCAAAGGTGGCCCGCTCCTCGCTGTACCAGTCGGTGTGGTCATCCATAAAACGTCCTTCCAGTTGCAGCTTTCCCCTGCACTCTATCGCGCGCGGCGGCTAACGCACAGCTCTTTGACCGACCTCGCCGGTCAGTCCGCGTCCCCCAGCCATTTGTACATGACCAGTGCATCAACTAAGCCGTGCTCGGGATGTTCAAACGCTTGGGGCAGGCGACCGACCGTATCAAAGCCGAGATCTTCCCATAAATGCACCGCGGCCTTGTTGCTGCTGACCACGAAATTGAACTGCATGGCGCGATAGCCCAGTTCACGCGCAACGTCTTGGGAATGAAGACACATTTTGCGAGCCAAGCCTTTGCCTCTGGCTTCTGCCGCGACCATATAGCCGCAATTGCAGACATGCGCTCCACCGCCACCTTGATTGGTTTTGATATAGTAGGTGCCCAGCGTATCGGCGCCATCCGTGCAAATGTAGGTGCGGCGCGGAGCCGACATCCAAATGCCCAGTGCGGCCTCTTCAGAAATCGCCGGATCGTATGTGTAGGTATCGCCTTTGCGCACGATATCCCGGAAGATGGGCCAGATCCGGGGCCAATCTTCTTCGGTCGCCTGTCGTAGCTCCATAAAATGCCGGGTCTCGGGCGCGATCAGTGAGTCCAGGCACCGCGACGGTTGGTGGCAAAATTCTCGCCATAGCCGCCCTTGCGGATCACGGGCTTGCGCTTCTTCGGCTCGGTGATGGTGACGTCCAACCCCTTGGACTGGGCATAGTCCAACGCGGCCTCTTTGCTGTCAAAGCGCAAGCGGACCTGGCTTTGGGTATCGCTCGAACTGGTCCAGCCCATCAGCGGGTCCACTTCCCGCGCGCTGGCTGGCGCATATTCCAGCACCCAGCCTTTGGTCTTGGCTGTTCCGGATTGCATCGCCGTTTTGGCAGGCTGGAAGATACGTGCACGCATGGCTGACCTCTTGATGCCGACCCAACCTCTATCGAACAGGTGCCGACGCATTTCAAGGGCGCCGACTGCCGCAGATCTAGGCTGACAGTTTTTCCATAACTTCGTCCGAGATTTCGAAATTGGCCGTAACGCGCTGAACGTCGTCGTCATCTTCGAGTATGTCGATCAGCTTCATCAGTTTTTGCGCGCCATCCAGATCCAGTTCGGTTGTGGTTGTGGGCTTCCAGACCAGCTTTGCCGTTTCGCTTTCACCCAATGCCGCTTCCAACGCGTTGGAAACCTCGTTCAGATCGGTGTCTGCACAGTAGATTGTGTGGGCCTCTTCAGAATGTTCCACATCCTCGGCGCCCGCTTCGATCGCGGCCTCCATCACTGTGTCCTCGTCACCGACGCTGCTTGGATAGACAATCTCGCCCTTGCGCTCGAACATGAAGCTCACAGACCCGGTTTCGCCGAGGTTTCCACCATGTTTGCCGAAGGTCGAGCGCACATTGCTGGCCGTCCGGTTGCGATTGTCGGTCATGGCTTCAACGATCACTGCGATGCCGCCGGGCCCGTAACCTTCATAGCGGATCTCTTCATAGTCCTCGCCGTCGCCCCCGAGCGATTTCTTGATCGCGCGTTCGATCACATCCTTCGGGACAGATTGGCTCTTGGCTTCTTTTACGGCCAGCCGCAGGCGCGGGTTCTTGTCCGGATCCGGGTCGCCCATTTTGGCGGCCACGGTGATTTCCTTGGCCAGCTTTGAAAAAAGCTTGGATCGGGCCGCATCCTGCCGTCCCTTGCGGTGCTGGATGTTTGCCCATTTTGAGTGGCCTGCCATGGGGTCTCCTGCCGTTGAATGCCGTTTGGTTCCTATAAATCATGGGGCCCACGGCCCGCAACCCAGCCAGTCTACCGTTCCGACCATCAATGATTTAGGCAGAGTCCGCATGTCAACGATCTGCCGATGACGTGGGGGGCCACTTGCGCCGGACCCGTGATCCCCACAATGTGCCAGCATGACCCAGGACCAGTTGCTGCTTTTTGGACTGTTCGGGACCGTGTTCGCCCTGCTGATCTGGGGCCGGTTCCGATATGATTTGGTTGCCTTCTCGGCGCTTCTGGTTGCTGTGGTTCTGGGTTTGGTTCCGGCAGATCAAGCATTCGCGGGCTTTGGGCACCCGGCGACGCTGGTGGTGGCCTTGGTTTTAATCGTGTCGGCTGGTCTGGTGCGATCCGGTGCCGTGTTCCTGATCACGCGGACGCTGGTGGACAGCAGCCGTGCTCTGGGCGCACATATCGCCTTGATGGGCGGAATAGGCGGCATTCTGTCCGCCTTCATGAATAACGTTGCGGCCCTGGCGCTGCTCATGCCGGTGGACATTCAGACAGCCGCCAAGGCGGGGCGCAGTCCGGGCCTCAGCCTGATGCCCTTATCCTTCGCGACGATCTTGGGCGGCATGGCCACGCTGATTGGCACACCGCCGAACATTATCATTGCGACTTTCAGGGAGGATGCCCTGGGGCAGCCTTTCACTATGTTCGATTTCGCACCGGTCGGCGGCGTAACAGCCGTGGTCGGACTTGCTTTCGTGGCTCTGGTCGGTTGGCGATTGATCCCTGCGCCGGGCACTGCAGCCGGGCAAGCATCATCGTCGGTCCAGGGGGCCTATATCGCCGAGCTATCGGTGCCCGAGGGCAGCAAGCAGGTCGGCAGCACGATGGCGGATCTGGAGGAGCTTGCCGAAAAAAGCGATGTCGCCCTGATCGGGCTGATCCGCAATGGGCGGCGCTTGCGCGGCGGACAGCGCGCCAAGCTGCAGTCTGGCGACAGTGTGCTGCTGGAGGCGGAACCCGAAGGACTGGACGAATTTCGCAGCGCCGCAGGCTTTCAGTTCGGCGATGACAGGCGGCAGGAACTGCTGGAAGAGAACACCCAAGGGTTAGCCTTGATAGAGGTCGTTGTTCGCGACACGAGCCGCATTGCGGGAAAGACGGCCCAGACCATTGGGTTAGCCTGGCGTCGGCGGACGGTGCTTCTCGGGATCTCACGCCAGGGTAAGACGATTAGCAAGCAGGTGCGAAAAGCCGTGATCCAGCCGGGTGACATCCTGCTGCTGCTCACACCGGCGGACCAGGTTGGGGAAGTGACCGACTGGTTGGGTGCTTTGCCGTTGGCTGACCGCGGGTTGAATGTGACAAACGACAGCAAGACCTGGCTTGCCATTGGGCTCTTTGCCGGGGCGGTCGTCGGCGCCGCACTGGGGCTTTTGTATCTTCCTATCGCGTTGGGCCTCGTCGTCGTTGCTTTCGTGCTGTTCCGCATTCTGCCCCTGGCGGAGATCTATGATCACATCGAATGGCCGGTGGTTGTCCTGCTGGGGTCGATGATCCCGCTGGGCGCTGCGCTAGAGACATCCGGCGGGACTGAACTGATCGCAGGTGGATTGGTGGCGATGACCGAAGGATTACCCGCCTGGATGATCCTGACCGTGCTGATGGTGGTGACGATGACGCTGTCAGACGTCCTGAACAACACCGCCACCACGATTGTCGCGGCGCCGGTGGGTCTGCAGATGGCCAACAGCCTGAATGTAAGCCCAGATCCCTTTCTGATGGCTGTGGCTATCGCCGCATCAGCAGCTTTTCTGACCCCCATTGGGCACAAGAACAACACGCTGATTCTGGGGCCGGGCGGCTACAAGTTCGGTGATTACTGGCGGCTCGGCCTGCCTTTGGAGATCCTGGTGGTTGCTGTCTCGATTCCTGCAATCCTGGTGTTCTGGCCGCTATGATCAGGGCGTCAGCGGCCAAATGAACGGGATCAGCAGCGAGGCCAGCAACCCGACAGAGATGTTCAGCGGGACGCCCACCCGCAGAAAATCAGAGAACCGATACCCGCCGGGACCATAGACCAACATATTGGTCTGATAGCCGATTGGCGTTGCAAAGCTGGCGGATGCCGCCACCATCACCGCCACCACAAACGGGCGCGGATCATAACCCAGTGCCCCAGCGAGGCCGATGGCGATGGGGGTCACCACCACGGCTACGGCGTTGTTCGATACCAATTCCGTCAAAACGCTTGTCAAAAGATAGACGGCCCAGATCACCAGAAAGGCGGGCAGCAGGGCCAGGGCAGGGGCGATGGCCTCGACAATCATTGTCACGGCACCGGAGGTTTCCAGGGCAGCCCCCACAGCCAGCATCGAAAAGATCAGGGCCAGCAACCGCCCGTCGATGAAGGAAAACGCCTCTTCTGCGTCGATACAGCGGCTGATCAGCACAAGGGCCACGGCCAGAATGGCCAGCAGGAAAATGGGCGCAAGCCCTATGGCGGCCAGCAGCACGATGCCCGCCAAAGCGGCCAGTGCGATGGGGGCACGGTCTCGCCTGTAGGCTCGGGCCGACGGTTTGGCGATGTCGACCAGCCCCATATCTGCCGCAAGGCGTTGAATATCTTCTGGCGCGCCCTCCAACAGCAACGTGTCCCCGACCCGTACGATAAGGTCATCCATCTGCCGCCCGATATTCTGGTTTCGACGGTGCACCGCCAACGGATAAACACCGTAGCGACGGCGCAGGCGCAGATCCCCCAGCCGCCGTCCGACCATTCGTGCGCCAGGTGAAATCAGAACCTCGACTGTCTCTGTCGCCACGGAACTCAGCTTGTCGACCATCCGAAGCTGTTTGTTCTCCTGCAAGCTGAGCAGTTCCGAGATTTCGGTGCGCAGCACCACTCGGTCCCCTTCCTGCAGTTCGACAGGCCGCAAGTCCCGACGAAGCGAAGCGTCACCCCGCAGCACGTCAATCACCCGCACGCCGTCCCGTTTGAACAGGTCAATCTCCATGACATTTTGCCCGGCCAACTCGCTACCCTCCGGCACCGCGACTTCGGTGAAGAACTTCATCCGGGATCGGTTCGACAGGAGAGACGCCATGCTTTCCCGCGACGGCAATAGATATGGCGAGATGTAGCGCAGGTAGATCAGCCCCCAGGCCACCAGGAAAATCGCCAGCGGCGTGACCTCAAAAATCCCAAAAGGTTTCAGCCCGCCTTCGCGCGCCACGCCATCCACCAGAAGGTTTGTCGAGGTTCCAATCAGCGTCAGCGTGCCGCCGAGAATCGCGGCATAGCTCAAAGGGATCAGCAATTTGGAGGCGGAAACGCCCAGAGTGCCGGCTAACTGAACAAAGACCGGGATCATCACCACCACGACCGGCGTGTTGGAGACGAACGCAGAGGCCACAACGACAAAGGCGATCAGGCCACCAATGGCCAGGCCCGGTCGCACCCCGGCCTGACGTTCGGCGCTTTGCGTGAACCAGTCCAGCGCACCCGTCCGAACAAGCGCGCCCATCACGATGAACATGGCCGCAATGGTCCAGGGCGCCGGGTTTGCCAGCACCGCAAGACCGGTATCATAGGGCAAGACACCGGTGGCCAGCAGCACAGAGACGCCGCCAATGGCAACAACTTCGGTAGGTAAAACCTCCCGCAGGAACATCACGAACATGGCAACGACAACTGCGATGGCGAAAAACGCATCCGCCACAGGGGGCAGTCCGAACTGATCCATATGGGTCCCCGTCAACGGTGCCTGTTGGGCACCCGGTCAGGCTGCATCATGGCCTTTCGTGGGAGACGGTACAACCGGTCTCATTGAGTGGGGCTTGTTGGACCTGTCGGCGAGAGACGTCCGCCGACGCGAACGGTTTCGGCGTGCACCGCTTTCCCGGTCGCGGGATCGATCTCTACGAACAGCCCGCACAAGGTGGCCGGCCCCGTCGCTGGCGTGAAACGCCCCTTTGCCATGCCGGTCACAAACCGCCTTAACGGCTCGGTCGTCTCCATGCCAATTACGGAATTATAATCCCCGCACATGCCTGCATCCGATTGAAAGGCCGTGCCGCCAGGCAGGATTTGGCAGTCGCCGGTTGGAACATGGGTATGGGTCCCGACCACGACGCTGGCCTTGCCATCGCAGAAATGGCCCATCCCCATCTTTTCAGAGGTGGCCTCGCAGTGAATATCGACCAAAGCGGCCTGAACGGTGGTGCCCAGCCCGGCCGTGCGCAAAACCGCGTCAACAGCCGAAAAGGGATCATCAAACGGCCGCTTCATAAAGACCTGTCCCAAGACCTGCGCCACAAGGATCCGCCCGCCAGCTGGCACTTCAAAGACCCGCGCGCCTCGGCCAGGGGCCCCTTTGGCATAGTTCAGGGGACGAATGATCCGCGGTTCCGTCTCGATGAACTGCAACATGTCTTTCTGATCGAAGGCATGATCGCCCAGCGTGATGCAATCGGCACCTGCGGCCAGCAGGTCCTTTGCGTGCGGGGCAGAGAGCCCAATGCCACTGGTTGCGTTCTCGCCATTGACCACGACGAAGTCGATGGCCCACTCTGCTCGCAACCGTTGCAAATGCTCGGATATCGCCGATCGTCCGGATCGACCCACCACATCACCCAGGAAAAGAATTTTCATGATCTGAAGGGGTAGGGCGCGGAGGGCGGCCCGGCAAGCAACTCGCCCCAACTATCTCCAATGCGCGACGGGTTAGCGCAGGTGCCGCCCAAACCGTCTCTGTTTCGGAGCCGCCGTCGCTTGATCCAAGACAGACGGGGCGATGGCGACGTGTCCACTAAAATCGCCAAGGGGCCCCTTTGGGGATACGGCTATTTTGGTGGACACGACGACAGCGGACTGTCAGGTGCGGGATCATGCGGGGGTGGATCAGAAACGGGTTTCTGTTTTGGTGAGCCGGAAGCGATCTGCCATTGTCTCTCTTTTGATATCGGCAGTGGCGGGAGCAATTAGGCTTTCAGCGGGACAGTGCATAAGCAGGTCCCAACGCCTGTCACGCGCTGAAGCACAGGATTGCCGCGTCCGTTGCTATTGCGTCGAGCGCTTGGTCGGTTGGCTCCACGGGCAAGTTGTCGTCTTGTTGCGCTGCATAGGCGAAACCAATGGCCCGGATTGATCGAAGCTGGCGCAGTTGGGCGAGCGTGCGGTCATAAAAGCCCCCGCCATAGCCGAGCCGGTAACCGCGTTTGTCAAAGGCGACCAGGGGTACGATCAGAACGTCTGGCGTGACTTCTGTTCCGTCCCTGGGGATTTGGGCTCCGAAGGGGCCGGCGACCATCTCGGTGGAGGGTGTCCATGCGTGAAATTTCAGCGGCAGGCCTTTCCCTTGAATGACCGGCACGCAGATTTGGTTCCGGGCTGCAAGGGCTGTCATGGCAGGCAACGGGTCGATTTCGGTCCGGATCGGCATGTATCCCGCAATGACTGTCCCACGCAGATCACCGATGAGAGTTCGTAGACGGGCGGTGTGATCTCCCGCACGGTGGGCCGCTTTGCGGCGTGCGAAAGCAGCTTTGCGAGCAGTGATTTTGGCTTCGGTCATGTCGTCGTGTCAAAGAAGGAACATGGCTGCGAGGCCAAGGAACGCGAAGAAACCCACAATATCGGTGACCGTGGTCACAAAGGCACCGGAGGCCAGGGCCGGGTCAATGTTCAGTTTGTCCAGCACGACCGGGATCAGCAAGCCCGCCAGACCCGCGACAATAAGATTGACCACCATGGCCGCAGCGATGATCAGCCCGAGCATCGGCGATCCGAACCAGACCATACCGACGATGCCCATGACCACCGCAAATATCATGCCGTTGAGCGTGCCAACAGCGAGTTCACGCCAGAGGACCCGCCATAGATTGGATCCCGTCAGGTCTTTGGTTGCCAGTGCACGGACCACAACGGTCAGGGTTTGAGTCCCGGCATTGCCGCCCATCGAAGCCACGATGGGCATCAGCACGGCCAGAGCTACCACCTGGGCAATGACATCTTCAAACTGTGCAATGACCAAGGAGGCCAGAATGGACGTGACGAGATTTACAGCGAGCCAAGGGAAACGGCGTTTGGTCGTATCGATGATCTTGTCGCTGGGTCGCCCTTCGCTGACACCGGCCAGGCGAAGGATGTCTTCCTCGTGCTCTTCGTCGAGCACCGCCATGGCATCGTCGATGGTGATAACCCCGACCAGGCGTTCGTCTTCGTCGACCACAGGGACAGAGATTAGGTGATATTGGTTGAACGCATACGCGACTTCGCTTTCCTCCTGTGTCACAGGGATGGTGCGAAAGCTTGACTCCGTGATTGACGTAAGCGGCGCATCCCGCCGACTGGACAGGATTTTGCCAAGCGTCACATAGCCTTTGGGCCGCATGCGCGGGTCAACAAGGACGATATGGTAGAATTGTTCCGGCAGATCGTCTCCATTGGTGCGCAAAAAGTCGATAGCGTCTCCGACAGTCCAATGTTCTGGGGCCCTGACAACTTCCCGCTGCATGAGCCGCCCGGCCGAGAATTCCGGATAGGACAGGGCCTGTTCCACCGCAGCACGTTCGGCGGCAGGCAAAGCGTCCAACACCACTTCTTGCTGGGGTTCTTCCAGATCTTCCAAAAGGTCGACAACATCATCGCTTTCCAGTTCGCGAACCGCTTCGGTGACCACCTCGGCGGGCAGGGCCGCGATGATCTCTCCGCGCAGGCCCTCGTCCAGTTCCGAGATTACGTCACCCTGAAGCGCGCTGCCCCAGAGCGTGACGAAATCCCGGCGTAGTCGCTCGC